>JAGQZA010000207.1 GCA_020435805.1 Flavobacteriaceae bacterium
GATGGAAGTGGGGTGGAAGTAGTAGTAAATCCAACTTCAGAACGGTTACAATTGTTGGAACCTTTTGTACCCACAAAAGATAGTGAAATGCAAGGGGTAAAACTATTAATTAAAGCCTTCGGAAAATGTACCACAGACCATATCTCTATGGCGGGACCTTGGCTGCGTTTCCGTGGGCATTTGGATAATATTGCCAACAATACCTTAATTGGAGCTGTTAATGCTTTTAACAAAAAGACCAATTTTGTCAAAAATCAGTTAGACGGAGAATATGGAGGGGTTCCCGATGTACAAAGAGCTTATAAAAAAGCAGGTATTAAAACGATTGTAATAGGGGACCAAAACTACGGCGAAGGTTCTTCCCGCGAGCATGCGGCCATGCAGCCTCGCTTTTTAGGGGTTGCGGCAGTATTGGTAAAATCGTTTGCCCGTATTCACGAAACCAATTTGAAGAAACAAGGGATGTTAGCATTAACTTTTGCCAATGAAAACGACTACGATAAAATACAAGAAGATGATACCTTTAACTTTATAGATATTGCTTCTTTTGCTCCTGATAAGCCGCTTACCATTGAAGTGGTTCATAAAGATGGCAGCAAGGACATTATTATAGCAAACCATACCTATAACCATGCGCAAATTGAATGGTATCGGGAAGGTTCTGCCTTAAACCTGATTAAAAGGCAGAATGCTTAATTGGAATTAACTTCAATTAAAAAAGCCGCTACTTATGTGCGGCTTTTTTAATTCATATTTTTTAAATAATTCACAACCTTTCCAATATCCTCCTTACTCGTTAAATCCGGTACGTGTTCTTTTATTGGTATTCCTTGGAATGAGATTCCAGCCTGTACCATAGTTAAAACGGCATAGGGCAATTCCTTTTCCAATCGGGTAGGGTGAAGAGGGCAATCTTGTAGAAACGGGAAGGCCTCCTTTCCATTGAATTTCCATAGATTCATACTTACGCGTAATACGCCCTTTGCATCTTTATAAGCTTCGGCAATTGCTTCGGAAGGTTTTTCTACCAAATCTTGTAAAATTCCCTCCGGGTTCTGAACCAATAACGCAAAAGACCGAATTCGTTCCGCAGGAAAATCCAATCCGTCCCGATCATAACTGATAAAGGCATGAGGAGAAGTTTCGTGCCGGAGTAGTTTCAATGCTTGCACCGAATACAAATTATCAGTATTGCATACAGCAAACACCTTATTTTTCAAATCAGGGTATTGCTCCATGGTCTGAAAGACTGCATCTGCAGTTCCTAAAGGTTTTTCACGTCCATTGGGGATATTTTGGAATGCAAAGGATAGTTTTAACCCAGATATCGGGTTGTTTTTAAGGTAGTCTTTAAAAGCTTCGGCATCTTTTCCTACGACTAAAATTACTTGAGTAAATGCTGCTTTTTGGGCGTTTTGTAATACATAATAAATGACAGGTTTTTGTTCCTTTCCTAGCGGAAGCAAAGCCTTTCCTTTAAAATCTTCTGTGTTTCCCAGCGATTGTTTCATTCGGGAAGAGGCTCCTGCGGCCAATATAATAAGGGTATTACATTTCATGACTAACAAAACTACCTTGACTAACCTGTACTTCATACGCATCTTTTGCTCCTGCTTCCATAAAGGCATTGATAATGGTTTCCTTTTTTTCTTCCGAAGCCAATACCACTGCACAGCCACCTCCACCGGAACCTACAATTTTTCCGCCGTAAGCGCCCGCCTGCAGGGCAGCTTCAAGCATCGTATCTATTTGAGGGTGCGAAACCCCCAGATAATCTTTTAAAATGGTGTGATGCTGAGTCATGAGTTGTCCCAGCTTTTCTATATCCGGCATGGGTTGTTGAAATTCGGAAAGAGCAGCTTGCGTAATATTATGATTGATCACTGCGGCTTCAAAATAGGGGAACAATTCTGTACCCACGATATTCCGAAAAGTGGAAATATCTGATATTTTCACACTATCGATATCAAAATTAGGATTCGCTATCATTACTTTTTGAATGGTTTTTTCTGCCCACTCACGGGTATTTTTTAAAGTACCCAGCGTTTGCTTAGGAATCCCCGATTCGGCTAAAATTAAGGTTCCCAATGTAGCTTCTAAAGGAATGTGCCTGTCTTTTTTTGTGTCCAAAAAAATGATATTTCCGATGGCAATGGTAAACTGGTCCATCTTTCCTCCGGGCGATTGGTGTTCTACTACTTCGGCTTCGTAAGCCAGTTTTGCTATTATTTCGGAAGTAATTTCACAGTTGCAACCAAAAAGTTTCAACAATAGATGCACCCAACCTACAGTCAATGCCGACGAACTGGAGACCCCTGCGTTTATAGGAATTTCACTGGAAATAGTAACCGTAAACCCTTCCGTAGGAATGCAGCCGTATCGCCTTGCTACTCGTAATCCGGCAATCAAAAAATCGATGGGGGTATTTGCTTCCCAAAGCATATTATCTAGAGGAATAATGCGTCTTTCTCCCAAATCGGGTAGTATTATTTCAAAATAATCATGGCTGTTTTTACGCCCTTCAAAAATCATGTACCTATCTATAGCACAAGCAATAATGGGAAGCCCCAGATAGTCCTGATGGTCGCCAAATAGGCAAATACGAGCTGGGGTTTTAATGAAAATATGCTTCGGAAGGCTTTGCACGCTTAGTACCAATCTTTCATCCAGTTGTAGGGCGTTCTTTTTACCCAATTCCCTCTTGTAAAATCCGGAAAATCCTGAACTTCCCCTCCATTGGCAATAGATACTTCAGAAAGCGGCGTAATGGAACTCCAGGCCGCCGCATCGTAAGCGTCTAAAGGAGGTGCTATATTTTTCTTGGCACTTTCCACAAAGGCTTGTAACACAAAAAAGTCCATGCCGCCATGGCCCGAACCTTCGGCTGTTGCGGCATATTTTTTCCACAACGGGTGGTCGTATTGCTCCAGCCATTTCGTGGCTTCGTCCCATTGGTGGGGTT
>JAGQZA010000208.1 GCA_020435805.1 Flavobacteriaceae bacterium
TATTACGATTTGAAGAATATCTGGCCTCTCAATTACTACAATTTTGAGCAATACAGAATAGACGGTTTTATCTCTTCTGGCTGTATCGGTCTGGCATTGCTGCTTTTCGGAATTATTTCCATTTTTGTTATTACCCCTATCTTAACGTATAAATACGGTAAACGCTGGTACTGCAGTTGGGTCTGTGGGTGTGGTGGCTTGGCCGAAACAGCAGGAGATTCTTTTCGGCAACTTTCAGATAAAAGTCTATTTGCATGGAAAGTAGAACGGTGGGTTATCCACAGTGTGCTAGTTTTTGTTGTGGTGATGACTACGGCAGTAATTGCAACCTATTTGGGGTACGATTCCCAAAAATATTGGTTGACCAAAGATGTTTTTTTAATTGGCGTGGCTATCTTTTTAGCATTGGTTTTTGGGGTAATATGGTATTTCAAGAAGGAGGAATTGAAAAAAGATGCCCGTTACGGGGCCATTGGGTATTTGGTAATTATTTTATCTTTTATTGGGATTCATTATTTCTCGGGAAGTAAATTGTTCTTTTTTGATGCCGAAAGCCTTCGAAAAAGTTACGGCTTTCTCATTGGCGCTATTTTTAGCGGCGTTATTGGCACCGGTTTTTATCCCATTTTTGGTAGTCGGGTATGGTGCCGTTTTGGTTGCCCCATGGCGGCCATTTTGGGATTACAGCAACGTTTGTTTTCAAAATTTAGGATTACCACCAATGGCGGCCAGTGCATTTCCTGCGGAAATTGTTCTACGTACTGCGAAATGGGAATAGACGTAAGAGCGTATGCCCAAAAAGGGGAGAATATCGTTCGCGCTAGTTGTGTGGGCTGCGGAATCTGCTCGGCAGTTTGCCCCAGAGGGGTTTTAAAATTAGAGAATGGCCCACTTCAAGGGAGAATAAACGGCAATGATGTATTATTAGGAAATGATGTAGATTTGCTCCGTCTTTTAAATGAAAAGTAACTCCTTATAATGGCCCCAAACATAAAAGTTATTATTCCTGCTTTTAATGAAGAAGCTTCTATAGGGTTAGTAATTAAAGATATTCCTAGCATTGTTTCTGAAATAATTGTGGTGGACAATAATTCTACAGATAAGACTGCGATTGTAGCAAAAAAAGCAGGAGCTACCGTACTTTCTGAAAAAAATAAAGGGTATGGATATGCTTGTTTGAAAGGAATGGATTACGTTAAAAAGCTTCAAACTAAACCCGATATTGTTATTTTTTTGGACGGGGATTATAGCGATTATCCCGAAAAACTAACCGAAATAGTTTTTCCCATTATTGACAGAAACTTCGATTTTGTAATTGGTTCAAGAACTAAAACCCTTCGGGAAAAAGGGTCGATGACTTTTCCACAAATATTCGGAAATTGGCTGGCTACTTGTCTAATGCGCCTGTTTTTCAATTCTAAATTTACAGACTTAGGCCCTTTTAGAGCCATAAAATACCCCGTCCTTTTATCTTTGAATATGGAAGACAAAACCTATGGCTGGACGGTAGAAATGCAGTTGAAAATTTTAAAAAAGAAATTCACATACACCGAAATCGAAGTTCCGTATCGCAATCGAATTGGCGTTTCCAAAGTTTCAGGAACTATAAAAGGTGCTATCTTTGCAGGGGTAAAAATCTTAGGGTGGATTTTTAAATACAGCTTCAAAAAATGATTTGGGAAACCATTGTTATTGTTATTTATTCTGCGGCATTGCTACTTATATTACTATACGCACTGGCACAACTCAACCTACTTTTTAATTATTTAAAAGCCAAAAACAACTTAAAAGAAAGCCCAAAATTCGATTTAAAAAATCCTGATGAAACCCCTTTTGTAACTATACAGCTACCCGTATATAATGAGCTGTATGTGATGGAACGCTTGCTTAACAATATTGCTGAAATAGACTATCCTAAAGAAAAACTGGAAATCCAAGTGTTGGATGACTCTACCGATGAATCCCTCGAAAAAACCGCAACCCATATTAAAGAACTGCAACAAAAAGGAATCCCCATCCTTCATATAACCCGTACAGACCGAAAAGGTTTTAAAGCTGGTGCCCTAAAGGAAGGTCTAAAAACGGCTAAAGGAGACTATATTGCTATTTTTGATGCCGATTTCCTTCCAAAAAAAGACTGGATACTAAAAACGGTTCCGTATTTTAAAGATCCCGAAATTGGTGTAGTGCAAACCCGATGGTCGCACCTTAACAGGGATTATTCCCTACTTACCCGAGTGCAGGCCTTTGCATTGGATGTTCATTTTACGTTGGAGCAAGCGGGAAGAAACAGCAAAGGGCATTTTATCAATTTTAATGGAACGGCAGGAATATGGCGAAAAGAGTGTATTCTAGATGCCGGAAATTGGGAAGGGGATACCCTTACCGAAGACTTGGATTTAAGTTACCGTGCACAACTTAAAAACTGGAAATTTAAATATTTAGAAGAAGTAGAAACTCCTGCAGAGCTTCCCGTAGTTATAAGTGCGGCAAGGTCGCAACAATTTAGATGGAACAAAGGAGGGGCAGAGAATTTTCAGAAAATGTCCTGGAATGTAATTACAAATAAATCTATACCCTTTAAAACAAAGATTCACGGAATATTACATTTACTAAACAGCACTATGTTTTTAAGTGTTCTGGTGGTGGCACTATTGAGCATCCCCATGTTGTACATTAAAAACGAGTATGCCCATTTAAAAATGTATTTTATAGTGATGAGCTTTTTTGTAATAAGTACACTCATTTTCTTTATTTGCTATTGGTTTACCTTCAAAAAAACAAATGGCGGCGGTTTTTTGAAGTTTATCGAATATGTAGGAATGTTTTTTGTGTTTTTTTCCATTGCCATGGGCTTTTCGGTACATAATACCGTGGCTGTTTTGGAAGGGCATTTAAAAAAAAAAAGTGAATTTATACGCACCCCAAAATTTAATCTCTCAGGGCTAAAAGACAA
>JAGQZA010000209.1 GCA_020435805.1 Flavobacteriaceae bacterium
TTGATAGAAAGTTGAAACTTGGCATCTAACTTTACACGAAGTCTGTTCCAGATAACAACGGCTATATTCTCCACCGTAGGGTTCAGATTTTCAAATTCCGGGACTTCGAGATTCAAATTTTTATGATCGAAATATTCTTCAATTTCTTCAAAAATAATTTTTTTTATTAAGTTTAAATTAATAACAAAACCTGTTTCCGGGTCAATATCACCGGTAATCCCGACCTCCAATTCATAATTATGCCCATGAAAATGGGCATTACTACATTTACCAAAAACGTCCTTGTTTATTGCATCACTCCAATCTTTTCGATACAATCTATGGGCTGCATTAAAATGGGCTTTTCTGTAAATGGTAAGGCTCATGAATTAAGACTTTCGTAGAATTTTTCAAAAATTATTTTAAACCAAGCGGTATAATGCTCGGGGTGTTTTTCCATATCAGATTTTACATCCTGTAAGGACATCCATTTCCAGGCAGCCACCTCTTCGGTATTTATAACAGGTTCTCCATTAAAAGTACCCACCAAAATATGGTCCAGTTCATGTTCCGTTAAGCCATTATCAAAAGGAGCCTTATAAATAAATGAAGTAGTTTCTTTTAATGGGGTGGTAAAACCCATTTCTTCGGCAAGTCGTCTCTTCCCCGCTTGAAGGCTCCCTTCCCCATTGCGTTGATGACTACAACAGGTATTGGTCCATAAGCCTGGTGAGTGATACTTATCAAAAGCCCTTTGCTGAAGCATTAATTCTCCTTTATCATTGAAGATGAATACAGAAAAAGCCCGATGAAGCAGTCCTTTTTCATGTGCCTCTTGCTTGGACATCAATCCAATTTTTTCGTCGTTTTCGTTAACAAGAATTACTTTTTCCTCTACCACTGAAAGCATTTTTTTTCAAAAATACAAAATGCCTTGTTAAGAAATAGCAAAAGCGCCCAACGAAGTGTTGAGCGCTTTTAATTGAATATTAAATCTGGCTATTTTAATTTTTAATAATAAACATGGATCTTCTGTTCAATTGGTGTTCTTCTTCGGTACATTCTACCCCGTCTGAACATCTATTTTGAAGTTGTCTTTCGCCGTATCCTTTGGCAGTTAGTCTACTTCGGTCTATCCCTTTTTCGACTAACCAATTAAGGGTTGACTGTGCCCTTTTTTCAGAGAGTACTTCGTTGTATTTGAAAGGTGCTCTGGAGTCGGTATGCGATTCAATATGAATTATTAACTCTGGATATTGACGCATCGCTGCTAAAATCTTAGCTAATTCAATGGCGGCATCCGGACGAATATTGTATCTATCAAAATCGAAATAAATGGGTTGAAGTGCTAATCTACATCCTAAATCATTAGGAGGACACGGATCGCAATCTAAGCCAACGTTTACATTAATTACACCTGTTTTGTTGGGTGTTTTCACTTGTTTTTCATTGTACTCGCAGCCATCTTTTCCGGCTCTCACTGTATAGGTTGAATCACAAGCAGCTAAGGCTTCAAAATCGTATTTTCCATTTTCATCGGAAGTAACTTGGGCAATTTCTTTGTTATTTTCATCCAAAAGATACACCGTAGCATCTGCTATTGGTTCTCCGGTATCTGTATTACTAATTAGCCCTGTAATGGTAATTTCACATTTTTCCCTAACAATATAGATTTCATCAGAAATACTTCCTTGATCCCCATCACGATTGGAAGATAGATACCCTATACGTTTTCCTTCTTCAATAATAAAGGCGAAATCATCTTTTTTACTATTGGCAGGTTCACCAAGATTGGTTACTTCACCGGGAGTACCATCGGTTCCTAATTGCGAAACCATAATATCCAAGCCGCCTAAACCGGAATGTCCATCACTGGAAAAATAGAGATTGTTCATCTCACTTATAAAAGGGAATCCTTCACGGGCTTCGGTGTTAATATTTGGCCCTAAATTAACCGGGATACCATAGGTGCCATCCTCATTAATATCTACGTACCAAATATCACTCATCCCAAAAGTTCCAGGCATGTCGGAAGCAAAATATAGTTTTTTATTATCCACACTTAAGGCAGGGTGTGCTACTGAAAAATTATCCCCATTAAAGGGTAATTCTTCAATATTAGTCCAAAAATTATCCCCACTTTTTATGGCCTTATAAATTTTTAAACGGATGGTTTTGCTTTTATCCCTTCCTTTTTTCCCTTGATAAAAATTATTTCGGGTAAAATACATGGTTTGTCCATCTTTGGTAAAAGCTGCGGAAGATTCATGGTATCGAGTATTTACATCGCCGTCCACGGAAGTAACATTAGATAGATTACCATCCATATCGCGATTGGCTTCAAAAAGATCTAAAAAGGGCTCTTCATCCCACGCAAAGGTTTTGGCTCCTTCGGTATTTTTGGTAGCCGATGCAAAAACTATCTTATCGCCATAATATGAGGTTCCAAAATCGGAATGATTTGTATTGATGGCCGTTTTCTGAACTTCGTAACCTTTGGCTTTAAAAGCAATACTTTTTAAATAATCCGGATCTTCTTTATAATTATTAATAATGATGTTTGCACCACCCAATTTTGAATACGAATCCATCATTAGGTCTGCGGCTTCGTATTTTCCTAAACTCTTTAAACATTGAGCAGTTCTGTAATAATAAATGGATTCTGTTTCTGAAGGAAACTGTCCGATTAACTTTTGATACCAAATAGCGGCATTTTCATAATCGCTATTATAGTAATAGGTATCTCCTAATTTTTGATAGACTTGCGCCGAAGCGTAACCGTCTTCAACCACTTTTAAATAAATTTCACGAGCATCGATATACGAATACTTGTCAAATTCTTTATTAGCTTTTTCAATTTCGTTTTTTTGGGCAATAGAAGTACTGGCAATGAGGGTTACCAGCAGGGACATAAGTATTTTTTGCAATACTGAGTTGGTCTTCATAGTTAGATTTTTTAGAAGAATCTG
>JAGQZA010000020.1 GCA_020435805.1 Flavobacteriaceae bacterium
TTCGGGAAATACCCCAACATCATCCGTAAAAACCGAAATAGTGTTGCAGTCCTCACCGGAAATGAATCTATTTCACAACTGGAAGGTTTGGCCGAAGATATTTTTCGCTATTTTGGACTAGGTTGCCGAAATGTTTCAAAACTATATCTTCCCGAAGGATACAATTTTGAAAGTTTTTTTAAAGCCATGTTCTCTCAAAAAGAGGTTATTCAGCATGATAAGTACATGAATAACTACGATTATAACAAAGCGGTTTATCTCATGGGCGGCATTAATTTGTTGGACAATGAATTTCTTTTACTGAAAAAAGACACGGGCTTCTCCTCGCCTATTTCGGTGATTTTTTATGAGTATTATACAGATTTTGAAGGTCTTAAAAATACCCTTACCAAAAACCGTGAAGCTATTCAATGTATTGTATCAAATTCAGGAATTGATGGAGAAGTTAACTTCGGAAAGAGTCAAGCACCTCACCTTTGGGATTATGCAGACGGAGTTGACACCCTAACATTTTTGACAGCACTCTAAGAGTTTACGAAACCAAAAATCGAAAAGGTTTTCGATTAAAATTCAGCCTGTTTTGTTGAAATCCTTTGAATAAATTATCGATAATTTAATCTTATTTGGTTGTAGATTTTACATCTTTGCACCGTAAAAATCAGTACTGTGAAAAAACATAATTTTAGTGCAGGCCCTTCTATTTTACCACAAGAAGTTTTCAAAAAGTCTGCCGATGCCATTTTAAATTTCAATAATTCAAATTTATCCATTCTCGAAATATCCCACCGAAGTAAAGATTTTATAGCGGTTATGGATACTGCATGCGAATTAGCTTTGGAACACCTTAATCTTCAAAACAAAGGCTACAAAGCCTTATTCCTTCAAGGTGGCGCCAGCACTCAATTTTTAATGGTTGCTTATAATTTATTAAACCATAAAGCGGCCTATTTAAACACAGGTACATGGTCCACAAAAGCGCTTAAAGAAGCAAAATTATTTGGTGAAGTAATTGAAGTAGCTTCTTCAAAAGATAAAAATTTCAATTATGTTCCAAAAAACTACAGTATTCCTACAGATGCAGATTATTTTCACTGCACCAGTAATAATACCATTTTTGGTACACAACTCAACCACTTCCCCACTACGCAGATCCCTATGGTTTGCGATATGAGCAGTGATATTTTTTCCAGGGTTTTGGATTTTTCAAAATTCGACTTAATCTATGCAGGGGCTCAAAAAAATATGGGTCCGGCAGGAACAACATTGGTTGTGGTAAAAGAGGATATCTTAGGCAAAATAGAGCGAACCATTCCTTCAATCATGGATTACAGAACGCATATTACTGCCGAAAGCATGTTTAACACTCCTTCCGTTTTTGCGGTGTATGTTTCTATGCTTACCCTAGAATGGTTAAAGAATTTAGGCGGTGTAGCGGCTATTGAAAAAACAAATACCCAAAAAGCCGAGATTCTCTATTCAGAAATTGATAGAAACCCTTTATTTGTTGGTTTTGCTGAAAAAGAAGATCGCTCCAAAATGAATGTGACCTTTAATTTAACCGAAGGTGCAAACCAGGAATTATTTGACAGTCTTTGGAAAGAAGCGGGTATCAGCGGCATAAATGGCCATCGAAGCGTAGGCGGATATCGAGCCTCAATTTACAATGCCATGCCTATAGAAAGTGTACAAGTGCTTGTAGATGCAATGAAAGAATTTGAAAGAAAATCATAACGTATGAAAGTATTAGCAAACGACGGAATTTCACAAAGTGGCATTAACGCTTTGGAAGCTGCAGGAATTGAAGTAATTACCACCAAAGTTGCCCAAGAGCAACTGGTAAACTATATCAACGAACACAAAATAGACGTTATTTTGGTGCGGAGTGCTACCCAGGTTCGCAAGGATATTATTGACCATTGCCCAAGTATCAAAATTATTGGCCGTGGCGGTGTGGGTATGGACAATATTGATGTAGCCTATGCTCGTGAAAAAGGATTGCATGTAATTAACACCCCCGCTGCTTCTTCAGCTTCGGTGGCAGAGTTGGTTTTTGCACATCTCTTTGGCGGAGTTCGGTTTT
The DNA here is from genome assembly GCA_020435805.1 of Flavobacteriaceae bacterium. Classification (GTDB taxonomy): domain Bacteria; phylum Bacteroidota; class Bacteroidia; order Flavobacteriales; family Flavobacteriaceae; genus Halomarinibacterium. Next base: position 2,081 of record JAGQZA010000020.1, read on the forward strand.
TATTTGATAGTAACCGTAATATGCCTTTGGATGGTGATACACAATTTGACGTTCTTAAAAAGAATTACGCCAAAGGAAAAGAATTACGAGGAAAAACCATAGGTATTATTGGTTTTGGACGCATTGGACGCGAAGTGACAAAAATAGCGTTAGGCTGTGGAATGAAAGTAATTTACAGCGATAGCTTTGTAGAAAGTGCCGAAATTTCCTTGCCTTTTTACGATGGCCAAAAAGTAAATTTTTCGCTGAAAACACAATCGTTAGATTCACTGTTGGCTGAAAGTGATTTTATTTCGTTACATGTTCCCAAGCAAAAGGGATATATTATTGGTGCTACTGAAATTTCAAAAATGAAGAACGGGGCAGCCATTGTTAATGCAGCGCGGGGCGGTGTAATAGATGAGGTGGCTTTAGTAGAAGCTTTAGAGAGTAAGAAATTAGCCTTTGCTGCCTTGGATGTTTTTGAAAATGAACCCACACCTGCCATAAAAGTATTGATGAACAGTAGCATTTCATTAAGCCCGCATATTGGTGCTGCTACTTTGGAAGCCCAAGACCGTATTGGAGAAGAATTGGCATCACAAATAATTGCAATTCTTAAGTAAATAATTAATAGATTTTTGTAATTTTAAGTTTCACGTAAAATCAAATTACTATGTCAGGAATATTAGATTTATTAAACAGCGATATGGGTCGCCAAATTGTGAGTGGTGTAAGTGCTGAAACCAATCAGCCGGCAGATAAAACGGCAAAAGTCCTACAAATGGCTTTACCGGTTTTAATGGGTGCCATGAAGCGAAATGCTTCCTCTTCGGAAGGAGCCGCAGGATTAATGGGAGCCTTGAATAACAAACACGACGGAAGTATTTTAGATAATCTCGGAGGTCTTTTTGGAGGAGGTGTTAATGAAGAAGTAAAACAGGATGGTATGGGTATTTTAGGCCACGTTTTGGGTGGTTCTCAAGGAAATGTTGCCAGTGCTCTTTCCCAAAAATCCGGAATGGACTCACAATCGGTGATGAATATCCTTCAAATTGCTGCGCCCATTATTTTAGGCTATTTAGGAAAACAACAACGACAACAGAATGTGCAATCGCCAGATGCTTTGGGAGGATTATTAGGAGGATTATTGGGTGGCGGAAAAACCCAACAAAAACAACAAAGCTTGATTGAGTCTATCCTTGATGGAAATAACGACGGAAGCATTATAGACGACTTAGCAGGAATGGTTCTAAGCGGCGGAAAAAAGAAAAGTGGTTTGGGTGGTCTTCTTGGAGGGCTTTTTGGAAAAAGATAATTCTCTCTAAAAATAGAACAAAAAGCTCTTTTTAAACGAAAGAGCTTTTTTTGTTAAACACCGTTAAAATTGCATTTTAGCGAAAGTTATTTCTTATTTTTGATAAATTAATCCGCTATGAAATACTTCATCTTAACACTAATCACAATTATAGGTTTTGCAAGTTGTAAAAGCGGCTATTCCTCTTCAAAAGAGAAGCAAAATGTTTCTGTAAGTGATACCCTGCGAATTAAAAATGATTCTCTTGAGTACGAAATTATGATTATAGAGCCCGGATTCAATAGTTGGCTTGTCACACAACCACCGCAAGGCTATTACGGACAACCCTTTCTGGAGAGTAGAAACCAACAGTTTGTACAACAGTATAATTATCGCGTACATAATCCAATGCAATTTGACCCCTCCCTCTATCAACAGGAAATAAATTATAGCTTTAATATTGACTATGGGTACGAGGTTAATTATTTACTTTACAATTACTTTGTTTACTTTCAACAAAAATACAATCAACAATTTATAGGTGGCAGGAAAAGATACTAGCTTTATAGAACGATTGAAGGCAAGATGGGGAGTTGATACAAACTGGAGGGTTTTTGTCATCTTTATTGTATTTGCAATTACGGGTAGTACCGCGGCCAAATTTTCAGGCCCATTTGCCGAGCTACTTGGTGTTTCCAAAAACTTACATCCCCTACTTTACTGGCCCATTAAATTTATAATCATCCTGCCTATTTATATGGTTTTGTTACTTATTATAGGATGGTTATTTGGTGAATTTGCGTTTTTTAAACAATTTGTAAAAAAAATGCTCCGGCATTTTGGGCTTGGCTTTATTTTTAAATGAGTACTGATAAAAATAACATATCCATTTTTATAATAAGCTTTTCATTAAGTGCACTTATTCTGTTACCTCTTGGTATAAAGTTCGAACACCTTTTTGAAAATCACAACCACGTTTCTTGTCTCGACAGCACAACTCATTTTCACAAAAAATCAATTGAGTGTAATTTAGATTCATTTAGCTTTTCGACTTTCAATATAGAATTTAATACTTACAGTTTTTCTGAAGAAATTTTACCTTTCTCAAACAAAAATTACCATTACGAAATACATCACATAATCTCTGATGAACGGTTCATAAAACTTCGAGGGCCGCCTAAGGTTACTACTTTATCATAAAATAGTAACCATAATTTTACGCAATGAAGAATTTATTTGTTGCCGTATTTATGTTTGTAAATATGGCACTATCCTTTTCCCAACAGTGTAACTATACACTTTCTGGAAAAGTAATAGACATTCACGACGAAACACCTCTTTCTGGCGCTACTATAGTAGTAGCAGGGCCCGAGATAGCTGTGCTTTCAGATTTAAACGGAGATTTTGAAGTCTCAAATCTATGCGAAGGAGAGTTTGTAATACAAGTTTCTCATCCAGAATGTAGTACAGAAGTTTTTAAGGTTTTAATTACTGAAAACACTAGTAAAACATTCAAATTAGAACATCATTTAGAATCGTTAAATGAAGTAATAATAAGTGGCAAAGGATTTACAACAAAAACTGAAAGTCTATTAGAAAACAGCTTAAATGAAGAAAAACTAGATAATTTTAGTAATAACTCCTTAGGGGACGCCTTGCGAGAGTTAAGTGGTGTATCTTCCTTAAATACTGGAAATGCAATTGTTAAACCAATAATAAATGGTTTACATAGCAGCAGGATAACGCTTATAAACAATGGTGTTAGAATGCAAGACCAAGAATGGGGAGCAGAGCATTCACCTAATATCGATATTAATTCGGCAACTAAAATTACCGTTATTAAAGGAGCTTCTGCGCTTCAATATACAGGTGATGCCATAGGAGGGATTATAATTTCTGAACCAACAAGAATACCTATTAAGGACACTTTGTATGGAAAAAGTATCTTTTCATTTTCTTCTAACGGAAGAGGTGGGAGTAATTCAACTTCAGTAATTAAAGGTTTTAAAAGTGGTTGGTTTGCTCAGTTTCAAGGAACTATAAAACGCTATGGCGATTTTGAAGCACCCAACTATATTTTAAGCAATACTGGAAATTTTGAAAGAGATGCTTTAGTAAGATTAGGGCAAAACAAAATTGAATGGGGTTGGGAAGCACAATATTCTATTTTTAAAAATGAAATTGGAATTTTAAGAGCTTCTCATTTAGGTGGTGCAGAAGATTTAGTAACTGCATTAAATAGTGAACAGCCACTTGTTATAGAGCCTTTTACTTATAAAATAGATCGCCCAAGCCAGGAAGTAACCCACCAAATTGCAAAATTTTCTGGGTTTAAAAAACTTACAGGCTTAGGAAAACTAGACGTAAGTTATGATTTTCAACATAACCAAAGGTTTGAATATGACATCCGTCGTGGAGATGACCAAGGAAAACCATCTGTAGATCTAAGATTAGCCACGCATAATGTTAATATAGGATTGGAAATTAATCAAGACCCTTGGGACTTTAAGACAGGTGTAGTAATGAATTATCAAGATAATTTTGCAAATCCTGCTACTGGTGTAAGAAGATTAATTCCAGATTATAAGCAACTTAAAATTGGGGGCTATACTATCGCAAATTGGCAAGCCAATGAAAAAATTTCTATTGAAGGTGGTTTACGATTTGATTACACCAATATGGATGTTTTTAAATTCTACAGAACGTCTTTTTGGGAATTGCGCGGGTACGATGTTTTATTTCCGAATATTGTAGTTGAAGAGTATGGAAATCAAATTTTAACAAACCCTGATTTAAATTTTAACAACGTCTCCGCTACCATAGGGGCATCGTATAAAGTAGCAAAAAACTGGAATGTTTTAGGTAATTTTTCATTAGCCTCTAGAGCGCCAAATGCTTCCGAATTATTTAGCGAAGGGCTACACCACAGTGCATCGCGTATTGAATTGGGAGATTTAAGATTTAAGTCGGAAATTTCAAAAAAGCTTGCTGCTACACTTCAGAAAAAAGGAAAATTTAACTTTACAATTAATCCATTTTTAAATAGTATAGACAACTTTATCCTTATAGAGCCTACTGGAGTCGAGCAAACCATTCGTGGAAACTTTCAGGTTTGGGAATACAGACAGACCGAAGCAACCTTAGTGGGTTTAGACTTTAATTTTTCTACTCCTCTCTTTAAAAATGTTAGTTTCAACAATACATTTTCATGGGTTAAGGGATATGAAAGAAAAAGTAATAAGCCTCTAATTAATATGCCTCCAATTAATTTTTCTAATGAACTACGTTTTGAGAAAAACAAAGTTAGCGTCTCTTTAAAACAGGATTACTTTTTTAGGCAAAATGAATTTCCAAACACCAATTTTGAAGTGTTTTTAGCAGCCTCTGAAACTACCGCATTGATTGATGTTAGCACTCCCCCAGATGCTTATCAATTATGGGAGCTTGCTGCAGATTATCAATTTAAATTGGTAAAAAATTCAAACCTATCTATTGGACTTAAAGTTCAAAATATATTTAATACTTCTTATAGAAATTACTTGAACCGTTTACGCTATTATGCGGATGACATAGGAAGAAACATAATAATTAATACAAAAATCAATTTTTAATCATGAAACATATTTTAAAATACACAACGGTAATCGCTTTGTTTTTAGGATTCGCCGCTTGTAACAACGATGACGATACTCCACAAGTTGTTAACGAAGAAGAAGTTATTACCACTTTAACCGTTACGCTAGTGCCTCAAGGAGGTGGCAATACTATTACATTAACATCAAGAGATTTAGATGGCGAAGGTCCTAACGACCCAGTAATTTCAATTTCTGGAGATTTGACAGCTAATACTACCTATACAGGGGCAGTAACGTTTCTAAATGAAACTGAGACTCCGGTAGAAGACATTACTGAAGAAGTTGTTGAAGAAGCCGATGAACACCAAGTTTTTTATGTACCGAGCAGTGCTTTAAATGTGGTATTTACTTACGGAAATTTTGACTCAAACAACAATCCATTAGGAACAGTCTTTAATGCTGAAACTGGAGATGCAAGCTCTGGAACACTTACTGTTGTTTTAAGACATGAGCCTCAAAAACCGAATAATGGTACTTTAGCAGATGCTGGTGGAGAGACAGATATATCAGTAACTTTTAATGTTACCATTCAATAATAAAAAGCCCCAAATGGGGCTTTTTTATTCGTTTACTTTTACTTCAATAGTTTGCGTTGCAGGTTTAGTTTCTGAACTGAAAACATAGGTGTAAATCCACATTAAGGTGAAGGTTGGCACAAAATCGAAAGGTAAAATTTCTTCCATAAAAACAATGGCGGCTGCAATTTTACCGGTGGTTCCTTCGTACATATCGCTCATCTTTTTTGCCGCAAATGGAGCCCAGAAAAGGTCAAATATCCACCCTACAAGTGGAATAAACATTGAAGCAAAACCAATGGCGTCGTATAGTAGGCCTTGCCGTAATAATTTGAATTTGTTCTTTTTCATTTTCTAAGATTTTGTTTTAAATCATTTTACAATAAACATACCAAGTTTAAGTAAGATCTGTGCTTATTAGTTTCAAAAACTCGTTTCGTGTTTCAATTTTTTCAAATTGCCCTCTAAAACCTGAAGTAGTTGTTACACTATTTTGTTTTTGCACACCACGCATCATCATGCACATGTGGCTTGCTTCAATTACCACAGCAACACCTTTTGGCTTTAATGTATTGTTGATGCATTCCAAAATATCGTGCGTAAGTCGTTCTTGCACCTGCAACCTGCGTGCAAATACATCTACCACCCGCGGAATTTTACTTAACCCAACAATATAACCGTTAGGAATGTATGCTATATGAGCTTTTCCAAAAAAAGGCAATATGTGGTGTTCGCATAAAGAATACAATTCTATGTCTTTTACAATAACCATATCATTATAACTTTCAGCAAACATGGCGCTTCTAAGTATTTCGGCAGGGTCTTGGCAATGACCCGATGTTAAAAACTGCATAGCTTTGGCCGCTCTTTCGGGTGTTTTAATAATCCCTTCTCTGTCCGTATCCTCTCCAATTCCCTTTAAAATCTTTGCGTAGTTATTTTTTAAATCGTCGGTTACCGACTCGTTGTATTCTTCAAAATAGTTATAAGACCCCATAAAATTTCTAACTTAAATTTTAGCAATAATTTTTATCGAATATGCAATTTAATTCATGTATTAACTAAAATGAAATTGTTTTTAACTTTTCATTAATACTCTGTCATTACAGATACCTTAGTTTTGTTTAACAACCATGCGGAATTATTTTATAAAGTTTACCGTTTACGTGCATAAATACCTTTTTTTGAATTGTAACAATTACAATAAAGGAATGTCTTTAGTAAACAAAATCATCAATCAATGAAACTAATCACCCTTCTTATTACCCTCTGTATTATTACCAATGTCTATTCTCAGGAAAAAAAATCAATTACCATTAACAGAACTTCTCAAGCTCCAAAAATTGATGGAAATCTGGACGATGAAGCATGGAAAAATGCTGAAGAAGCCAAAGATTTTACACAATTTAGACCCGAAATGGGAGTAGCAGAAAAAGAACACCAAAAAACTATTGTAAAATTGGTGTACGATGACAATGCCATTTATGTAGGTGCCTATTTGTATGATAAACCGGAAGATATCATGAAGCAATTTACCAGCCGTGATAATTTTGGCCAATCTGATTTTTTTGGGGTTATTTTAAACCCAAATAACGATGCGCAAAACGATACCGAATTTTTTGTTTTCAGCTCCGGAACTCAGGCTGATGCAGTCTTTACTCCAAGTAACGGTGAGGATTTTGGTTGGAATGGGGTGTGGGACAGCAGTGTACAAATTGTTGCAGACGGATGGATTGTAGAGATGAAAATTCCTTACGCTAACCTTCGATTTTCCAACCAAGAAATACAAACCTGGGGATTACAATTTCACCGTCGCTTTAGAACAGATAACTCGCAATATTCATGGAATCCTATTGATAGAACCAAAGGAAACTTTGGGTTATATCACGGGGTTTTAAACGGAATACAAAACATTTCTCCCCCTACTCGGTTAAGCTTTTATCCTTTTGCTTCGGCTTTGGTAAGAACCTTTGATGGCGAAACCACAGACGATTACAGTGTGGGTATGGATGTAAAATACGGTATTACGGAAAATTTTACACTGGATGCCACCTTAATTCCAGATTTTAGTCAGGCAGGGTTCGATAACGTTAGACTAAATTTAGGCCCCTTTGAGCAAACCTTTTCTGAACAACGGCAGTTTTTTACTGAAGGTGTCGATCTTTTCAACAAAGGGGATTTATTTTATTCTCGCAGAATAGGGAGCAGTCCTTCCACTTACCCGGAAATTGATGAAGACAATGAAGAAGTCATCGATTACCCCAATAATGTAAAAGTTTTAAATGCTGTTAAGATTTCGGGAAGAAGTAAAAAAGGACTGGGAATAGGGTTTTTTAATGCCATCACCGAAAAAACTTCGGCAACCATTAAAAATGTAACCACGGGCGAGATACGCAAAGAAATAGTTGAACCTTTTACCAATTACAATATTATGGTAGTGGACCAACAATTCAATAAAAACTCATCCATAAGCCTAATCAATACAAGTGTTTTAAGGGAAGGTGGTTTTAGAGATGCCAATGTTACCGCGGCTCTGTTTGATATTACCGACAAAGCCAATAAATGGAATGTGGACGGTTCTGTAAAGCTAAGTAGTTTACAGCTTCAGGATGGACCCAAAACAGGATTTAGTTCCTCTTTGGAAATAGAGAAAGTAAGTGGGAAATATCGTTTCGGTATTGAAAATACACAGGCAGACAAAAACTTTAATATCAACGATCTGGGGGTAAACTTTAGAAATAACTACAACAATTTTAACTCCTTTTTTTCGTATAGAATTTTTGAGCCAACCAAAACCTGGAATAATTTCAGTATCTATTCTTGGCTTCAATACCAAATGCTGTTCGACCCAAACACATATACAGGCAACAGTGTAGGATTTGATATTTATGCCCAAAGCAAAAAACTTTGGGATTATGATTTTAACACCAATTTCAGCATTGGTAAACAGCACGATTATTTTGAGCCCAGAAAGGACGGATACTTCTTCACGTTTAAAAATGAATTTAGTGCAAACTATTATATGAATACCAATTACGCTAAAAAGTTTGCTACTTCACTATATGGTGGTGGTGTAACACTCCTAGACCCAGAGCGGGATTTGCTATACTATTGGTTTGGCTTTGACCCTAGAATGCGTTTTTCGGACAAATTCAATATAACCTACTCTTTTTATACCGAAATAGGTACAGGAAGTAGAGGGTTTGTCGATAATTTGGATGATGCTATTATTTTTGGCCAAAGAGACCAAAATACGGTTACTAATAGCATTTCCGGAAATTATAATTTCAATCCTTTTCACGCCCTTTCGCTTACCTTCCGAAATTATTGGTCCACCGTTACTTATGATGATTTACTTTTTACCCTTAACGAAGACGGAACGCTAACCACAGAGGACAATATTCATGTTACCGATATTGACAACCCAAATATCAATTTTAATACTTGGAATCTTGATTTTCGATACACTTGGCAATTTGCACCCGGAAGTCAGTTAACAGCTTTGTACAGAAATACTTTATTTAATGCAAATTCGGAATCTACTTCCGGCTATTTTGAAAGCCTCAACACCTTATTCGACCAACCTATCGAGCATGTATTTTCACTACGGATGGTATATTTTATAGACTATAACAACATTAAAAATATTTTTAGAAAAAACTCTTAACAAGCCACCTTGTGCGTTCCAAGGGATTATGCTATTTTCACACAGTAATTTTAATTGATGATTTTAGCCAACAACATTCACAAGTATTTCGATTCGTTACACGTTTTAAAAGGTGTTGATTTATCCATAGCCAAAGGGGAAATTGTTTCTATTGTAGGTGCTTCAGGGGCAGGTAAAACAACTTTGCTTCAAATTTTGGGAACGTTAGATACTTTTTCGGAAGGGACCTTGGAAATTGACGGTGTTTCCATTTCAGATTTAAATAGAAAATCCTTAGCAAAATTCAGAAACTCTAACTTAGGGTTTATCTTTCAGTTTCATCAATTATTACCAGAATTTACGGCACTTGAAAATGTTTGCATTCCTGCTTTCATAAAAAATACACCCAAAACCGAAGCCGAAAAAAGAGGGAAAGAATTATTAGCATTTTTAGGTCTTTCTCATCGCGAATCGCACAAACCCAACGAGCTCTCCGGTGGCGAACAACAGCGCGTTGCCGTAGCACGAGCCTTAATGAATAACCCCGCCATCATCCTTGCCGATGAGCCCAGCGGAAACCTTGATACTGAAAGTGCCGAAAATTTACACCAACTATTTTTTAAGCTCCGGGATGAATTTGGGCAAACCTTTGTGATTGTAACGCACAATGAAGATCTTGCCGAAATGGCCGACAGAAAATTGGTCATGCAAGACGGGAAGATAATTACGGGAGGATGAAACCGAGCGAGCTGAAAGAATTTTTAGACGAAAAAGCCGCTTTCTACAATCAGCCTCAATTTATTGAAAGTGACCCTATTCAGGTGCCACATCAATTTTCAAAAAAAGAAGATATTGAAATTGCAGGCTTTTTAACAGCTTCTATTGCTTGGGGAAACCGAAAGAGCATCATTACCAATGCTAAAAAAATGATGCAATTTCTCGACCTATCCCCTTATGATTTTGTATTACATCATTCTGAAGACGATTTAAAAAAACTTCATCCTTTTGTCCACCGTACGTTTAACGGCCAGGATCTTACTTATTTCATAAAAGGTCTTCAGCATATTTATACAAAGCATCAAGGATTAGAAACCGTATTCACAAAGCATGCTGAAAAAGAGTCGCTTCAAAATTCGATTTCAGAGTTTAAAAAGTCCTTTTTCGAACTGCCTCATTTACCCCGGACTCAAAAACACGTGAGCGATCCTTTAAAAAATTCTGCTGCAAAAAGGATTAATATGTACCTGCGCTGGATGGTTCGTAATGACAATAGAGGGGTGGATTTTGGTATTTGGAAAAGCATACAACCATCGCAACTTTCTTGTCCCTTAGATATTCATAGTGGGAATATTGCAAGAAAACTGCATCTTTTAACTAGAAATCAAAATGATGCAAAAGCATTGAAAGAATTAGATTTTTCTCTACGGAATCTAAATGCAAAAGATCCTGTAAAATATGATTTTGCACTATTTGGTTTGGGTGTATTTGAAAATTTTTAATTTTAACATTTAATGCTTATTTTGAAAAAATAATCGACTAAATGTAATTTTTTTTCGTTGAAATGTAATATTTTTCTTACATTTGATTTCGTATAACTCCAAATTCAAACTTATGAAATCAAAAATTGCACTCCTATTCTTAATTACCCTTTTGGTACTAAGTTGTTCTAAAGAACAAGAACCCAATTCGCAAACGGCTCCTACTGCAAATTTTGAACTTCCGCAAATTGATGATGGCATTAATAACGATCCTACAGAATTGTACAATGATTTCCTTATTGCTGGGCAAAATATTGTTTCGGGTAACGTAACCGTAACCCTAGTAGATGGAATTGTTGTGGTCACTTATACTACCGAAGGAGATTGGGTAATAGATGAAACCCATTTGTATGTGGGTGATATTGGCGATCTACCTACTAACAATAGTGGAAATCCACAGATTGGGCACTTCCCATACTCAAATACCCATAACGGGGAAACTACCGTTTCTTATAGTACTATAACATTGGCGCCAGGTGAGTGCGTGTATATTGCGGTTCACGCAGTGGTTACGAATACTGTAACAGGTGAGTCTGAAACTGCTTGGGGCAATGGCTCCCCTATTGGTGGAAATAGCTGGGCCATGGGATTTGAAGTTTGTAATTAATATGTAAACTTTAAGATTTGGAATGAAAAGCCTTCAATTATGAAGGCTTTTTTATTTTAGAAATTTTAAAAGGCATTCTTATTCAAAATCAATGTTTATATTTGACAAATAAAATTAGGAATGCAGTTTAAACACCCCGAAATTCTTTATGCCCTCCTCCTACTGCTCATTCCTATTTTTGTTCATCTTTTTCAACTCCGCCGGTTTCAGAAAATAGATTTCACCAATGTAGCCTTCCTAAAAAAAGCAACGCTACAAACCCGCAAAAGCTCCAGGCTTAAAAAATGGCTCACTCTTTTGATGCGGCTCTTAGCCCTTTCATGCATCATTTTAGCATTTGCCCAACCTTTTTCGGCTTCCAAAAAAGCAATTAATACCGAAAAAGAAACGGTTCTTTATATTGACAACTCTTTTAGCATGGAAGCCAAAGGAAGCAATGGTCCTATGCTAAAAAAAGTATTGCAAGAGTTGTATGAAAATATTCAAGGTGAAGCAAAACTAACTTGGTTTACCAATATTGAAACCAAAAAAAATGTCTCCCAAACCGACTTTAAAAATGAAGTCCTTTCAATAGATTATACTTCAAAACAATTAAGTCTTGAGGACATAAAATTAAAAGCTACACAATTATTTTCAAAAAGTACTACTGCAGATAAGCAGCTGCTTCTTATATCCGACTTTCAGCAAAACGGAAAATTTCCTGTGTTAGATTCTTCATATCAAGTAAATTTGGTACAAACCAAACCTGTAGTAGCCGCAAACATAGCAATTGACACCGTGTTTATTGCGTCTCAAAGCGCAACGGGTAGTAGCTTAAAAGTGGGTATTTCAAAAACAGGAGAAGTACCCGAAACGGTTGCCGTTTCATTACTGAATGAAGGAAAATTAATGGCAAAAACGGCGGTCGATTTTTCAGAAAAAAATACCGCTGAAATGGTTTTTGATATTGAAAATACGGGGCGTTATATTGGAGAAATACAGATTAATGACGGCTTACTTAGCTACGATAATTCACTGTTTTTTAGCATCAATGAAAAGGAAAAAATAAAAATACTTTCCATTACTGAAGCAAATCAAGATTTTCTGCAAAAACTATTCAACAACGAAAATTACACCTATACCCAACAAACCTACAATCAGTTAAATTACAGTGTTATTCCTGAACAAAATTTTATTGTTTTAAATGAGCTTAAAACCATCCCGTCTTCGCTTATTTCAACTTTAAAATCATTTAGTGATGGCGGAGGGAGCATCTTCATTATTCCTAATGCCGAAATGGATCGTAATAGCTACCAACTTCTTCTTAATGAGTTGCAAATGGGAACCATTTTGAATGAAGTGGTTACTTCAGAAAAGAAAATAGCAAAAATTAACTTTTCGCATCATTTATATACCCATGTTTTTGAAAAACAGGTGACCAACTTTCAGTTTCCAACCGTACAATCCTTTTTCCCGGTCACTTCAAACGCCTCCGCAGTACTATCGTTTGAAGATGACAAACCTTTTTTATTGCAAACAGCCCTTAATTATTTAGCTACGGCTCCATTTAGTTCAGAAAATTCAAACTTCAAGACCTCCCCACTTATTGTACCCACGCTTATTGCTATGGCACATCAGAGTTTATCATTGCCAAAATTATATCTGCAAACCGGAAAAATAAATGAATTTGCCATTCCTATAAAACTTGCTCAAGATGAGATTGTTACCCTAAAAGATAGTGTTTCTAACTTTATTCCACTACAGCAAACAAAGGCAAACAGTGTTGCAATTACTACGGAAACGGAGCCCGCAAAAAGTGGAAATTATGGAATTTACCATAAGGACCAATGGTTACAAAGCATTAGCTATAATTATCCACGAACCGAAAGCATCCTTAATTACGCAACTGTTGAAGATTGGGAAGGAACAAAAGCCTTTTCATCGGTTTCAGAGGTATTTAATACTTTAGCTGAAGAAAATAATACCACCCAATTTTGGAAATGGTTTGTTATTTTTGCAGTGTTGTTCCTTGTAATTGAAATGTTTATCCTAAAATTCTTTAAATGAAGATTTTACTGAAATCCGCCACCATTGTTGACCCCACCAGCAAACACCATACAATGAAAAGGGATGTTCTTATTGAAAAAGGAATCATAAAAAAAATAGCCCCTTCCATTACTGAAACTTCGGCAAAAATCATCTCACTAAAAAACCTTCATATTTCCCAAGGCTGGTTCGACAGTAGTGTATCTTTTGGAGAACCCGGCTTTGAAGAGCGAGAAACCTTAGAAAACGGTCTCAATGTAGCAGCCAAAAGTGGGTTTACTGCCGTAGCGGTAAATGCAAATACAAAACCGGTGACCGATTCAAAATCGGATATTAAATTTTTGAAGTCCAAAATAAGCAATAGCCCAGTGGATTTGTATCCGGTAGGAGCGTTAACAAACGGTAGTGAAGGCATTGATTTAGCTGAGCTTTTTGATATGCAAAACGAAGGGGCCGTAAGTTTCTACGATTATCAAAAGCCAATTACCAATGCCAATTTACTCAAAATTGCCCTCCAGTATGTTGAAAACTTTAACGGGTTAGTACAATCGTTCCCTATGGAAGTATCCATCGCCAAAAATGGAATGGTCAATGAAGAGGTGAATGCCACAAAGCTGGGCCTTAAAGGAATTCCGGCACTATCGGAAGAACTTCAAATTGCAAGAGATTTGTACCTGCTGGAATACGCCGGCGGCAGATTGCACATTCCTACCATTTCTACGGCAGCTTCGGTGCAATTAATTAAAGAAGCCAAAAAGAAAGGATTACAAGTAAGTTGTAGTGTTTCTATTAACCATTTGTGCTTGACAGATGACCTTCTGGAAACTTTCGACACCAATTATAAACTGATGCCGCCATTACGTACAGAAAAGGATCGAAAAGCATTGATAAAAGGATTAAAAGAAGGAATTATAGACAGCGTTACCAGCAACCACAACCCTATTGATGTAGAGCACAAACGCACCGAGTTTGACCATGCTCTCTTTGGAAGCATCGGTTTAGAAAGTTGCTTTGGAGCACTTTTACAAGTAGTAGATGTGGAAACGGCCATTTTGGCACTTACACGACTTAAAAGCACTTTTGGAGTTCCTATATCCCCCATTGAAGAAGGAAGCTCGGCAAACCTTACCCTCTTTAATCCTGAACCCACTTGGATTTTTACTGAAGAATCTATTCTTTCTACTTCAAAAAATGCGGCTATGCTTCATCAACCTATGAGAGGGAATGTGTATGGCATTTTCAATAATAACCAATGGGTTATCAATGAATAATATCTCTCCAAAAACAAATGCAGTAATAGCATATCTTACTTTTATAGGTCTTCTTATTGCTATATTACTGAACAAGGAAAAGAAGGACACATTTGTGCTTTGGCATATTAAAAATATGTTTGGTTTAGTGGTACTCCTTTTTGTTGCGGTAGCCTTGCAAAATTATGCCGTCGGTTTTTATTTTTATTGGGCGACAGTTGTATTATGGTTCTTTTCTTTAGTTATGGCACTTTTAGGAAAAAAGAAGGCAATACCACTTGTAAGTGAAAAATTTCAACAATGGTTTATGTTTTTGGGATAGAAATAGTATCTTTAGATAGTCATTCACTAACCTAAATTTTAAAAAAATTATGTCAGAAACAACTTCAGATAACGGAAAAACCGTTGGTATCGTTGCCTATCTTTGGCTTATTGGCTGGGTAATAGCGCTGGTAATGCAGAATGGAAACAAAACAGAACATGGGGCTTTTCATGTAAGACAAGCATTAGGGCTCATGATTCTTTGGCTCTTAGTATGGGTTATTAATATGGCTCTTGCCTTTTCAGGAATCCCCTACGTAGGATGGATATTTTCACTGGGATTATTTGTCCTTTGGATTTTAGCCTTTATAGGAGCCATTCAAGGAGAAAAAAAACCAATTCCTGTTTTGGGAGAGCAATTTCAACAATGGTTTAAAAGCATTGGATAAAAACTTTTTAAAATGAAATAGGATGCCGTAGTTTTACGGCATCTTTTTTTTTTGAAATGCAACAGACACTTTCCCTTCATCACAATTACCGAAAAAGCAGTTTACTTGAACAAGCACCCGTTATAATCATGCTTCACGGCTATGGAAGTGACGAAAACGATCTTTTCTCTTTTGCTTCCGAATTGCCACACGAATATGCCATTATTTCCCTAAAAGCACCCTTTGAACTAACACCCTATGGGAACGCTTGGTACCATATTTATTTTGATGCCCCTCAAGGAAAATGGAGTGATGATGAGCAAGCCATTGAATCTAGAGAATTGGTTGTTAAAGTTATCGACGAAATTATAGCAAAGTATCCTATTGATAAAAATAATATTACTTTAATGGGATTTAGTCAAGGAACCATTGTAAGCTTTGCAGTAGCACTAAGTTATCCGGAAAAAATAAAAAATGTCATTGGTTTAAGCGGGTATATCAATGAAGATATTTTGAAAGAAGGTTATACAGAAAATAACTTTAGTGGTCTCAGTGTTTATAATTCACACGGTAGTGTAGATCAAGTAATTCCGGTAGAATGGGCTCGAGAGACCAAACCTTTTTTAGAGGACTTGAAAATCAATTGCCATTATTCAGAATTTCCTGTAGGCCATGGAGTAGCTCCGCAAAATTTTTATGAATTTAAAAAATGGCTGGAAAGGAGGAGTTAATAGTTAAATGTCAATAGTTTACAACATTCAATTCAAATTTATAATCTATAAAATATCCCAAAACCTAAACTTGGAAAAGTAATTGGTGATTCAAATGTAAGTAAACTGTCATGTTGTTTTTTTTCTATTTCGTCTCTATATAATTCAAAAATTAACCCAATATCAAAATTGACCCCAATTTTTTTTGAAATATTAAAATCTCTACCTATTCTAGGATTAAAAAATAAAATTTTTAATATTTCATACTCACCTTCTGAATGAATATAACTTAAACCTGCACGTGCATACCAAGGTCTCCTATGTGTTAATTTAGATTGACCTCCAAAATGGTAAAAATAATCGCTTGATAAAGAATAATATGCGTTATTTTTCCCCAAAGGAACTGTTCCTAAATTAAGTCCCAATTGTGATTGATTAAATTGGTATCTCACCCCTAAATTTAGTAGCTCAGGGAATCCAGTTCCTATAGAAACATTAAATTTTTCTTGACCAAAAAATTGATGTGTGTTTATTAATAATGCAAAACACAACAACAAGCCAACATAACTTATCCTTTTTGCTTTCATTTTTCAGTTAATTATTAGTACCCTTAAAATAAATAACGAAAAGTAATCCACATTATTCTATCTAATTAACAATGTGAATGTTTTAAAAAATTAATTAGGATACAGCACCGAAGAAATAGGGGTTAACTCCAATTCCAGTTTATCATTATAGAAGTATTCCAAAATCATTTCTCCCCAATATTTTCCATCACTAAAATCGGCAAGTATCCATCGGTGATTTAAAAATTTAATTTTATTAACGCGCATTTCACCATACATTCCCTCAACCGGAATTAATGGATTCCCTCCTTTTTGAAGATTCTTTTCAATAATCATTTCTGAAATTGTCCGTTCTACTTCTTCAGCTTCCAATCCTAAATTTTCAAGATAGGTCATCGCATTATCATTGCCTTGCAGCGTAAAATAATTTACCTCCGCCAACTGGTCCTTCAGTTTTGCTAGGCTATCGGTACTTTTCTCAAATTTGGCAGTGAGCGACTGGATTTTATTTTCTTGCGATTCGAAAATCGATTTCTCATTCATATATTGAAAAAGGATTAATAAAACGGCAAAGAAAAAGAGGTACATGAAAATTTTAGACTTCATAATTATAAAGAGATTTTAAGGGTGTCATACGCTAAATGGACATTATTAGGAAGGGTTGCTTCCACTTCTTCATGAAAGCCCATTAAATGGCTAATATGTGTAAAATAGGTAGTTTCGGGTTTAAGTTCATCAATTAATTGAAAGGCTTCTTCCAGATTTAAATGCGACTCGTGCGGTTGTTCGCGTAAAGCATTAACAACTAAAACCTTTAACCCTTTTAATTTTTGTTTTTCGGCTTCAGAAATTGTTTTCACATCGGTCATATACGCAAAATCATCAATTCTAAAACCTAGAACAGGTAAATTGGCATGCATGGCTTCCACAGGAGTTATCATTTTTCCACCCAACTCAAAAGAGCGTTCCTTAGTAATAACTACTTCTTTAATAGTGGGTGCACCGGGGTATTTATTAACTGTTTCAAAAACATAGGAAAACCGTTGTTTTAGTGCATCGAAAACCCTTTTTTCAGCATAAAAAGGAAGTTCTCCTTGCTTAAAATTAAACGGACGTATATCATCAATTCCGGCCACGTGATCATTATGTTCATGGGTCAATAATACACCATTCAGGTAGTGAACGTTTTCACGAAGCATTTGTTGCCTAAAATCGGGTCCGCAATCGATAACATATTGGTAGTTTCCCCATTGTAACAACACCGAAACACGCAATCTTTTGTCCTTAGCATCGTTACTTAAACAAACAGGGTGCAAACTGCCAATAACAGGGATTCCTTGGGAAGTTCCGGTTCCTAAAAAAGTAACGGTTAGGGGTAGTTTCATTAACACAAAAATAACCGATTTTTTTTTGTTACCCTATGGTATTTACTACCTTTGTATAAGATTACCAAAATAAAATTGCTATGCCAGAAATCATTCCAGGCGACAAGAATTTTGAGACCATTCCTTCCATTAAGGACAAGGCCTTAAGAATAAATTTAAACGAAAATATCTACGGTACTTTTGCTGAAATTGGTGCCGGACAGGAAACGGTACGCAATTTTTTTAGAGCGGGTGGTGCCTCCGGGACGATTGCAAAAACCATGTCTGCCTACGACAAAGATTTTAGCGATGCTATTTACGGTATTGAGCCCGACGGGCGCTACGTGACTGAATCTCGCTTAAAACGTATGCTCTCTCACGAAATAAAACTTATTGAAGAGCGTATTGTTCGCGACAAACACCCTAATAAAATGTTTTTTTCGTATGCCAATACCGTGGCAACCATCGATTTTGCAAAGCAATATTTGGGTCACGGTTGGGTAGGTATTCGTTTTCAAACGGACCCAAAAGAGGACTACAGCGAAATTATATTGCATATACGCTTTAAAGAAACCGAAGCCGTTTTACAACAGCAAACGCTGGGTATTCTTGGAGTAAACCTTATTTACGGAGCTTTTTACAAACACGATCAACCTAAAAAGTTATTGCGGTATTTATACGATCATATTGATAAAGACAAAATTGAAATTGATACCATTAATTTTTCAGGACCTAAATTTGAAGCAGTTGACAACCGTTTAATGAGTCTTCAGCTCATTAAAAATGAAATGACCGAAGCGGTTATTTTTGGCCCCGATGGAAATAATATCCTCCCTGCTCGTATTCTTTACAAAAAAAATGTTTTGGCATTGCGTGGAAGTTTTCGCCCGGTGACCAAAGTGAATATGGATATGTACGAGCGGTCACTACAAATGTTTTTAAACGAAAACAAAGTAGATCCCGAAAAAACTCTTGTTATTTTCGAAATTACCCTATCTAACCTTCGTGCCGAAGGAGAAATTGATGAGCAAGATTTTATGGATCGCGCACGATTACTTTGTTCGTTGGGACAAACAGTAATGATTTCCAATTTTAAAGAATATTATCGACTGGTAGAATATTTTTCAAACTATACCCGAGCTCGTATGGGATTGACCATGGGAGTT
>JAGQZA010000210.1 GCA_020435805.1 Flavobacteriaceae bacterium
TTAGCTTCTACTTTATTTTGGCCCGGAGTTCGATCAAGGGGTGTTCCTCCTGTCCATTTAAAATAATAGGAAAATGGCCAAAGAAATAATTCTTTTTTACCCAACCAATGGATTTTTGTTTTCAGAATCCTTCGTGCATACAATCCCACAAAAAAGTCATGCCAACTTGTATGAGGTACTACGATAACCACTGCTTTTTTTATTGAAGGATCAAAACTTCCATCAATTTTCCAGCCGAGAATTTTTTTGAAAATAAAACTTGGTAATCCCATGTAGGATTCAAAAATACTACATTTTACGGTATAGCGAACGAAGTTTATCTCGTGTTGCAATGGTTTCCCAATCGTCTCCCAATGCATTTTCCCAAAGGGGAACCAATCCTAAGGCAATATCAATCATCCCCTCCATTTGAGTTTCGGTAAGATTACTGCAAATTCCCTTAGGTATTTCTATTTGATGCTTTTGTACCATTTGCTTAAAAATCTGTACATCTTTTGGGTAGAATTCTTCCAAATGATCAAAAACAATACAATTTCCTACCCCATGTTTTGTTCCCAACACATAGGATAAACCATAACTCAAAGCGTGAGCAACACCAACTTGAGAATAGGCAATACTCATACCTCCATGCCATGAAGCCATCATCAATTTTTCGCGAGACTCTTGTTCTGAAAGGTTGTTCTCCAAGAAAATTTGCAAACAGAGTTCGTAGGCTTTTTCGCCATAACTTTTGCTGAATTCATTTAAAAAAGTACCATTTAAGGACTCCACGCAATGAATAAAACAATCCATTCCTGTGTAAAACCATTGATTTTTAGGCACTCCAATGGTTAATTCAGGATCCAATATTACTTGATCGTAAGGGGTAAAATCGCTATTTAATCCCAGCTTTTTTTCAGGCCCTGTTAAAATAGCGGTTCTCGACACTTCTGCTCCTGTACCGGAAATGGTAGGGATTCCTACGTGATAAATTCCTTTGTTTTTAATTAAGTCCCATCCTTGGTAATCTGCGGCGCTCCCTTTATTGGTAAGCATCAACGAAACTGCCTTGGCAAGATCTAAAATACTTCCGCCACCAATCCCAATAATACCTGAAGGCGCATAGGTAAATTCTGCCTTAATATTTTTAATAATAGTGTCCACCTGCTCGGTCTTTGGCTCTTGCTCTGTGGAAACAAACAAAAGTTTGTCATTAAAGCGAAGGTTCATTCTATCCGCCAATTCCTGATTGTTTTTAAAAACATCGTCCACAATAAAAATAAAAGGCGCTTTATCTTTTCTTTCTGCAGAGATAATAGAGGTTAATTGGTCAAAACTCCCACAGCCAAAAACTACTTTGGGAACCATGGGGAAATTTCTGTATTTATTATTGATAGATACTTTTTTGGTCTCTTTCAACACTTTATTAGCTCTTATAAGATCTTCCGGTGTATCAATTTCAATTCCTTGTGTATTTGAAATGGCCATTTTAATGTTTTTTCCGTATTCTAAATAGCGAATGCATTCTATTTTTTCTGCAGCTTCGGTACTACGCATGGGCAAATGATAAAAGTCCATTAATGCTTGCTTTCTGAAAGCATAGATTCCTTTATGTTTGTAATACTGAACAGCAACATTTTTATCTCTAGGGTACGGAATAGGCGATCGCGAAAAATATAAGGCAAAGTTGTCTTT
The DNA here is from genome assembly GCA_020435805.1 of Flavobacteriaceae bacterium. GTDB lineage: Bacteria > Bacteroidota > Bacteroidia > Flavobacteriales > Flavobacteriaceae > Halomarinibacterium. Next base: position 1,675 of record JAGQZA010000210.1, read on the forward strand.
ATCAACCACAACTTTTACCGCATTGGGGTCACTAATCTCTTTCCAGTCATTAATTTCGGTCATGAGTGAAGCCAAATCAATTTTCGCAGCATCGGGACCATCAAAAACCGAAAGTACCTGCTCTAATCCCGACTTGCTTGTAAAAGGCTCATCTCCTTGAACATTGACTACAATATCCACATCCATATTTTCAACCGCTTCGGCTATTCTATCAGAGCCACAATCGTGTTCCTTTTTACTCATAATTGCATTCCCTCCGGCTGCTACAATTTCGTCAAAAATAATTTGGCTATCGGTTACCACAAACACTTCATCAAAGAGTTCAGTATCCTTAGCAGCTTCGTAGGTTCTAACAATAACAGGCTTTCCGCCTAAGTCTTGCATTAATTTTCCGGGAAATCTTGAGGCGCCATAACGCGCAGGAATCATTGCAATTATTTTCATTGTTGAGGTTAGAATTATTTGTAAGATGTATTCAAATTAAAATGGTTGCTTTCTTTAAGGTAAAGCTTTTAAAAGTTGCCAAAAATAAGAAGAATACACTTTTATGAGTGCTTTTTCCGAAGCTTTTTAAAAAATTTATACATCAAATAAAAAATAAACAGGACCAATATAATTGCTAAGGGCGCAAAAAGTATAGAAACTAACGTCAATACAATAGAAGTACCTGTTTCGGCCGTAGCTACTATGGGGTTGGCAATTCCACCGGTGGTTGCAGATGAAGTTAATCGAATGGCCGATGTATTTCCTTTAATAACTGCTGCGGTCCCCCCTCCTGCAATAATAGCCAAAGACCAGGTAATCAACGGGCTTAAATCGCTTACGGTTGCCAACATTACAGCAGTCCCCGCAATACCTGCCAAAGGAACTGCAATGGTGTCCAAAAGATTATCGACCCACGGTATATAATACCCAAAAATTTCTATGAGGGTTGCTACAGATAAAGTAATTACAGCAGTAAGACTTCCCACCCAAGCCCAATTTTCAGCAAGCGGAAAACAATCTAAATAACCTGCCAAACTTAACACCAAAAGCGGAAGAAAAACCCGAAAACCTACCGCAGCGGCCAAACCAATTCCTAAAAAAACACTGAAAATAATGTCACTCGTCTCCATATAAAGCTAAGGTATAAAAAAATCGTCTTTAAACCCCAATAAATATACCTTCTCCTTCGCTCT
>JAGQZA010000211.1 GCA_020435805.1 Flavobacteriaceae bacterium
ATCTTTCCTACGTTTTTATTTATTTCGCTTTATTGTAATCTTCAGTTTTTGTTCTGAAGTATTATTTCTTTTTGGGGGTAATGAACATCGTCATTCGTTTTCCTTCCAGCTTTGGCATTTGTTCTACTTTGCCAAATTCTTCCAAGTCGGTAGCCAATCTCAACAACAAAATTTCACCTTGGTCTTTGTAAATGATTGAACGACCTTTAAAGAAAACATACGCTTTTAGCTTGGCACCTTCCTTCAGAAACTTTTCCCCATGTTTCTTTTTAAATTCGTAATCGTGATCGTCGGTATTTGGGCCGAATCGAATTTCTTTAACTACTACTTTAGTGGCTTTGGCTTTAAGTACTTTTTCTCTTTTCTTTTGTTCGTAAACAAATTTTTTGTAATCCATCACTTTACATACCGGAGGGTCTGCATTGGGTGATATTTCTACAAGGTCTGATTCTAATTCTTCGGCAATGGCTAAGGCTTTACTTATGGAGTAAACACCTACTTCAACATTATCTCCAACAAGGCGTACTTCTTTGGCACGAATCTTTTCGTTGATATTGTGTTGGTCTTCCTTAATGACTCTTGCCTGACCTTTGGTTTTTTTTCTACGTATTGCTATGGCTAAATAAGGTTTTAATTAAACGTTTATTTAAAATCTTTTACTTCTTTTTCTACCTCGTTTTTAATCATTTCTGAAAATTCTGAAAGTGTCATTGTTCCTAAATCACCCTCACTGTGTTTGCGAACAGAAACCATACCATCTTTTTCCTCCTGCTCTCCCAATATCAACATATATGGGGTTTTGCTCATTTCGGCCTCCCTAATTTTCTTTCCAATAGTTTCGTTACGATTATCAACGAGGGCGCGAATTTCGTTATTTTCAAGCAAATTTAAAACTTTTTGACTGTATTTTTCATATTTCTCACTAAGGGTGAGAATACTAACTTGTTCCGGCATGAGCCATAAAGGGAAATTACCACCTGTATGTTCTAATAAAATAGCAATGAAACGCTCCATACTCCCGAAGGGCGCGCGGTGTATCATAACAGGTCTATGAAGCTCGTTGTCACTGCCTTTGTAGGTAAGTTCGAAGCGTTCCGGAAGGTTATAGTCCACTTGAATGGTTCCTAATTGCCAACTTCTGCCCAGCGCATCTTTCACCATAAAATCCAGTTTTGGACCATAAAAAGCAGCTTCACCTTCTTCAATAATATAGTCAAGTCCTTTATCTTCTACGGCATTAATAATGGCTTTTTCGGCTTTTTCCCAGTTTTCAAGACTTCCAATATATTTTTCGGGTTTCTTCGGGTCTCTTATGGAAACTTGGGTAGTAAAATTCTCAAATCCTAAAGACCCAAATACATACAATACTAAATCAATTACATTTTTAAATTCTGCATCAAGTTGGTCTGGAGTACAGAATAAATGTGCATCATCTTGTGTAAATCCTCGAACTCGGGTTAATCCGTGTAATTCTCCACTTTGCTCGTAACGATAAACTGTTCCAAATTCAGCATATCTTTTGGGTAAATCTTTGTAAGACCAAGGTTTGCTGTTGTACATCTCACAATGGTGAGGACAGTTCATGGGTTTCAGCATGAACTCTTCACCTTCATTAGGAGTCTTAATGGGTTTAAAACTGTCTTCTCCATATTTGGCATAATGTCCCGAAGTAACATACAGTTCCTTTTGAGCGATATGCGGGGATACGACCATTTCGTAACCTGCCTTCTTTTGCGCTGCTTTCAGAAAATTTTCTAAACGTTCACGCAAAGCGGCTCCTTTAGGCAACCATAGAGGAAGCCCTTGCCCTACCCGAGGTGAAAAGGTAAAAAGTTCTAACTCTTTACCTAATTTTCGGTGGTCTCGCTTTTTGGCCTCTTCCAGTAATTCCAGATATTCGGTTAAATCTTTTTGCTTCGGAAAGCTAATGCCATAAACTCGTGTGAGTTGTTTGTTTTTTTCATCCCCTTTAAAATAGGCTCCGGCAACGCTTAAAATCTTTACGGCTTTTACAATTTCAGTATTGGGGATATGCCCACCTCGACATAAATCGGTAAAGGTGTCGTGGTCACAAAAGGTAATTTCTCCATCTTCCAGTCCATTAATGAGATCCACTTTGTATTCATTTTTTCCTTCATAATAGGATAGGGCATCGGCTTTGCTAACGGAGCGCATTTTAAAATTGTGCTTTCCGCGAGCAATCTCCATCATTTTGTCTTCAATGGCTTTAAAATCTTTTTCAGAAATAGTTTCTTCTCCTAAATCAACATCGTAATAAAACCCTTTTTCAATAGCAGGACCTACCCAAAGTTTTACATTGGGGTATAACTGTTCCAACGCTTGTGCCAAAATGTGTGCTGTAGAATGCCAAAAAGCTTTTTTTCCGGCATCATCGTTCCAAGTGTAAAGAATTAAAGCACCGTCTTCAGCAAGAGGTGTGTTCGATTCTATCACTTTAGTATTAAAAGATGCTGAAATTACATTTCTCGCCAGTCCTTCACTAATGCTTTTGGCAATATCTATAGGAGTACTCCCAGTTTCATATTTTTTTACACTTCCATCTGGTAGGGTAATTGCAATCATTTTCTGAAAAAATTAGGAGGCAAAGATACTACTACTAATTTCGTTTTACAATACTCAATAAATAGTTTTAAAAGTTACCTATAGAACTTTATTTTAAAAATAGGGTATATATAGGTAGAATAAATTATTTGTTTGCTGAAAATTTTCCCTCATTGCTTTTCAAGCACTTATATTTTTTTGAAAAAAAAGTACTAAAATCTTTGCGATTTTATTTGTGAATGTGCTAAACCAAATTATCTTTGCAGCCGCT
>JAGQZA010000212.1 GCA_020435805.1 Flavobacteriaceae bacterium
TTATAAATAGAACTTTCTATTTCAGACAACTTATATATTTTTACTTGATTTCCAGATTTGATTTCTATCGTATTCAGTTTTTTGTCAATCGTGAAACTTGTTTTATAGTTTTCTTTTAAGTAGAAAATGGTAACAAGAAAACTCGGTAACAATAAAAGTAAGGTAAATGGTATTCCAGTTACATAAAGACTATTCGAGTTTTTAAGACTTCTTCCGTATTTAAGTTCGTAAAGAAAGTCTCCGAAAAATATTATTATAACAAGAAAAATTCCTAACCAAATAAGGATTTTGATCAAAGGTTTATATGTTAGTTCGTATTTAGTTTTCAAATGTTGGGTAACGGTTACGTATAAGAGCAGTAGCGTATTTCAAGGCGATTACCTGTCTGACACCACAAAATTTTATTAAATGCAGAGACCTTGAATTTACCACTTCACCCGCTATTGCTCTTATACAATGTTGGCGGTAGTTATTTTATTCACCTTGCGTTAATATACATAGGCTATCCTTGTATGCTTCCACGGAATGTAAAATGTCGACTGGTATGTCCACTTCGTCATATCGATTTAGTTCAATGGTTCTGGTTTCTTCTTTGTAAACTATATTTCCTTCTAAAACCGTTAATTTGGAACTCAGGGGTGCTTTATGCTCTTTCAATACCATTCCTTTCTTAAACCCTATCACGAGAACTTTGAAACCTTTTCCTTGATGTAAAGACTTTGCAATAGGATGGTTTGAAGATTCTAACTTTTCTTTTACTTCCTTAATTATCATTTCAGTGGGGTTGTTATATTATCAACTTGCCGTTTTTTGCTGTTCAGTGCAAAAACGAACCATACAAAGGCGAACAGCCCCAAGGCAAAAATAGTATCACCGATTACACGCAGCCATTTCAAGGTGTCCATCATTGGTGTTTGCATAAATTCGGCAGAACGGGCATACCACATACCTTCATTCACACTGGCCACAGCTTGAAACACTCCGATAGGCAGTAAACTTAAAATGATCATCAACATCAACCCTACATTAGTTGCCCAGAAAGCAAAGCCAATGAGTTTGTTGTTCCATTTTGTGCTTCTGTACATACTTCTTAGGACAAAAAGTATCAATCCCATACCTAAAATTCCGTAAACACCGAATAACCCTCCGTGGGCATGAGCTGCCGTAGTATTTAATCCTTGAATATAATACAGAGCGATTGGAGGGTTAATGATAAAGCCCAAAATTCCCGCCCCGAAAAAGTTCCAAAAGGCCATTGCAATAAGGCAATAAATTGGCCACTTATAATCACTTAACCATTTGGTTGCTTTACTTAAACGGTAGTTGTGGTAGGCTTCAAAACCAATAAGTACCAAGGGCACAACCTCCAAGGCGCTAAAAGTTGCACCAATAGCTAAAACAGCGGTGGGTGTTCCACTGAAGTACAGGTGATGGAAAGTTCCTAAAATTCCTCCTGACAAAAAGATTACCGTGGAAAATATCACTGCAAGGGTTGCGGTTTTGGTTTGTAAAAGACCCAAGCGAACAAATAGGAAAGCGGATACTACTGTGGCAAAAACCTCAAAAAACCCTTCAACCCACAAATGCACTACCCACCATCGCCAGTATTCAGCGATTGCAAGATTGGTTTGGCGGCCCCACATCAACCCGGCCGCATAAAAAAATGCAATCGCTGCCGATGAGATGATGAACATTGTCAATAGCCCTTTTTCTGAGGTTTTACTTTTAAAAATAGGAATAAGTGGACGAACCATCAAAATCAGCCATAGTATCAATCCCACAAATAAAAATAATTGCCAAAACCTGCCTAAGTCAACGTATTCGTAACCTTGATGCCCAAACCAGAAGTTGGTTTCAAGCCCCAGTTTTTGCATAACACCCATCCATTGTCCGGCCATTGAACCAAAAACAATAATCAAAAGACAGACGAACAAAAAGTTGACACCTAATTTCTGATATTTCGGGTCTTTTCCTGATAATGAAGGAGCGATATACAATCCAGTAGCCAACCAGGCAGTGGCAATCCACAAAATTCCTAATTGTACGTGCCAGGTTCTGGAAATCGAATAGGGCAGGATTTTTGAAAGGTCGAATCCGTAAAACGCATCGCCTTCTACGCCATAATGTGCCGTTACCACACCAAAGGTCATTTGAATCAATACTAAAAAGGCAACTACCCAAATGTATTTTTTCACAGCAAGCATTGATGGCGTGATTTGCTGCCGCATAAGAGGGTCTTCCACAGGTGATTCGGGCTCTTCTTCTTTAGAACGTGCATGATAGAAAACCATTATCCCGATACCGACCAAGAGCAATATGATGCTCACACCCGTCCATATCAATAAACTTCCTGTGGCCACGTTTCCCACGAGTTTTTCGGGCGGCCAATTATGGGTATAGGTAATATTTTCATTCGGGCGTTCGGTTACACACGCCCACGAAGCCCAAAAGAAAAAGCTGCTCATTTGGCGCATCCTGGTTTCGTCTTTGATAGAATTTTTCGGGATGGCATAGTTTGCACGGTGCTCGGCCATTTCGGGATTGTTCATAAAAAGCCCTTTGTAATATTGGTGCAAATACTCAAAAGCCGCCACACGAATGGGAGAAATGGTGATCGTGCCGGTTTCCGGATCATAATTGTTTTCCCGAAGCAATTCCTGAAGCCGGCTTTCCAAAGCGGCACGGTTCTCATTATCGAGATCTGAATAGGGTTTTCCAAAATCCTCTTGAGACCACTTATCCAGAATAAACAAAGCCTCTCTA
>JAGQZA010000213.1 GCA_020435805.1 Flavobacteriaceae bacterium
GAAGCCACTCGAAAAGATGCTTCCGAAGCACATAGAACCACATGCCAAAAAAAGCTGGATGTGTTGTTGGAGCAACGTGTAGATTTAAGTACTGCTATTCAGCAATTATTAGAGGATATCGCCCACGGAAGAAAATACATGAAAGTCTATAAACAGATGAAAATGTATAACGATGACCAATTGAATCCTGTGTTAAGAGGTAAAAAGTAATTGGGTGAAATCTCCCGCACACATAGTAGTTATTCGCCTTTCGGCTATGGGAGATGTGGCTATGACGGTGCCTGTGCTACTAAAACTTACAAAAACGTATCCTGAAGTAGCGGTTACCGTTATATCCCGGAAACTTTTTCAGCCCATTTTTAAGGATATTCCCAATGTTTCATTTCTGGAAGCAGACGTAAAAGGAAAACACAAAGGGCTTTTAGGAATTGTGTCGTTAGCCAAAGAAGCAAAGCGGAAAAACATTACAGCAGTGGCCGATTTGCACAATGTAATTCGGTCTAATGTAATGACACGTTATTTTAAATCGTTTGCTATAAAAGTGGCAAAAATTGACAAAGGCAGAGCCGAAAAAAAGGAAATTACAAAACCCAACGGTAAACCCCTTACTCCTTTAAAATCTACCCATGAGCGTTATGCAGATGTATTCCGAAAGTTAGGCTACGCATTAGACTTAAAACCACCCTTATTTTTGAATAAAAAGCCCTTGCCGCAACAGTTTACTATAGATGCTTCCAAAAAGAAAATTGGCATTGCACCTTTTGCAGCTTATAATAGCAAAATGTATCCTTTAGAATTGATGAAAGAAGTGCTTCAAAAATTGGATGAAAAAGGCACATATCAACTTTTTCTCTTCGGAAGTAAAGACGAAAAAGAAGCATTAAGTCAATTAGCTTCGGGATTGAAGTCAACAACAATAGTTGCAAGCTTGGTTTCTTTTGAAGAAGAATTGGCGCTAATTTCAAATTTAGACGCCATGCTGTCTATGGACAGTGCCAATGGGCATTTAGCAGCCATGTATGGAATACCGGTAATTACATTGTGGGGCGTCACGCATCCTTTTATAGGTTTTATGCCTTATAACCAACCTATGGAAAACCAATTAATTTCAGACCTTGAAAAGTACCCGTTGCTACCTACGTCGGTGTATGGCAATAAATTTCCTAAGGGGTATGAAAAGGTAATGGAGTCCATAAAACCATCTTCTGTAATTGAAAAAATAAGTTCAATACTAGAAACTTCCCCCTTTGAAAAGGGATAAAGGGAATGTATTAAACATCATCATAATCCACCACTAACGTAGGTGTGGTTGGGTGCGATTGACACGTTAAAATAAGCCCTTCTTCCAGTTCACTATCGGTTAAAATTTGGTTTTTTCGCATTTCTACTTTCCCTTCTTTTACACGGGCAATGCAAGTGCTGCAAATTCCGCCTTGACAGCTGTACGGTGCGTCCAAATCTTCGGCAAGAGTAGCTTCCAAAACACTTTTATCTTGCTTCATCATAAAAGTTTTGGTCTCGTCGTCCACAGTAACGGTGAGTTGGGTTTGTCCGTCGTGAGCTTCAGTAAGCGTTCCTTGTTCTTTGGAAGTAAATAATTCAAAATGAATACTCTTTTCTGAAATATCCTTATCCGTAAGCGTATTTTTTACTTCGTGAATCATCTCCTCCGGACCACAGACATAATAAGAATGAAAATCAACGTCTTTGTATTTATTTTTCAGAAGAAAATTAACCATCGATCTTTCTATTCGCCCAAAAAAGCAACCCTCCACACTCTCTCGGCTAAAGAAATACTCCATTTTTAGTCTTTCAGAATAGTGCTTTCGCAACGATTCTAATTCGCTATAAAACATGGTTTCAGCCATACTTTGATTTCCATAAACCAATGTAAAAGTAGATTGTGGCTCTTCTGCTAAAACAGTTTTAATCATGGACATTACGGGTGTAATTCCGCTTCCTGCCGCAAAAGCTATGTAGTGATTATTATTTGCAGGATTTGTTTGCAACACAAAATGCCCTTGCGGAGGCATTACTTCAAGCACATCACCCACTTTTAAAACCTCATTGGCATACACCGAAAAAGCACCGCCGCTTACCTTTTTAATCCCAATTTGCCAACTGTCACTATTTGCAGCACTACACAACGAATAAGAACGTCTTAATTCCTTGCCGGTATGGGTAAATTTTATGTTGAGGTATTGTCCCGCTTGGTATTTGAAAGTTTCTTTTAGGTTTTGAGGAACCTGAAAAGTGATTACAACCGAGTTGGGAGTTTCTTTATGTATTTCTGAAATGGGTAAAGAATAAAAATGATTCATGGCGAAAATTTGCGGCAAAAGTACAAAGGATATTTCCTTCCATCATTTAAAAAGAGAATGAATACAAGGGATTTTTATCTTCAAAAAGATACAGTTCCAAAAAAGAAGTGTATTTTTACCCTCCTTTATGTATCTTTAGATACTAAAAACAAAGGATTTAAGTTACTGTATTATACAAACAGAAAGAATTTTGAAACGCATACATACAATTACCATTTTCTTATTGGCTGTGTTACTTTTTGCAGCTTGCTCCCGAAAGAAAAATACTTTTTTAAGTAGAAATTATCACGCAGTTACCGGAGAATATAATGCTATTTATAATGGGGATGTCGCATTGGCTGAAGGGAATGAAGAGCTTGCCTTGACCTATCGAGATAATTTTTGGGAAATATTACCTGTTGAGCGTATTGAAATTAAAGAAGAGATTGTT
>JAGQZA010000214.1 GCA_020435805.1 Flavobacteriaceae bacterium
CACTGGCTTGTGGCACGGCTTGTCCCTCTTTGGCATAATTAACAATGCGTTTGGCAAGTGCCCCTGCAATTTGCCTATGTAATACCTCCCCAAAAAGAGGGTTTTTTACAACGACAGTCGTGCGTTCATTTTCTTCACTGGCTTTTGGATGCCAAGCTACCAAATATTTTCCGGGATGGTATTTGCTGAAAACCACATCGCCACCAACAGGATAACGGGTAACGTGAACATTTATGGGAGACATAAATACCGAAATTTGCAGTCTTTTATCTTTGAAATATTCCTTTTCAAAAACTTCTTCAATCACAACTACTTTACCATCAACTGGTGAAAATGCATGGTTCTCATTTAATTGAATGGGTCTTTTCGGGTTTCTGAAAAATTGAAGAATAAGAACTAAAAAAACAATTGCTACCCCAAATATGAGGTATTGAACCCAATCTATACTTACAAATCTTTTAGCTAAAACACAAACAGCTGCCACCAAAATAAAGGTGAACATAATTATTTTATGACCTTCTTTATGAAACATAGGCTACAATTTCTAAAAATGAATAAATAAAAGGACTTACATACACTACACTATCCAGTCTATCATAGATTCCGCCATGCCCTGGGATTAATGTGCCGCTGTCTTTTACCCCGGCTTGCCTTTTGAATTTAGACTGAATTAAATCTCCACAAGTTCCTAAGATAGAAACTATAATTGCCAAAGAAATCCAGATTCCCAGTCCTAAATTTTTTTCATACTTAAAGATAAAAAACCCGGCAATGAGGGTAGCAAAAAAACCTCCCAAAAAACCCTCCCTTGTTTTTTTTGGGGAAATACGCTCTAATAATTTGTGTTTTCCGAAGTTTTTACCAATAAGATAGGCAAAACTGTCATTAACCCAAATGAGGATAAATATACCCACAATAATTTCGGGTGAAAATATGCCATTCCTAAAGGGTATTAATGCCAAAAAAACAAAACCAGCAATAATGTAAAAAATAAGTGTTATGTATTTTTTCTTTTCAAACATGGGTATTTTACTGGTAACCAATAAATCTTTCAGTAAAAAAAGATTTACAAAAAGAACTAAGATGGCATACAAGTAAATAGGGTTTGTATCAATTACTTGATACCCAAAAAAATAGAATAATCCGGCAAAAATTAAGTAAGAAAAATAACTTTTTAAATGAACAAGTTTTTGAAATTCATGTAGGGTTAACACACCTAACAAGAAAAATAAAACTAAGAACCATTCCCGTGAGGCAAACATGGCAAATACAATGATGGTAATGTATAAAACTCCCGAGATGCCCCGAACGATAAGTTCTTTCATGAGTTGGTTTATAGGTCTTCTAGTAGTAGCAAATATAAGTTTTTCGTACTACTTCCATAGCTCATAAAATCTTTTTCCTTGTCACATTCAAAATCTTGAATGGTTGTTATGTTGGTGGGGATTTGGTTTTTACTTTTATTTTTAATGATTCTAAGTCCTTCGCTTATGTTTTCGACCAATTGGCTGGTAGTAGCGAAAATTACACTGTTGAAAGGAAGCTCGTGGAGTTTTTTCTCCTTTATTTGGTTAGAGCATAATAAAATGGCCCCATTGTTAGCCACTAAGGATTCGCATCGAGAAAGAAAGAAAGTGGCTTTTGTTTTTGTTCCAAAGGTTAAATTATAACCACTAAATTTCGAAATAAGCTGTTCATCAAAACAAAAAACGTCTTTTTCGTACCAATCGTTTTCTAAAAGAATATTATCGAAAGCATCCTTTACTTCTTCCCAATTTTCACAGTATAGAAATTTACCGCCATTTTTATTGAAGTTGTAGGTGAATTTCTCGTCTATAGGGAGTTTCGCCTCAGGATAATATTTACTGTGGTCAGAATCGTTTTTATTAACTTCTGACTTGGTTTTATTTTTTAAAAGTCTTTTAAATAGACTCATTCAGATTAGCTTTGAGGAGTTAATAGGCTAAACCTCAAATATACTAAATCTTCAAAGAACTTGAAGAAAATAATTTGAGGAGCAATTTTTGAATTAAATGAATTAACTATTAGAATTTGTTTCTTCAGTTATTTCATCTTTAGGGCTTTCCTCTTCTAGTTCCAAATTTTTTGGAACTTCTTTAATAGGTTCTTCCTTTATAAAGGGTCTTTCACCAAAGATACGCTCTAAACTTTCTTTAAAAATAACTTCTTTTTCCAAAAGCTCATTGGCAAGCTCGGTAAGCTTATCTTTGTTTTCTTCAAGAATATTTATGGCCCTTTGGTACTGGGCTTCTACCATTTCAGAAATTTCCTTATCAATTAATTCGGCAGTCTTTTCGCTATAAGGCTTGCTGAAATTGTAATCAGTTTGTCCGCTGGAATCGTAATAGGTTAAGTTACCTATTTTGTCATTTAACCCATAAATAGTAACCATGGCACGAGCTTGTTTGGTTACTTTTTCAAGATCGCTTAATGCTCCGGTAGATATTTTATTGAATATTACTTTTTCAGCGGCTCGCCCTCCCATGGTGGCACACATTTCGTCCAGCATTTGTTCGGGTCTAACAATAAGTCGTTCTTCTGGTAAGTACCAAGCGGCACCTAAAGATTGCCCTCTAGGAACAATGGTAACTTTTACTAAAGGGGCCGCATGTTCCAGCATCCAACTCACCGTAGCGTGACCCGCTTCATGAAACGCAATAGCTTTCTTTTCACTGGGGGTCATAATTTTGTTTTTCTTTTCCAATCCACCTACAATTCTATCTACAGC
>JAGQZA010000215.1 GCA_020435805.1 Flavobacteriaceae bacterium
TACATTGAAAAGTCTGTCCCATTCATCGGGTGCAGCCTCTATTTTGATGCCTAATATTTTTTGAAGTTGTCCATAAACTGTATTGATTTCAGTCATATAACCGTCAAAAGTTCTTTCTATTACTAATTGTAGCATATAATTGACACAATCTTCCTCACTTATTTCATTTACTTCAGATTGAATAACTTCTGTAATCTTTACGTACAACTTCTTACCTAATTCTTCAATGTGTTCTTTTGGTCTAACATTTTTAAAGTAATAGGTTCTCCATTCATCAATTGATTTTGGGGAACATTTTCTAATGGATTCTGAGGTTGTACCAACATTTCTTTTAAAATTTAGTTGGAAGCGATTCATGGCACTATTTAAAATCCATTCTTTAGCCATTGAAAATGGTGTTAAATTTCACTTTATACTTAAAATTAATAGAATTATCTACTAATGCTAAATTCTCTTTTAGTAAATGAGCATTGATGAATGTTTTATTTTCAAGGTATAAGTAAGCCATCAAGTTATTTTTGCTGTCGTGTTTAACATCATCGTATTTCAAAAAAACTTTTTTTCCACGAACCTTTTCAATTAGATACTCAGTTGCTTTTCCATTTATATTTGGATTTTGTTTTATACCAATTAAGCGAATGGTTAAGTCATTATTTAATCGAATTAATTCTGGACTGATAATTTCCTTAACAGAAAAAAACTTTTCTCGCTTACCTGTACTTTTTGTATCAATTTTAGAACCGTATTGAATTTTCTTTACGTCAATTTTCTTATCTAATTTATGAGTATCAACAAATTGATAAGGCAAATTGCTTATTTGATTTTCAAAATCTGTTGTAATTTGTGGTTGTTTTATGGTTTCGATTTCTATTTTGGTAAAAGCATCATCAGTTCCTATTTTTTCTTTAATAATTTGAAGAAAATCAGGATTAATCTCGTAGCCAACAGAATTTCTATTTAATTTTCTTGCTGCTAAAGCAGTTGTTCCACTACCCATGAATGGATCTAAAACTGTTTCACCGGGAAATGAGAACATTTTAATTAAGCGATGAGGTAGTTCCTCAGGGAACATAGCTAAATGTTTATCCTGTTTAGCTCCAGAAAAATACCAATGTCCATTAAAATAGGTATTCCATTCTTCATTAGTCATAGAGGCATTTTCTTTTTGTTCTTTTGAGGGTTTTGGGGCATTCCCTTGTTTTTTGAATAATAATATATATTCAAAATCCAATTTCACGATTCCATTTCTTGGATTTGGGTAACTACCCATTATGCTTGCACCTCCAGAAGTATTCATCGTAGTAGTCTTTTGCCATATAATTTGACCCATAAAATCAAAACCAATCATTTCACAAAATTTAATTATTTCAGAATGTATTGGAATTATTTTGTAACGTCCATAGTATGTTGAGCGTGCAAATTGATCTCCAATATTAATACAAAGCCTGCATCCTTTATGCAATACTCGAAAACATTCTTGCCATGTTAAATTAAGATGATTAATATAGGTTTCATATGAGTCATGAAAACCTATTTGATTTTCTGTGCCGTAATCCTTGAGTTGCCAGTAAGGAGGGGATGTTGCAATTAAATGAACACTTTCGTTTTTAAGTTCATTCATTTGTCGACTATCTCCATTAATTATTGTATGTTTAGAATTATACAACATTTATTTTTTTCATTAATTTCTCTGATATCACAAATGTACAAAATTACTTTTGGTAAACTTGAGACGTTTTGTTTACATGGCACTTTTAGTAAATTACAATCATGCTTTGTGATTACAAATACGTATATTAAAGAATGGTTAATGACTTGTTTTTGCATGATAAAAGAGTATTTTTGCACCAAATTTTGAAACATACTCATGAGAACAGACAGAACATTTACTATGTTAAAGCCCGATAGCGTTGAAAAAGGGAACATTGGGCCTATTTTAGAAAAAATTACTTCGGCAGGGTTTAAAATTGCTGCCCTGAAATTAACTCAAATGACCAAGGCAGATGCCGAAGCTTTTTATGCAGTCCACAAAGCGCGTCCTTTCTTTGGCGAATTGGTGGAATATATGACTCGTGGCCCCATTGTAGCTGCGGTACTTGAAAAAGAGAATGCGGTAGAGGATTTCCGTACGTTAATAGGTGCTACCAATCCGGCCGAAGCTGCCGAGGGAACCATCCGTAAATTATATGCGGCTTCTATTGGAGAAAATGCAGTTCACGGAAGTGATAGTGACGAAAATGCCGAAATTGAAAGTCAGTTCCACTTTGCCGGAAGAGAGATTTTTTAATATACCCCTCAGCCTTTCAGACAGCTCCCCTAATTTAGGGGAGCAAAAGTTTATCTAAGCACTAACTTTTTTATAAGTTCCTTTTCTAAGGCTTCGTTAAGAAGCCTTATTATTTTCTCCTTTCCGTAAGTCAATTCCTCACGCAATACCGAAGAGCTTAATTGTACATGCAAGGTTTCTCCTTCTAACATCACTTGCATGGTATATTTTGAAATGGCATCGCCCATGACTTGATGCCAAGCATCTTCGGCAGAGACTTTATTAAGCCCTTTTTCCAGTTTCCCGGAGGAAATAAAATCTTTCAGGATATCGCCTAAGGTACTATGGTCGCCTTGTCTTTTTGCCATGGGTTACAGGGTAAACATTTTATAGCTTTGGTGTACTTCTTTAATTACATTTTCGGTACGTTCGGCATGGGTATCGGTAATAAACACTTGCCCAAAATTTTTGGTATCTACCA
>JAGQZA010000216.1 GCA_020435805.1 Flavobacteriaceae bacterium
TGTACTCATTGTCAAAATAAAATAACCTAAATTCTTATAAAATCTATGAAAAAAATTGCCCTGTTACTTATGGTAGTAATCTCTATTGTAAGTTGTAAAAAAAATGATGATGATGCTACGCCACAAAACGTGACGGTAGATTTTACCTTTTCCCACAATTGGGACGGTGCCGCTATTACCAATCCCGACTTTGACGTTACCCAATATACCACAGCCAATAATGAACAATTAAGCCTTTCAAAATTAGTATATCTTATTTCGGATGTAACTTTTAACGATGCCAACGGCACGCCCTATGATGCC
Organism: Flavobacteriaceae bacterium; assembly: GCA_020435805.1. Taxonomy (GTDB): domain Bacteria; phylum Bacteroidota; class Bacteroidia; order Flavobacteriales; family Flavobacteriaceae; genus Halomarinibacterium. The sequence goes on from JAGQZA010000216.1 coordinate 304, forward strand.
GGAGATTATAATTTAGTAAATGTTAGAGAGGGAACTAATTTAACATTTACTCCTAACATAGAAATCCCCGAAGGCACTTATAATGTATCATTCACCTTTGGTTTTGACGATATTGACAACAATCAAAATTATCCAGACCTAAACTCGTCAGATGGAAGCTGGATTGTACCGCTTATGATGGGTGGCGGATACCATTATATGCGAATGGAAGGAAAATACATCAATCCCAATGTAGATCCTATGGTGGTTAATTTTCAGTACCATACTATAAGAGCCAATAAACACAGTTATCTTCCGCCAGACATAAACTCATTAGAATTTACCGAGGATACTTCTTTCGTAGTAAATTTAGGTCAAATTACAATTGGCTCAAACACCTCTATCGAAGTTAAAATGAATGTTGCCGAATGGTTTAAAAACCCAAATACTTGGGATTTAACTCAATATTATCAAGCGCTCATGCCAAATTATGATGCTCAAATTTTAATGTATCAAAATGGACAAAATGGGGTGTTTAGCTTAGGAACTGTAAGTCAATAATTAAAATGAAATACGGATTAGCCTTTTGTGTACTCTTTTTTACCCTTTTTGCTTGCAAAAAGGATGATGGTAATGGTGAAGGAGAGTACACTGCAACTCCCTATTCTTTAAATATTCCTCCCTTTTTTGAAGAAAGTATTCTTCCTCCAGATCTTCCCAAAGATAACCCACTTACGGTAGAAGGGGTGGCCTTGGGTAAAAAACTGTTCTTCGACCCTATTCTTTCTGCCAATGCTACCCAAGCGTGTGCAGATTGCCACAGACCCCAAAACGCCTTTAGCGACCCAAGAAGGTTTAGTGTCGGAATTGATGGCTCATTAGGCACGCGTAATTCTATGCCTCTTCACAATCTCGCTTGGAATTATTCGGGTAAATTCTTTTGGGATGGGCGTGCAGGCTCTTTGGAAGCACAAATTTTTGAACCTGTTACCAATCCTATTGAAATGGCCAATACTTGGCCTAATGCCGTAGCTACCCTACAAAATTCTACGGTGTACCCCCCCATGTTTGACGCAGCCTTTGGTAGTAGCACCATAGATTCTGTTAAAGTTTCTAAAGCCATTGCGCAGTTTTTAAGGACATTAATCACTTCAAATTCAAGATTTGATCAATACCAAAGAGGAGAAATTGAACTTACCGCAAGTGAGACTAATGGGCTCAATCTCTTTCTGAATGAAGCCAAAGGAGACTGCTTTCATTGCCACGGAAATGACCTTACTCCCTTGTGGACCGATAATAATTTCCACAATAATGGCCTTGATCCTTTTCCCACAGACAGAGGTCTCGGGAAAGTTACCGGCGACCCCAGAGATGATGGAAAATTTAAATCCCCATCACTCCGCAATTTAGCATTCACAGCACCCTATATGCACGATGGCAGGTTTCAAACTCTTGAGGAAGTGATAGACCATTACAGTGAAGGACTGGTCTATTCTGAAACCATAGACCCGTTAATGAAGAAAGTAGCACAAGGGGGTGTCCAACTTTCAGAACAAGAAAAAGCAGACCTTAAAGCTTTTCTCTTATCGCTTTCAGACCCAAGTTTTATCAACAATCCCGACTTTCAGAATTAATTCAAGACTGTAACTGTTAAGAATTATTTAAATCTATGGTACCATAGTATTTAAAATATAGACAGTCTATGATAAAACAATACAATTGCAGTATATTTGCATTCTAATTTAGAACAAATCTATATAAATGATTAAGGTAAGTGATTCCGCAAAAACCAAAATCGCTCAATTAATGAGCGAGGAAGGCTTTAATCCCGAAAAAGATTTTGTTCGGGTAGGAGTTAAAAGTGGTGGCTGTTCCGGACTTTCTTATGAGTTAACTTTTGACAAAAAACAATTTTCAGAAGATAAACTATTTGAAGACACTCCTATAAAAATTGTGGTCAACAAAAAAAGTTTTTTATATCTGGTGGGAACTACCCTTGAGTACAGCGGAGGCCTTAACGGAAAAGGATTTGTTTTTAACAACCCTAATGCAAACAGAACCTGTGGGTGTGGTGAAAGTTTTTCACTCTAAATGGTATTGAAAAGAACATGGGAAAATTTACAGAAGACGATTTAAAGAAAGAACTCGAAACCAAAGAATACGAGTATGGCTTTTATACCGATATTGAATCGGACACCTTACCCGTAGGCTTAAATGAAGATATTATTCGTGCTATTTCTCTTAAAAAAGAAGAACCGGCTTGGATGACCGAGTGGCGTTTAGAAGCCTTTAAGGCTTGGCAAGAAATGGAAGAGCCCAACTGGGCAAACGTTACCTACGAAAAGCCAAACTTTCAAAACATATCGTATTATTCGGCACCGGGAAAAAAGAAAAAATACGAAAGCCTGGAGGATGTAGATCCCGAATTGTTGGAAAC
>JAGQZA010000217.1 GCA_020435805.1 Flavobacteriaceae bacterium
ACGGGCAAAAAAAGTAACGCAATATCAGCAAAAAAAGGGCATTTTTTAGCCCAAAGATTGGCCTCCAAACATGCTCTTAAGCGACGTGAGATCAATAACTGTCGGGTTTGCTATTAAAATGATACATATTCCTTGTTGCCGCCCTTTTTGTATGGTCAAAATCCAGCCTTTCTGCCGATTTTACACGCAATACCATCGTGGTATGGATTAAAACTTGCGCAGAGGATGTGGTACTTACGTTCATCTTTACCTGTTCGCTATTTTCATGATGATGAATGCTGCCCCAAATGCTTCCAGGATGCTTAAAGGAATGGCAAATGGTAGTATTCCAAATGGCAGCACGTTCATATTGCCTGTTACAAGCCACATAAGCACGAAACCAACAAACCATGACAAGAGCGTAGTTTGAAGCAATGAGAATTTTTGAGAGATAATATAAATGCCAATAGCAAAGCACAAAGACCAAATTCCCCAAACGGCTCCATTGATGGGTTCGGAAGGAAAAATCAAGCCCATGCTTTCATAATGATCTGTCCAATACGATTTGAGGAAAAATTCATTCCTAACAAATTCGGAAATGCTTATCCAAACGGTAGCTAGCAAAATGGGTAAAATGGTTTTTTTTATCATATCAATTTATCTTTTTGATGGGTAAAAGTGCGAACAACCCATTGGTAGTGGTCAAGTTGGTTTATTCATGAGGTAAAGTGAGCCAATTATTACAACGTCTTGCAAAAAGTGAATGATCCACGCCCAAAAGAACCCCTGTGTTTCAAAAACAGATTTGGCCAAAACAAATCCTAAAATTCCGGCAAGCGATATCCCAATTATTCCGCTCGGCATCCCGTTGATGTGGGCCAGTCCGAAAATTAGCGCAGAGATCAGAAATACGGTTGTTGGTGTAAGAAGTCCCTGCAGAGGTGAAACAAGGCCTAATCGATAGATCATTTCTTCACCAAAAGAATTTGTCAATGAAAAAAGCAAAATCCAGAAAATTCCGTTTTGCAATATGGACCAATCAACATCGACTTTCTTAAGTTGGAAATACATAAAAATGGCCGTCACTCCGGTTATTACCAAACAGAGGGAAAGCCCCGTTTTTAGCCAACTATCACCTTGCTTTATACCAAAAATCTTAAGCTCGTCTCCTGGTATAGAGATTTGTCCAAAGGAGAAGTAGGCCAGAAAGTTTTCCTTATTTACGAGATAAGTGGTCAACAAAGAAACTCCTGTAATCACCAGCAGGATAATCTGGTAATTTACTTGTCCATTCACATAGGTATTGTTGGACACTTCGATTCCTGTTTTTTTTGAGAAGGTTCCTCCAAACCATAGAGCAACGGTGTAAACTACAGTCAATATTATGGGTAATGTAATTTTCATTTTTCTCTTTTGCTTGCCGCTAATATATAAGGACTAAATCGAAGGGAACGCCCTGCGCCCCTGTCGTTTAGTCCTTATATATTGTGGCTAGTTTTTCTTTCTTATGATTTTTACAATACGGTTAATTGTAATTTCCGATAAGTTCCATTCATATCCATTAAAATCTGTTGTATTGATAAATTGAACCACTACAGCGTCAATATCCTTGTGGTATTCTGCTAGGCTTTGATAGCCAATTACCAAGCCTCCATGGTTGTATTCGTAGGGATAGATTTCCTGTTCTCCTTCGTCAAATACCGAACCATCGTTTAAAGCTCGCAGGAATATGCCCACATCTTCTGCTGTGGCCAACATTCCATATTCATTGGCTTTAAAATCTTCGTCATGCCCCACATAGTATCCACTCATTACATCATCTAAATCAACTTCTGTAATCGAAAAAAAGGTATTTTTTAGTTCTAGTGGTATTAATATTTTCTCTTTGATATATTCATGATGGTTATATCCTAAAACATCATCCATAATCCTTCGTAGCAACAAATAATTTGTGTTTGAGTATTCATATCCTTTATCTGGTTCAAAACTTGCCGGTAAATCAAGGGCAAAATCAAGAGCATCTTTGCCATTTTCCTGTTCGTTTTCCCAAAAAGCAGGATTATCTGTGAAATTGGGAATACCAGACCGATGTTGAACCATCATCTTCAAAGTGATTTTTTCCGCATTTTCAATTCTACCTTTAAGTTCTGGAAGATAATCAGCAAGCGTTTCATCTAAAGACAAACGGTTTTCCTTAACCATTTTAGTGATAGCAACAGCCGTGTATAACTTACTAATACTAGCAATTTTGAATAGTGAATTTGGGTCTGCTGGTACTTTATTTTCTCTATCCTTCCAACCACCTGTGTAAAACGTTGGTGGTTTTCCTGCTTCATCGACATAAACAATCATGCCATCAAATCCATGTCCAATGGCCTCATCTACTTGTTCTTGGACCGTATCAGGTAACGGTAAAATCCAAGCCTTTACTAAAATCCATGGCACAAAAAACATGGATACTGTTGTTCCAACAAGCAATAAAATCCGTACAATCCATTTGGTTTTTTTGTTTTTTATCATTTTTTTAATCTTCGGTAATCACATCTAATTTCTTTAGAACTTGTTCAAATTTCATACTTCGGGCTAAAATCGCCACTTTTTCGCTTATGCTTCGTTCGTCAAATCCTCCCCGCAATGCTGCGGGGCAGGCTATTTAGCTTTGGCTAAACTCCGGTTTTCCTGCCTCGCCTAAGCAAAAAAATGACAGA
>JAGQZA010000218.1 GCA_020435805.1 Flavobacteriaceae bacterium
GAATTACGAAGCAAATTCCGAAGCGATGAAATTTCAAAAGTGAATGAGCTGCTCAATCTTTCGGAAGGAAGTGATTTGGAGGCCGAAACCATTAAACAAGCTCGTGTATTGGAAGGGTCACTTCGAAATACTGGGATTCACGCTTGTGGGGTCATTATTACCCCGGATGATATTACCAATTTTGTTCCCATTGCAACAGCAAAAGATTCCGATTTGTACGTAACACAATTTGATAACTCGGTGGTAGAAAGTGCCGGATTATTGAAGATGGATTTCCTTGGATTGAAGACGCTGACGCTCATCAAGGATACGGTAAAGTTGGTAAAACACAAACACAACATTGAGTTGGACCCGGATGCTTTTCCTTTGGACGATGCAACAACCTATCAATTATTTCAACGGGGAGAGACAGTGGGGATATTTCAGTACGAATCTATCGGGATGCAAAAACATATGAAGGATTTAAAACCTACGGTTTTTGCCGATCTCATTGCGATGAATGCCCTATATCGTCCTGGGCCTATGGAATATATTCCCAGTTTCATTAGGCGTAAACACGGAGAAGAAGAAATTACCTATGATCTTCCGGAAATGGAAGAATACCTTAAAGAAACCTACGGAATTACAGTATATCAGGAGCAGGTCATGTTGCTTTCACAAAAACTGGCCAATTTCACCAAAGGTGAGGCGGATGTACTTCGGAAAGCCATGGGAAAAAAGCAAAAGGCTGTGCTCGATAAAATGAAGCCTCAGTTTATTGAACAAGCTGAAAAAAACGGCCACCCTGCTGAGGTTTTAGAAAAAATATGGAAAGACTGGGAAGCCTTTGCGAGTTATGCTTTTAACAAAAGCCACTCTACCTGTTATGCGTGGATTGCCTACCAAACAGCGTATTTAAAGGCGCACTATCCGGCAGAATATATGGCGGCGGTGCTTTCTAATAATATGAACGACATTAAGCAGGTTACCTTCTTTATGGAAGAATGTCGCCGCATGGGCTTGGAAGTGTTGGGCCCCGATGTCAATGAATCTTTTTACAAATTTACGGTAAACGCCCGCGGTGCTATTCGTTTTGGAATGGGGGCCATTAAGGGAGTGGGTGGAAACGCTGTGGCTACCATTGTGGAACAGCGAAAAGAGGGTAAATACCGAAGTGTTTTCGATTTGGCAAAGCGAATAGATTTGCGGGCAGCCAATAAAAAATCGTTTGAAAATTTAGTGTTGGCCGGTGGTTTTGACAGCTTCGGAACACATCGTGCACAGTATATGCATGAGGAAGGCGATGGGGTGCCTTTTTTTGAAAAGGTGCTTCGGTACGCATCAAAATACCAGGAAACGCAGAATTCTTCACAGGTAAGCCTTTTTGGCGATGCCAGCGAAGTGCAGATCCCCGAACCCGAAGTACCGGCTTGTGAGGAATGGGGGACTATGAAAAAGCTGAAACAGGAAAAAGAAGTGGTAGGGATTTATATTTCGGGCCATCCGCTGGATGATTTCAAATTGGAAATAGAGCATTTTTGCAATGTAAAAGTATCCGATTTTAACCAACTGGAAAATTTCGTTAATCGCGAGGTATGTTTTGGAGGCATTGTAACCGATGTACAGCACCGAGAAAGTAAAACTGGAAAAGGCTGGGCCATTTTTACGTTGGAAGACTATGAGGATAGTTATGAATTTAAAATTTTTGGAGAAGAATATTTAAAATTTAGACATTTTTTATTGCCTAACTCCTTCATTTATGGGCGGGTTTTAATTAAGGATGGATGGGTAAATCGCGATACGGGAAAAAAAGGAGAACCCAGAATGCAGTACAATCATTTTCAGCTGTTGCACGATGTCATGGAAAATCAGGCAAAAAAGTTGACGTTGCATCTCCCCATTTCTGATATAGCTGAAAAGCGAATTGCCGTTTTGAAACAATTATTCAAAAGTCATAAAGGAGATAAGCAATTACATTTTACGGTCTATGATGCTGAGGAAGAAGTAAAATTGAATATGCCCAGCCGAAAGACCAAAGTGGCTATTAGCAAGGAATTGCTTTCAGAGTTAAAAGAAGAAGGCTTGGCGTATAGACTGAATTAAGATGAAGGAATCAAGTAAAACAATGATTCTATCAACGAAACTGATACTTTCGTTGTAAGTTTTGGAATAAAATTTGACTACTTTTGTGCAATATAAAATTTAAATACAATGGCTTTAGAAATAACAGACGCAACATTTGAAGAAACCGTATTAAAAAGTGATAAACCCGTGATGGTAGATTTTTGGGCAGCTTGGTGTGGCCCTTGCCGTATGGTAGGTCCTATCATCGACCAAATTAGTACCGAATACGAAGGCAAAGCAGTAGTGGGTAAAGTAGATGTAGATGCCAATCAGGAATTTGCTGCCAAATTTGGGGTGCGTAACATCCCTACGGTATTGGTTTTCGACAAAGGAGAACTGGTAGGTCGTCAAGTAGGTGTGGCTCCCAAAAATGCCTATACTGATGCGTTAGATTCTTTGTTGTAATCCTAAAGAAAATGATAAAAAGAGGCTCCAAGTGTGAGCCTTTTTTTATTTTAGTGAATTAAATGTCTGGTCGAGCGCAGTCGAGACCTAAAATATAAAAACCCCTTGACTGCGCTCGAGGGGACAAAGTTTAGAATATGGAA
>JAGQZA010000219.1 GCA_020435805.1 Flavobacteriaceae bacterium
AGATTTAATGAGCCCGTGGTATTGTTTAATAGCGATTCATTTCCAATAGCCAAATTACTACTGGCGGTATTGGAACTTAGGGTACGATACCCTAATGCAATGTTATTACTCCCTATGGTGTTATTATACATTGAAGTCCACCCCATGGAAAGGTTTCTTTGCCCAGTGGTATTGGAGTATAATGAAGCAACTCCTACCCCAATATTTTCATTTCCTGTGGTATTGTTTAAAATAGACTCATGGCCAATAGCCACATTTGAAGCTCCTGTTGTGTTTGAAAATAGTGTATTAAAGCCTAGTCCCGTATTAAAAGTGGTAGAAGGAGAGGCATCACTTTGTCCCGATCCTGTACCTAAATATGTGGAGTAGCCCGTAATATCAGACTTTCCATCGCTTAAATCGTTAATTTTTTTGGCACCGCTCCCTACAGATTTCCAACTTGTCGTGGCTTGTTCCCAATAATAAAATCCGGGAGTATTTACTCCAATTGTGGTAGTAAGAAAAACCATCATTCCATTTTGGGCAGCTCCTGGATTTACCGCAGGAAATGCATCAATTTTAGGAATAAGAATCCCATCGGTGTTATTGGGCGTTGCCGCATTTGATGCTGAAATATCCAGTATGGCATTGGGAGATGTTGTGTTGATTCCTACCTGTGAACTCAAAAGAAAACCTTTCAGAAAAAAGGCTACCATAAAAAATCGCTTGAGCATAATTGTAATTTTTAAAAACAAATTTAACGAGCTGCATCGCTATAATTTTTCTTCTCATGATGACTTGAGCCAAAACAATAATAATTGGCAGATAATAGATTATAATTTGCACATTTTAAATCACAACACCCTTTATCAGAATATCTTCCATTTAATACCATTTATGTAGAATTAAGAGCGCTTCACTTTTTCTGAAGCTTTTGTTTTATAATTTTTCTTACTTTCAGAAAAAAATTACCATGATTGATATTGTTATTGTGGACGACGAGCCTAATGCGCTGCGAAGTTTGGAGTGGGAAATTCAGAACTTTAGTTCCGAATTTTCTATACAGGCTACCTTTACCGAACCGTTGGAAGCTATTTCCTACCTTCGCAAAAAGGGTACACAAGCATTGTTTTTAGATATTGAAATGCCACAAATGGATGGTTTTACCTTTTTGGAACAATTCCCTAGTAGAGATTTTCCAGTAATTATTACTACTGCGTATGATCGCTATGCTATTAAAGCTATCAAGGAAAACGCTTTGGACTATTTATTGAAACCTATAGATAGTGATGATCTTGCACAAAGTGTGGCAAAAATAAAATCTTTTTGGTCTCAAAAAATAGACACCAGTCTCTCCATTTCGCCTATTCAAAAAATTAAGATATATCACCAAGGAAAATACTTGTTCTTCAACCCAGAACAAATAATCTATATTAAAAGTGATGCAAATACCTGTGAGTTGTTTTTTGATAACAACCACCCTCTTGTTATTTCGCAAACCTTAAAACAACTGGAAACTCTTTTGCCTGAAACTGTTTTCTTACGAGTACACAATTCTTACATTATTAATCTTAACCATATTAAAGAATACCACAAAACAGAGGATTATATTGTGATGTCGAACAAAAAAGGAATTCCGGTTTCTCGCCAACGAAAAAATTTAGTTTTGAATAGAATCTAATGGAGGATATAGGGAGTTATTACTTTTTCTTATATAGTATCGTCTTTGGAAGCATTTTTATCTTCTTTTTTGTTTCTACGGTTATTTATATCCAAAGCAAGCAACGATTGTTTTTGTATTATTCGTTGTACAATTTTTTTCAACTAAGTTATCTTTTGTTGAGAAATCCATTTTATGCAGATTATTTAGACCATTTTTTTGAGCAGCATCGCTTTTTCAATTACGAAATGTATGCCCAAGTACTTTACAATTCGTTCCTTATACTCTTTTACAAGGATTTTCTGGATTTCAAGAAATTTATTCCTACGTTCAATAAACGCTCCAACCGTTTATTGGTTGTGGTAAATATTGTCTCTTTGGTTCTTTTCATTATTGGGTTTTTTATTCCGAAGTCCTATTTCTATTATTATTATTTCAATTTTACATTTTTACCGGGCATACTTATTTATACTATTATTTCCCTGTACAAATCACTAAAAACTGAAACTAAACTTGGTTATTTTGCTTTAGCGGGAGTTTCTATCTATAGTATTCTTGCCTTTTATGCTTATTATACAACTATTGCAAAAATATTGCACCCTGCACCCCTTGCTTATTATTTCTTGGGAGTCTTTTTGGAGTCTATTGTATTTATGGTGGGTATTGGTTATAAAATAAAATTGCTTTATAAAGAACGCCTTGAAGCACAACAAAAAATAATTGAAAAACAGGAGTACGAAAAGCATCTCAAGATGCAGTACCAGAGTCAGTTGGAAACACAATTGAGCGAAAGAGAAAGGGAGCTTAAAAAAGTAATCTTAGATGCGGAAGAACAAAAATTGAAAAGCATTACCCACCATTTTGAAAGTCAATTGGCACAGGTAAAGCTACAATCGCTTAGAAACCAAATGAACCCTCATTTCATTTTTAATGCACTTAATTCTATTAAAGTTTATTTTATAGATAATGACAA
>JAGQZA010000021.1 GCA_020435805.1 Flavobacteriaceae bacterium
TTGGGCAGCGATGACAAATTCTTTGCCTAATTCTCCGGAACCAAGAAGTAGGATTTTTGCCATAATTAACTAAGGGCTTCTTTTATACGACGCATCGCTTCTTTAATGTCACTTTCGGAAGCGGCATAAGAGATTCTTATACAGTTATCATCCCCAAAGGCTTCTCCCGTAACAGTTGCCACACCCGCTTCTTCTAAGAGAAACATGGCAAAATCTTCGGCGGTGTTGATGGTTTTTCCTTTTAAGGTCTTTCCGAAGTAATAGGAAATATCGGGGAACACATAAAACGCTCCTTCGGGTTCGTTGGTTTTAAAACCGGGAATGGCTGCCAGTAATTCTAAAATTAATTTCCTGCGCTCCTTAAAGGCGTCTATCATATACTGTATTTTGCTGGGCGGATTTTCCAGCGCTACAATGGTAGCTCTTTGCGCAATACAATTGGCCCCACTGGTTATTTGCCCTTGCATTTTGTTACACGCTTTGGCGATATATTCCGGCGCACCAATATACCCAATACGCCAACCGGTCATGGAATAGGCTTTGGAAACCCCATTTACGGTAACGGTGCGGTCGTACATGTCTTCAAAAGCAGCCATAGAAACGTGTTCTCCCACAAAATTGATATGTTCGTAGATTTCGTCACTCACTACAATAATATCGGGGTATTTTACCAACACATCGGCCAAGGCTCTCAATTCTTCTTTGCTATACACCGAACCGCTGGGATTACAGGGAGAACTGTAAATCATCATTTTGGTTTTGGGCGTAATTGCTGCTTCCAATGCTTCCGGGGTAATTTTGAAATCGGTTTCTATTTTAGCAGGGATTTCCACCGGAATCCCTCCGGAAAGTAGGCTAATATCGGCATAGCTTACCCAATAAGGAGCAGGAAGTAACACTTCGTCGCCTTCATTTAGCAATACCTGGGCTAAATTTGCCAAGGATTGTTTAGCACCAGTAGAAACTACAATTTGTGAAGGTTTGTAGTCCAGATTATTATCCCGTTTAAATTTGGTAATAATGGCTTTTTTTAAATCGCCATACCCATCTACGGGGCTATACGAATGATAATCCTGTTTTATCGCTTCAATGGCGGCTTCTTTTACAAATTCTGGGATGGTAAAATCGGGTTCGCCCAAACTAAGCCCTATAATATTTTTTCCTTGCTCTTTAAGTTCTCTCGCCTTAGCTGCCATGGCAAGGGTGGCAGAGGTGGTCATTTCGTTTACACGACGTGAAAGTTTTGGGTTCATAGGGTTTAAGCAGAAAAAGCGGGTTTTGCCCCCATTTGTTTTAAGTATTTAAAATGAGCTATAATAGCTTTTCGGGTGGTTTTGTATTCGTTGTAAGGTAAGTTGAATTCCTTAGCCGTGTTTTTTACAATTTTTGAAATCTTTTGGTAGTGAATGTGACTGATATTTGGAAAAATATGATGTTCTACTTGATGGTTCAAACCTCCGGTAAACCAATTTACTATTCGGTTTTTAGTTGAAAAATTAACGGTGGTAAACAATTGATGAATGGCCCAAGTGTTTTTCATATTTCCGGTTTCATCGGGTAACGGCATATGGGTATCTTCCACCACATGCGCCAGTTGAAACACCACACTTAAAATAAGCCCGGCAACATAATGCATGACAAAAAAACCAATTAAAATTTTCCACCATGCAATGTTAAAGAAAAGTATAGGGATAACAATCCAAATAACGGCGTACAATATTTTTGTCATTATTAACGTACTCCATTGGGCAAAAGGGTTGGGGAGATTACCATAGGAAAGTTTTCTTTTTAAATAACGGTGCGTTTGTTTAAAATCGGCAGTTAACACCCAATTTATGGTCAATAAACCATAGAGAAAGACACCATAAATATGTTGAAATTTATGAAACCGTCTCCAAGGGGCATGTTCGGTAAAACGCATAATTCTTCCTGCATCCAAATCTTCATCATGACCGTGGATATTGGTATAGGTATGGTGTAGCACATTGTGCTGTACTTGCCAATTATAGACATTTCCGGCAAGTATATACATGCTTCCTCCCATCACTTTGTTAACCCATTTTTTGGAAGAATAGGATCCGTGATTGGCATCGTGCATGACATTCATACCCACTCCGGCCATACCAATACCCATAATAATTGCCAGCAATAATTGAAGCCACCAAGGCATAGTGACAAAAAATAATAAAAAGTAAGGAGCAACGTAAAGAGTAAACATCACAAACGTTTTGAGATGTAATTTCCAATTTCCATTGCGCGAAAGGTTGTTTTCTTTAAAATAAGTGTTTACTCTTTTGTTCAGGGTGCGAAAAAAATCGGCTGATTCTGCTCTTGAAAATTTTATAGATGAATGATTCACAATAAATTAAGTTTCAAAAATAGGATTATTTATTAGGTTACTAAAGTACACATCTTAAACGGAAATTTTATGCGATTATGCTAAAATTATGAAGTAAATGTTACTTTTGTTGTTCATAAGTTTTTATGGAATTACTTCAGAAATATTTTCCCGAATTAACTACCCTTCAAATTGAAAGATTTTCCAAACTTTATCATTTATATTCTGATTGGAATCAAAAAATAAATGTAGTATCGAGAAAAGATATTGATGAATTGTATCTTCGGCATGTAGTGCATTCGTTAGGAATTGCTAAAGTGCAAGTTTTTCAACCGGATAGTACTATTTTAGATGTGGGTACCGGAGGTGGATTTCCCGGAATTCCATTAGCTATTCTTTTTCCTGAAACGCATTTTACTTTGGTAGACAGTATCGGCAAGAAAATTAAAGTAGTAGAAGCTGTTTCCGAAGCGTTGCAATTGGAAAATGTAAAGGCTGCACATCAAAGGGCAGAGACTATACCGGGAAATTTTGATTTTATAGTAAGTAGAGCGGTAACACAAATGGAAGAATTTGTGGGTTGGGTAAAAGATAAAGTTGCTAAAAAAAGCCGACACGACTTAAAAAATGGTATTTTATATTTAAAGGGGGGCGATTTAACCCATGAATTAATGCCTTTTCCAAAAGCCACAATTTTTGAATTGCAAAACTATTTTAAGGAAGATTTTTTTGAAACTAAAAGAGTGGTTCATATTCCTTTAAAGTATAAAGGACAATAAAAAAAGCCTGAGTATTCTCAGGCTTTTTTTATTGTTTATTAAAAATTATTTTGAGATAATCAATCTTTCAACCGTAGTTTGTCCTTCTTTTACAATTTTCACAAAATAAGTTCCTGCATGTAAGTGTGAAATCCCTATTTCTTGATTATGTGCAATATTACTTTGGGTTGCTACTATTTTTCCGATAAGGTCGTAAATAATTACATTTGCATTTTCGGCATTTGTAATAGTAACAACACTTTTGGCTGGGTTTGGGTAAATAGAAACCTTGTTCAAGTTGTTGTCAACTATACCAAAAAAGCCATCTGTTTCAAATGAAATACCTGTTCCGCTTCCATAATTTCCTGAAGACTGTAACAATACAGTATTGTTGGAATCATAAAGAACCAAAGAGCTACTTCCATTTCCACCAGAATCATAAATTCTAAATTCATGACAACCTTGTTCAGTCAAACTAAAAGTTTCATTGATATTTTGATTATTACCATACGAATTTCCTTCGGCAATAATTCCTGAAGGACCTCTTAAAACCCAAGAAGTTTCTTCTCCGTTATTGTCGGTATTCATCAAAAGGGTAACATATTGTGTGCTATTAACAGAAGATTCCACAAAGGTATTACTGGCATTGTTGTTTGTGTTGTCTTCGTCATTAGGGATAGACACATTAATGGTATTGGTTGCTTGAATAGGGTAAGAAATTGGATTAAGAGGTACAAAAGCACTTTCGAAAGGGCCAAGATTTCCGGTCCAAGTATAGCTTTGCGAAGCTCCACCATTAATGGAATACGTAATATCTAACGAAGTTAAAGGGTTGTTTCCTCTATTTTGAATCGTAACTTCAGGAAGAAAATCTAATCCACATTGTCCATTGATGTCTTGCTCATAAGCTAGACTAGCATCATCATCGAGTAGTAAATTAACAAAAGTAGGAAGAGCCCCATTTCCGCTAATGATTTCTTGGGTAGTCTCGGTCATGAAAACAACAACTTCCAAATCTTCTAAATTAACAGGTACGTTATTGTACATGGCAGGAACGGAATAGGTGTAAGTTCTATCAATAAAAGTTCCTGTGGTGGTTGGCGAAATAGATTCTCCCCATTGGCCGGTAATTAACTCTACCAATCTGTGTTGGTGAACATAATTATTTCCTGCATTCCCTCCGGTTTGAGGCCCTAGAGTGTTATTTTGCAATAAAGCAACATTAAGCATATTGGTTGCTTCAGGACTATTACCGGTATAATAGGCTTCCACATGAACGGTAATCTCACTATTTTGTATGTCCACTTCAGCCTCTACAGCCATGTTAAGATAGGAAGCCAATCCAAGGGTTTCTACGGTGGTAGCACCCCATTGTCCACGACTCATTGCTGTATCGTTACCTCCACTTTGGGATTGTCCGGGAAAATAGTGACGGTTAATAGTTCCTGCAGGGTATCCCACTAATCCAGATTGACCAGCGATAGCATTTCCATAAGGTGTTCTAAAGTCGGGTTCTCCTGCTCCGGGTACTGAAAAACTTCCTTGATGGACATTAATGATAAAAAAGTCATCGGGATAGTTGCTTTTTATGCCTTGTGCAATAGCGTGTCCGTCTGGGCAAAATACACAATGGATTCCGGTAAATTCTTCTAGAATTACTTTTTTGTTTTCCGGTGAAGTGTTAACAATAGTTTGCCCAAAAGCAAACGCACTTGCGAAAGCTATTAAGAGGGCTGAAAGTGATTTTTGTTTCATGGGTTTTACGTTTTTTGGTTTGTATTTAAAAGCGAAAAAGCCCTTTACGGGCTTTTTCAGCTATTTTTGTTTATTATCTGTTAATGATTAATTTTTCTACAGTGCTGAAACCATCTTTTTCAAGTTTTACAAAATAGGTTCCGGCAGCAAGATGAGAAACTTTTACTTCTTGGTTTGAAGAAATTGTATTTTGGCTTAGTACGGTTTTTCCTAAGATATCGAAAATAACAACATTTGCATTTTCAGCATTTTTAATGGTAAACACAGACTGAGCCGGATTTGGGAATAGGGCAATTTTCTCTAAAGGATTAGAATTAACCCCTAAGAATCCTTCGGTTGCAAAGGATACTGAAAAACCGCTTCCGTAATTTCCGCTGCTAGAGTAAATAACATCGTTATTTTCGTCAAGTAATGCAACGGCGCCACCTCCATTATTTCCGGAATCGTGGTAATTGAATTGGTAACAATTACCTCCGGGCATGATAAATGTTTCATTAACATTTGTTCCATTTGCATACGGACCACCACTTTCAATTACATTTCCATCAACATCTAAAATTTCCCAAGTGTTTTGAGACCCTTGATTGTTAACATTTAACACCAAACGAATGGTATTGGAAAAAATAGCGGTTTGATTGAAGGTCTGCGTTGCGATATTGTTTGAGTTATCATCGTCATTTTGAATGGTAACTTCCACAGTATTTACAGCCTGAATGTCATACGGGATAGCAGGGAGTTCAACAGCTTCGGTTTGGAGCGAAGTTAAATTCCCAGTCCAAGTATATGTTTCAACAGTGCCACCATTAATGGAATAATCAATATTTAAAGAAGTAATAGCATTTTCACCTGTATTTTGAATTTCCACTACGGGAGAAAAATCAAAACCACATTGATCAGGTATTTGCTGAACTAATTTTGCAGTGGCATCGTTTTGAAATTCAAAATTGGAATAGGTTGGGAAAGAACCATTACCACTGATTATCTCTTGTGTAGTTTCAGTCATAAATACTACTAACTCAAGATCTTCAATTTTAATAGGCACGTTATTGTGCATTGCGGGTATGGTATAGTTATAGGTTCTGTCTATAAAACTACCTGTAGTGGTAGGGGAAACATCATCACCCCACTGTCCTGTAACAAGGTGGATTAAACGATGTTGATGAACATATTCAACACCTGCATTTCCACCTGTTTGTGGGCCTAAGGTATTGTTTTGTAATAAAGCAACATTCAGTTTGTTGGAAGCTTGCGGGCTATTACCGGTATAATATGCCTCTACGTGTACTGAAAGCTCATTGGTTTGTACGTCGATATCCGCTTCAACAGCCATATTTAAATAAGAGGGCAATGCAAGGGTTTGGTTGGATGCATTAGCCCAAACGTTTCGACTCATAGCGGTTCCGGTTCCCCCATTTTGAGCCATTCCTGGAAAGTAATGTCTATTTACTGTTGCAGCAGGGTACCCTACTAATTGTGACTGATTTGCAATTTGTGTTCCAAAGGAAGTTCTGAAGTCGGGTTCACCTGCCCCGGGAACAGCAAAACTACCTACGTGAACATTAATTAAAAAAACTTCCCCAGGGTTATTGTCTTGAATTGCTTTTGCAATAGCGTGACCCTCTGGGCAAAATACACAGTGGATTCCTGTAAATTCTTCTAATATTACTTTTTTATTTTCTGGAGTTGTGGAGACAATGGTCTGCGCTGTAGCCGTAAAAGCAAGGAAAAAACATGCTACAATTCCAAGTAATTGTTTAAACATAACAATGATTTTAATAGGTTTATCCTTCAAATATATGACATTAATTTATTGTTAAATTATTTTTTTTATTTTTTTTACAGACAATTTTTCCTATCAAATAAGTAGGATAACAGGTCTTTATTACTATGATTTTCAATTTTTTAGAAAGACTGATATTGTTTGTTAACCTTTGTCCAGTTTTTTTGTTTTTTTAATTTTCTAATTTATATCTTGCAACAAATTTTAACTCTAATTTTATTCAAAATGAAAAAAATAATTACCCTTTTTTGTTCATTAGCAACATTTGCTGCCTTTGCGCAATTTAATGTCGAGACTCACGATGGTGATCCTATTGTAGATGGGCAACAAGTGATTGCCGGAGCACTTAATTCGGAACTTAAATTTTATGTAAATAATGAATCAACTACTGATGAAATTTATATGAAGTGTGAATTTGTTAGTGCTGTAAATTATGATGGTACTAATATGCAACTTTGCTTTGGACTTTGTTATGATCCTTTAATTGTAGGCGTGTCTTACCCTCCTGGGAATGAAGTTGTTACTGTGCAACCCGGTCAAAATCAAAATCAAGAAGGGGATAAGTTTCTGAATTATAATGATGGAGGTGGAAACATTATTGATTATGTTTTCCGTTTTTATCAAGTTGATGCCGGGGGAAATGAAATAGGTGAAGATCTTACGTTTACGTATCGCTATGACCCTGCTTTAGGAGTAAATGATACTAATAAATTACAAGCCAGTATAGTTTCTACGGTTGTAAATGATGTTCTTAAAATAACTGCTACAGAAGAGGCAAAAGCAGTTATATATGATATTCGAGGACGTGTAGTTGCAAGACAAAATTTGATGATTGGAAACAATGATATAAATATTTCTCAATTACCTTCTCAAATATATTTGGTGCAGGTTTCTAATGCTAAAGGAGCTTCACAAACTACAAAGATTGTTAAAAAATAATCCTTTCATTGTCTTTAAAAAAAAGCCCAACCATTCGGTTGGGCTTTTTTTAATGATATTATTGATCTTAAAAATTTACTGATAGATTTACATTTAGACCAGTACTGGCGGGTACAATTCTACAAACACCTCCTACACATAATAGACCTCCTCTTTGACGGCCATAATTCATCCCAAGGCGTGTTCTTCCTTTAGTATAACTTCCTCCAAGATTATAATAATGTAGTTCACCTTCACCGCCATAATTCCAAGCATCTACTACGTACAAAGAAAAATTGGAATTAAAATTATATTCCACATCGGCTCCTGCCCAGTTTTTTCTATCTTTTTTAGTCCAGAGATGCTGTCCTGCAATTCGTAAAGCTCTTCCCCCATCAAATTTAAAGGTACCTTCAACAATGCCCACATTAGCTTCAATATCTTCTGGCCCACCCAAGGGTCCACTTAATACTACCCCCTTATCGGCCAATACATTTTGGTAGGTTATTACCGAGCTAAAACTTGAGGACCAGCGATTTTTAATTTCAAAATTGATATCGCGAAAATAATTATTCCCTTTACCAATAAACTCTACATCGTAGGAGCGGTCTTCATTAAAAGTGGCTTCAAGCCCTCCCCAATAAGAGAAATTTGCTGCTACTTTAGTGCCATATTTTCCTAACATACTTTCTTTTGGGAATGTGAAATAAACATCGGTTTGCATACCTACTTCACCCACTCTTTCTTCCAATCCATCATCTACTATACCTGGTTGAGCGCCATATACATAGATATTAGTCAATAAGTAATCTTGTTGTTTTGTTAGTGCAGGAACATAATTGATGATTTGTTGGCTAAATTGATTTCCTTCAGCTAGACGATCTGAATAAAAACTAAAGTTTTCAAGGCGTCTGAAGGTTGAGTTAATTCCAAATCCTTTTTGAGAATACCCTAGATTTACCTGAAGTGCTGTTCCATCATAAAGTCTATTGGATATTAAGTTACCTTCTCGAGCAATCACATCTTTATCTTTTACTATTCCTTCAAACCCCCCATAAAAGTTACCCACAACCCAATCGAGTCTTCCTCCATAGGCACCAACATTACTTGGGATTTCCAGATTTGTGCCTCGATCTTGATAACGGGAAACATAACTAAGCCCCAAGCGAAGATCCACACTCCCCAGTTGGGCTGCAGAACCTATATCAAAATTGGCGTCGAGTCCGCTAACTGTACCTTCAGACAACTCAAATCCATTGCGTTGCTGTCCAAAAACCCCTGTAACGTTTAGATAGGGAAAAGGACTAAAGTTAACACGTACCCCTCTTAGTGCATTGTTAATTCCTAATTGTCTGTCTTCCCAAGATCGTAAAATTAAACCGCTGCCGAATTGCTCATAAAAATAACCGCCGGTAATATCAAGATTCTTATTTTTAAAATTCAAATAATAGGTAGCAATGCCGTTGTTTCCGTCAAAATCTGGGCTAAACCCTAATAGTGCAGAAGGTAAATAAGCTTCATATTGCACACCAGCAGTAAATTTTCCGTAGTTATAATTTAGCTGAAAATAATTATTAGATCTGAAACGATCCTCGGGTAAAAAAGTGGCCTCAGGATCATATTTGAATAGTTCATCATCTATTTGCAGCCATTGAGAATTAGATTCAAAACCTCCAAAAAAGCTCCCTTTTTCTTCGGTTTCCTGTGCAAAAAATGAGGTGTTTGCCAAAATAAAGGCAACGAATAAAATTTTTCTCATGAATTTGGTTGTTTGTTAGTATTTTTTTATTTCGAATACTCTTTAATCTTCTGAAACAATTCGTTCTCTGCGCCAGGACTATACCCCGAATGACGATACACTATTTTACCATCTTTTACTAGTACCGTTAAAGGGACTGTTGCGGCGCCTAATGCACGTTTCACATCGTTATTGGTATCGAGAAGAATGGTATAATCCCAACCTTTTCCATTAATTAAAGGCTTTACTCTTTTTACCGTTCTACTATCATCTACAGAAACTGCCAGTAATGAAACATTGGTTTCGGCTTTCCAGTCTTCATATACTTCACTTATAGCATCAAGCTCTTTTAAACAAGGAACACACCAAGTGGCCCATAAAGAAATAACTACAGGAGCATCACTTTTGGCTGCTTGTTGTAGTGAAACCGTACTACCATCAAGAGTGGTAATGTTTACATTGGGTAGTGCATCTTGAGAAAATGTTTGAAGAGAAATTGCCAAGAAGGTTAGGATAAATACTTTTTTCATGTTGTTAGGATGTTAATTAAATTGCGACAATATTAATGAAATTTTATTAGAAATACCTAATTTTTTACTACTCTACTAACTCGGTATAGTATTGATTTTATTGGTCTTTAGAGATATTTCAAAAAAAATAATTACTTTAGCCCTCACAATAAATATGCCTTTTTTTAAAAAATTATTATGAAAGCAATAATCACAAAATCTTCAATTTTCTTAATCCTAATGAATCTGGTATTTATTGCCTGTAGCAAGAAGGAAGATTTTACCGAAGATGAAGTTCAGGTTATCACTCTTGAAAATGGTCTAACTTTTAGAGAATCTTCTTTAAGAAATCAAGAAGTTATTTTTAAATTAATTGATGATGACGGAAATGAAATTACGGAAGTAACCTATTTTGTTGATGGAGTAGCTATTGAAGGAACTACGTTTCAATCTCCGGTAGAAGGTACCTTTGAAGTATATGCAGAATTTATGCAAGATGGAGAAACTGTAGCCTCTGAAACAAAACCGCTTCATGTTATTATTCCGAAACAAAAGCTTGTTTTAGAAGATTATACCGGTACATGGTGTGGTTATTGTCCGGCAGTAACTGCCTCTTTAGCTGAATTGGAAGGATTAAATCTACCACTAACCGTTGTTGCCATTCATAATGGAGATGAGCTCACATTACCCTTCGAGACTGCTCTAAGAGAAGGCTTGAATGTTCCTTTTGGCTCACCCAGAGCACGAATTAACCGAACCATTACTTGGGGAACACCTTCTCCAGCCAATTTTCCTGTAGAAGAAGTTAGCGATTTAGCAGGAATGGATTCTTCCGTGGGGATTGCTATAAATTCGCAAGTGCAAGGTAATCAGCTTATTGTAACTGTTAATGTTGCTTCTGAAAATTCCATAGACAATCATAAGCTGGTTGTTTATGTTACGGAAAGTTCCATATTAAGCGATCAAGAAAATTATTACAATAATGATCCTAATAGTCCTTACTTCGGTTTGGGTGAAGTCATGGAAGGTTTTAGTCAAGAGCACGTTTGGAGAGCCTCATTAACTAATATTTTAGGAGATGAAATCCCAACCACACCTGCCCTTACGGAATATATTGAAAATTTTGCCTTCGAAATCCCACAAGATTTTGTGGTAGAAAATCTTGACCTTGTTGTTATGGTGGTGAATCAAGATAATACGGCAATTAATTCGCAGCATGCTGCTGTTAATGAAAATAAACCTTACGAGTAAAAATTTTTTTAAATTAAAAGCCCCGAATATTCGGGGCTTTTTTATTGTTCTTATTTTGTTGTTATCCCAAAAAAGGGTATCGATAATCAGTTGGGGAAACAAAGGTTTCCTTAACCATTCTAGGAGATAACCAGCGGTATAAATTTAATTTGCTTCCGGCTTTATCATTAGTTCCACTAGCCCTGGCACCACCAAAAGGTTGCTGTCCTACCACGGCTCCCGTGGGTTTGTCGTTAATGTAAAAATTGCCGGCAGCATTTTCCAAAATTCGTACGGCAGCTTCTAAAGCATAACGATCTTCACTAAATACCGCTCCTGTTAAGGCATATTCGCTAGTTTCATCTACCAAGTGTAGCGTTTCTTCCCAGGATTCGTCTTCAAACACATAAATCGTTACCACAGGGCCAAAGAGCTCGGTGCACATAGTGCTATATTTGGGGTTGTTGGTTTTAATTACCGTAGGCTCAATAAAATACCCTTTCGATTTGTCGTATCCACCCCCCGCAATAATTTCAGCATTTGCATCTTTTTTAGCCTGGTCAATATAGCTTGCCAATTTATTGAAAGACCCCTCGTGAATCACAGCTGTAATAAAATTGCTCATATCTTCCGGTGAACCCATTTTAAAAGAAGCCATATCTGCCTTTAAAAATTTTTCCACTTCAGGCCAAATACTTTTTGAAATATAACAACGGCTGGCTGCACTACATTTTTGTCCTTGAAATTCAAAAGCACCTCGGGCAATAGCAGTAGCTACTTGTTTGGGGTTTGAAGTTTTATGGGCCACAATAAAATCCTTTCCGCCTGTTTCGCCCACAATTCTTGGGTAGGTTTTGTAGTGATGAATGTTGGTTCCTATTTTTTGCCAAATATCTTTAAATACGTGCGTAGAACCCGTAAAATGAATGCCGGTAAAATCGGGACTTGCCAAAAGCGTATCGGTAATCATCACCGGGTCTCCCATGACCACATTAATCACCCCTGCAGGAACTCCCGCTTCTTTAAAAACATCCATGATAACCTTAGCAGAATATACTTGGCTATCACTGGGTTTCCAAACCACTACATTGCCTAACATGGCAGCACTGGCGGGTAAGTTTCCTGAAATTGCCGTAAAGTTGAAAGGAGTAATGGCATAGATGAATCCTTCCAATGGTCGGTATTCCAATCGGTTCCATGCATCACTTGTAGATTCAGGTTGTTCGGCATAAATTTCAGTCATAAACTGAACATTGAATCTTAAGAAATCAATCAATTCACAAGCCGCATCAATTTCTGCTTGATGAATGGTTTTTGACTGTGCCAACATGGTAGCTGCATTTATCTTTGCACGGTACGGACCTGCAATCAACTCGGCAGCACGTAAAAAAATAGCAGCACGTTGTTCCCAAGGCATTACAGACCATTTTTTTCTTGCTTCCAAAGCAGTAGCAATGGCTTCTTCCACATGTCTCTTTTCCGCTTTGTGATAAGAACCTAAAATATGTTGATGATCGTGAGGAGGAGACATGGTTCCTGTATCTCCGGTTGTAACTTCTTTTCCATTAATGTACAAAGGCACTTCTACCGTACTATTGTACATTTTTTTATATGTTTCTGAAACTTCTTTACGTTCCGGACTACCCGGAGCATATCCTTTTACAGGCTCATTAACAGCTACCGGAACTTCAAAAAATCCTTTTCCCATGGGGTTTATTTTTTTTATGATTTGTGTTGTGCAAAGGTAGCAAATTTATGAAGGATTAAGAAGTAACCTTTGTTACGTTTATCTATGGTAATAAGAAGGTATTTTTGAAATTCTTTTTGTATGTTCACATAGTAATTATTGCCTTTGAAAGTAACAGGAAAAATAGTTGTTTTAGCCTATCCGGACACCTTTGTGAAAATGAGTGATGAGTGGATTTGCAAGTTTTTACCTCTTGTGGGGTTAGGAACCCGAGAATACATAAAAGCAGGTCATGCGGCGCAGGTAATTATTAATTCTGAAACTGGTGAGGCACATTACTACGATTTTGGACGTTACATTACCCCAAAAGGGTATGGGAGAGCACGCAGCGCTAGAACAGATGTAGAATTGAAAATTCCTTTTGAAATAGAATTCGATGCCGAAGGAAACATGACCAATTTAGACCGTCTTCTTTTATGGCTTGAAGCGCATCCCGAAAAAACCCATGGCGAAGGACGTTTGATTGCTTCAGTTTGCGAACCTGTAGATTTTGACAAAGCGAAAAAATATGCACTCTCTGTTCAAAACAGAGGGAGCATTCCTTACGGAGCATTTAAAAAAGATGGAAGTAATTGTGCGCGTTTTGTGACCGATACTATTTTGGCGGGAACTTCAGAAAAGAAAATAAGGAAGGCCTTGCTTTTCAATAAAAAATTTACCCCAAGTGGTGTTGGAAATGTTGAAAAAGCAGGGTTAGGGAAGGTTTTTGAAGTGTTTCAAGGAATCATAAAACCTTTTGAAGGTTCAGCTTTTAAAGAAAATTTGAAGAATTATTTTCATAAAAAAGACCCCTCTGCCGTTGGCACCTCCCCTAAATTAGGGGAGGAAAATTCTCTTGTGCTTCAAAATCTTCAGAAATTGGAGGGAATTGGGAGTAGTGCTTACTTTGAATTAGTGTTTGAAACAGCACTTCCCGCATACCATTTTCGAATCAAACGTTATAATGAACAGTTGGATGCAGATTTTGACGGCGTCTATTTTTCTGAAGTTTTTGAGGCTTCAAAGCCATTTCAATTTACATACGATTCACATTGTGCGTTTTGCCATGTCAATCAAGAAGGGAATAAAATAAAATTAGAAATGGTTGCTTCATTTCAGAATTTCATTAAATAATATACTATACTTCGCTAGGTAATTTTCCAAAGGCTTCTTTGTAACTTTTTGAAAAATAAGAAAGGTTTGAATATCCTACTTGGTATGCAATTTCTGATATGGAGGCTGATTTTTGCTCTAAAAGTTCCTTGGCTCTCGCTAATCTGAAATCGCGTATAAGGTGATTGGGGGATTTCCCTAAAATGCTTTTTAATT
Source organism: Flavobacteriaceae bacterium (assembly GCA_020435805.1). Lineage (GTDB taxonomy): Bacteria > Bacteroidota > Bacteroidia > Flavobacteriales > Flavobacteriaceae > Halomarinibacterium. The sequence continues at coordinate 14,082 of JAGQZA010000021.1, forward strand.
TTCGGTTAAGTTGAGAGCGGCTAAAGCCAACTTCAGACGCCAAATCCTCCACGGTATAAAACTCATTACCCATATGTTCTTCTACCGTTTTTAGTACCTGTTTCATAAAGCGTTCGTCCATAGAGGTAAGGGTAACTTCTGAAGGGCCAATTTTTAATTCACTACTATATTTTTGCCTAAGTTGTTCCCTTTGTTGAATTAAATTTTTAGCACGTATTAAAAGCTCCTTACCATCAAAAGGTTTGGTTACATAAGCATCGGCACCCATCTGTAGTCCTTCAATTTTATCAGTTTGTTCGGCTTTGGCAGTTAGCAAAATAATAGGAATATGTGACGTTTTCACATCCCTTTTTAACTTTTCGCATAGTTCAATTCCAGTCATTTTAGGCATCATCACATCACTAATTACCAAATCTGGAATTTCTGTGGTTGCCATCTCAATGCCTTCTTTTCCATCTTTTGCAGTCAGTATTTTAAAATGACGCACCATCTGTTCTGCAATATAGTCCCGTAAATCCGGATTGTCTTCCACAATAAGTAAGAGAGGTGCATCTAAAACTTCTCCGGCGGTTTCATCAGGAGTTTCATTATCTGAAAATACCAGTGTCGGATTACTAATTTCAGCAGTGCTATTACTTATGTGGGTTACAATTTCATCAGGTCTGAAATCAGTGCTTTGGTAGGGAAGAATTACCTTAAACGTGGTTCCGTGGCCTTCCATACTATCTACACTAATTTGCCCGTGGTATAATTCTACCAGTTCTTTTACTAATGCCAATCCTATCCCTGTGCCCTGATCTTGCGTTGTTTCAGTTTGATAAAATCGATTAAAAATATGATTGATTTCCTCTTTGGAAAGCCCTCTTCCCGTATCAGAAATACGAATTTTAAGAGCATTGTTTGAATCTTCCACATGTACCGATACTTCTCCATGTTCTGGAGTAAACTTTAAGGCATTTGAAAGTAAGTTAACTAGAATTTTTTCTAATTTATCCTTGTCAAAATAGGTGTTTGCAATCTCCTTCGGAAAATGGGTTTGAAATCTAATGTGTTTAATTTCGGCAAGACTTTCAAAGGAAAATACGAGTGAACGGAGAAACTGGATAAGATTCCCATCTGTAACCTGCAAATTCATTTTTCCTTGATCTAGTTTTGACAGATCTAAAATCTGATCAACCAAATTCTGAAGCCTTAGGGCATTGCGTTTCATCACCTTTAAGTGCTTTCCTTTAACAGGAACTTCGGTAGAGTCATCTAGTGTTTCAGTGGCTGGAATAGTTTCAATCGATTGGTTGATGGGACCCAAAATTAAGGAGAGTGGGGTGCGAAATTCGTGAGAGATATTGGCAAAAAACTTTGACTTTATGGAGTCTATTTCTTTCACTTTTTCTACTTCGCTTTTGGCACGTTCACTTAATTGAACTTTACGTGCAATAGCCAATGAGAGTATTAGCATAAAACCCAACTGGCTTAGTACCCAAGGATTAAGAATACTGAAAAAAGGGATGATCCCAAGATTCCATAAAATGCCTAAAATATTGAACATAAATAACCAACCCACGGCCAATACTACATAGCGTACCAACACATTTCTGTAAAAAGCCAGGCGCACTACAATGACTAAAAAGGCAATAAAACTTGACGCAGCAAAATAATCTTCAACTTGATAATACGCGGTAGGATTTATGGAGAAAAGGACAAGAGAAGTTATTGTCATCAGGATTAGGGCATAAATAATACCACGGTTTATGCGGTAAAGTTTTCTATTAATTTCCTGAAGATTTACAAATGATTGTACAAAAATTAAGATCATTAAAACAGAGGGTAGCGTCGTTAAAATCCATAAAATTTGTATCCATTTTGGATGCTCTGAAAAAAATAACTGAATGATATACAAATCAGAACTCAACAGCTGGTTGTGTACTGCACGGATAAAGAAAGCCCCCGAAAGATACAGGTAGGATTTATCTTTAGTAAAAAAATAAAAGAATAATACATAAAAACCGAGAATAAAAGCGATACTGGATAGGATAATTAGGAAGGTATTTAAAGCACTGGATTCTTTTTTTATGGGGTTAGATTGTTCTCTGAGTTCCAGTAATGGGAAAATAACTTCAATATCGTATGCATGAATATAAATTTCTGTGGGATTGCCTTTTTCTAAGGGTACTTTAAATGTATTGACAGAAACTGGGAAGGGTATGTCTTTTTTTGAAGCGGGAATATATACTCCTGTTTGAGTGCTTTTAATTATGTGCTTGTTTTGAACCAAATAAATAAATACACTGTCCAAAGCGGCAATTTCGCGAAACTCTTCTGTATTGCGTTTAAATAGTATAGATGCTTCCTTTAAATCTATTTGTGGGTTAAGTATAACTTTTAGCCAAGCACTTTTATGGTCTTTAATAATACTATCCGTAAGAGTCTGAAAAGTATATTTTTCGGGGTGGGACAATAGCTCTTCAATCGTGATTGATTCTTGATTCTTAAGAATTTTAGTTTTTCTGAATAAACTTTGCTTGTGATAGTTATTTTTAACCGTATAAGTGTTCGTGGTGTCAATACTACTTGTTTGCGCAATACTGAATGATGGATTCAGAAAAATGATGGAAATAAAAAAAATAAAAGTCTTTAACTGCTGAAACTTCACGGTTGGTTCTTGTTTTGGATAGTTAAGATACTAAAAATGGATATACAATAAACAGTGCTTGATAGCGCAAGCACTGTTTACTTTGTAAATTTTAATTTGCTTCTGCATACCAGGAGGCATACATTACATTTACGGGTATAGGAGCATTATTTTTGGTTTCTTCGTTTTGAAATACTTCTAAATCAAGGTTGTGGAAAGAAACAATCCTCCAATTTCCATTGTTTTTTTGTAGCACCATAGAAATAAGCACCTGCGGGTCTGTTGGCCTTTGCTCGGTGTTACTAACAACAGCGCCAAATACGTGAGCTAATGCAATATTGTCGCTCAAAAATTTTATTTTATCAATGGTATAAAACAACTGAGTATCCTTATAAAATTTTTGATAAATGAAATTATGGCTCTTTGCGTTGCTTTCTACAGTATTGTTTTTCATATAATACCCATTCCACACAATAAAGTCGTGAGGTTCGCTAAATGCGCTGGCAAATGTTTCACCGTTTCCGGCGTTCCATCCTTTTTGTAACAATTGAATGGTGTTTGTTATTTCCTGCTCATCTTTTTTTGATTGTGCGTTTAAAGTATTTGCAATGACAGTAAGAGTTAAAATAAAGACTAATTTTTTCATAATAATTGATTTTAATAAAGGTTGAGTTAATAATGAATTTAATTAATAAAGCGATGTAATAGGTTGAGACGCCCAGTTGTTAATTTCAAAACTGGCTTGTTGTACAAAATAATCCCAAGTAAATTGTAATGAATAATAACATGCATATACAAGTATGATACTTATAGAAATTATAAGCACCGAGCTTACATGCATTTGTAATGGATTTTGGTTGTGTAGTTGATTTTTCATGATAGTACTTTTTATCTGTTTGCGGGTTATTACTGGGGTCAAAAGTAAAATCAGAAATCTATAAAGGATAGCAGGAAAAAGGCAAGGTTTAACACATATGACGCACGTCTTTAATGTGCACCAAAAGTGGTATAAAATGCAATAAAAGTGATAAACGGTAAGTAAAAAGGGAATTAATTCATAGCAAAAGAAGCACTCAATTTAAACAGCGGGATACCTACTTCAATTTCGGCAAAAGGAGTTTTCATTTTGTAATGGCCTTGCATGCTTCCGAAGGGAGAAACCAAAATACAACCGCTATTATATTGGTGTTTTGTACCTGGTTCAATAATGGGTTGTTCTCCAATCACGCCTTCCCCTTCTACCGTTTCGGTTTCGTTTAAGGCGTCTTTAATGAGCCAAAAGCGCGACTTTAATTGCACCGCGTGCTGACTTTGGTTTTCAATAAGTACCGTATAAGAAAAGGCATATTGTTTTTTATGGTCACTGTAAAAAGAGCCTTCAAAATTGGTTTCCACGGAAACTTTAATGTTGTGTGTTACTTGTTGCACCATTAGTATGCGGCAGCTGTTATAGCAAAAAATAAAATAGCTATAATGGATAAACTAATTTGAAAAATAATATTTAAAAATAAGAATTTTAATAGGGTTATCAAGCGGTTTTGTTTATAAAAATTTCGCAATGCTTTGTAGAAATAAAAAGGACCTATAAGGCTTAAAAAAATTCCAGTTAAAATATCTTCCCCAATAAGCAAATCGGGGAGTAAGAGAATGAGCATTCCCAAAAATACAAAACCGAAAATATGGAAGATAAATATTAAATGTTCCATATAGCTGTATTTCTTTTTTGAGTATAAAAGCCAGAAAAACAAGGCAAAGAAGGGTGCAAAAAAGAAAAGAAAAAAGGGAACTTTACCAAGTAAGTAATTAACAAACTCAAAAGGGTTTTCTTTGATGCGTTTTATAGAGGAATTTTTACTATAAAGCCATTGGTTGAACTTTGTTTTGTTGTGTTTTAAACTATCTAGAGCAATACCGGGGTTTGAAATATCATATTCTTCATAAAAATCTTGATATAGTCCCCATCGTTTTCCTAACCTGTCAGTTAATGACATGGAGTCTAATTCTTTTTCAGAATAATAAGTAATTTCTTTCGGTTTCTTTGTTTCAAAAGGGAGTCCTTTTTCTCCTGCTTGTAGTGTATCTTTTTGGGTTGTTAGGCTATCTTGATTAGTATTCTTTTTGTTATTGTTGGAGTCTGAACTATTAAAAGTGACTATTTTTTCATTTTTTTTACTGGAAGAATCATTATTGTTTAAATTAATGAAGGCATTGTTTCCTGAAAATGTTGAAATGAGACTTTGAATTAAAAAGTAAATAATTGAAACACTCAAAAAAAATCGAAAAGGATTGGCATATTTTAAACGCTGTCCTTCTACATAGTTTTTGGTTATGGTTCCGGGTTTAAAAAGGATGTCTTTTATGGTGTATCGCAAGCGGGAATCATAATTTACAATACTGCTGAAAAACTCCTTGAAAAAATCTGAAAAGGCTAACTTTTTGGTCGAATTTAATTGGCCGCAATACGAACAATACACATCACTTAAATCCAGAGGGTGACCACAATTAAGGCATTGTACCCCACGATATTTGGCAGCTTTTCGGCTATCGCTTTTTTCAGGTAAAGTGTTACTCATAGGATAAATGTAAGGAAAGTTCCTAAATGTGTTTATCCGTTAGTTTGAAAAAAAGGGTTAGTTGTTGGTAATAATACTCGAATTTCCTTTGCCCATCCCAATAATCTTATCATAGCGTTGTCCGGGGCCTCTGTAGTACACCAAAACCGTATAGTCGTTTTCCGTTTGCCAAAAATTTCCATCAATGGATCCTTGATCTATACTGCCGTCACGATCTACCAAAACATACCGGTAATTGTAAAACCCTTGTTTAAAAAGGCGAGTGTTTTTATAAGTATCTGTGACTTCATCATACTTCATATAGGTGCTTTCGTCTATTGTCCAGTTATTGAAGTTTCCGTAGATATGAATCTCTTTATCCCCAATATCTTCATAATACTGAAGTGAAAAATGCATTCGTATGTATTCGGCTTCAATGTCACTATTTACAGCATTAAAATTACGTACTACAAAGTTTCCGTTAATATCCGGATAATAGGTATAAGGTCTGTCTGCCCTTGAAAGGTTAGTATAAAGATAATGCTCAAAAAGGTCGGTAAGTTCTATAAAACGAATACCGTTATTGGCACCACGTGCTTCTTTATTGTCAAAATTGTAAAACTCATTTCCTGCCCAAAAAGCCGACTCCTGATCATAGCGATAAATTAATTCGGAACCTATGGTGTATTGTGGTTTTAAATTGGTAATAGCAGTTTTTAAATTACTGTTTTGAAGCACCAAGGTTTTAACACTTTGGTTTGGGTTAATAAGCAATTGATCCTTGGAGTTAATAAAAAATTGTACCGTTTGTTTCGTGTCAATATATTTTAAGTTTCGGGAACGTTTAATTTCTACTCCTACAGCTACCTGTTCTTCAACGACCATAAATTTTCGAGTAAAAACGAGTTCGCCATTATCGTCGTAAATACTAATTAAATAGTTGCCGCTTTTGGTAATTCCGCGAGTTTCCCGATTAGGAAAAGAAAGTTTATAATGCGAATACAGTTGAAGCGAATTTAATGAGTTTTCGTAAGTTTCTATACGCACCTCGTCAAAACCATTTAAATATTCCCCTTTAGAGAGGTCGCTTTCGTTCCAGTCGAAATCGTGATGGGTAATTTTATAATAATAGTCTTCTTCATTTCCATGAATGTCATCAAAGGTAAGTGTTAGGCGTTCTCCTAAACGTATAATAGGTAGCTGGCTTTGTTGTGTACTTCCTTTAAATTGAATGGTTCGAATGTAATAGGGTTCAACTTTTTCAATGACTTGTGAATTTACAATCGAAACAAGGAAAAAAACAAAGAGAAGAAAGGGTACTTTCCGAAGCATAGCGTTTTCATTTAAAGGCTAAAGATAAGCAATTTTTGTGCCTTAGTTATTTTCGAAAACGTTACGCCCTTTTTAAAAATAAAATTATAGGTATTTATTATGCAAAGCGTGTTTTAATTTATAAATTTGCAAACCCAAAATCTGAGTATTTTTCTTCAGATGAGAACAAAAGAGAACTTTAATATAAGTATTCTATGTCCAAAGACATTAAGATTAAAAAAGGTCTTACTATACAACTTAAAGGCGAAGCAGAAAAAACGCTTTCAAAAGCTCCCCGCTCAAGAACCTTCGCTATAAGACCCAAAGATTTCCACCTTATTACCCCAAAAATGGTTGTGAAAGAAGGAGCCAAAGTACAAGCAGGGGAGGTGTTGTTTTATTCCAAAAGTGAAGAATCCATCAA
>JAGQZA010000220.1 GCA_020435805.1 Flavobacteriaceae bacterium
TCCCCTTTGTAACTTTGCAACTTTGTTACTTTTGCTTCTAATTCCAGTTTTCGTCAAAATCTAGATTGTCGTAATCTTCAGGGTCCAGTCCAAACTCATCATCCAAATCATCGTCTTCCAATTCTTCCCCTATAAATTCATTATCGGGTGCATCTTCCGGAATTTGACCGTGAGCAAACAGTAAATTAGGATACGTTTTTCCTTCTTCGTGTTCGGCAATTTCAGCAAGTTCCACCAAAAAAGTCCACATATTGAAAAAATCATAAACATAAATCATTTTAGTTTGGTCTTCGTGCAGAATATCTTCCAAAAAGGTTTCGCTCATTGAGGGGACTCCTCCTTCATCGCTCATATCAAATAACGCATATTCCTGGCCTTGCTCCCAAAGGTCGTTACTTAAATAAAACGAAGCCATTTCTTGTCCGCCAAACCCAAAAGCTTGGGTAATGACATTGTGAAAGTCTTCCAGTGAGGCAGAATCTTCTATTTCGATATCCCGAAACACATCTTCCTGTGTGTCAAGGATAATTCTAAAACGATAAATCATGATGAAAAATTTTGGACAGCAAAGATAGGATTATTAATCTGTACAATTGACTAAAAATACTATCCGATTTAGAATTTTTAAATCGAAATTTTTCAGTTTCTAAAGACTTTAAAATGAATAATAAAAGGGAATTTTTTTTTAAAATTTTAGTCTTTTTTCTAAAAGCGAAGCGGTCTTTCTTCTTTTATCTAAAAACTATTTACTGAATCGATGTAGTGTAAATGTCATGGCCGCTAAAAGAAAAAAAGCAACTATTTGGTGGGTAATTCCCAACCATACCGGAACTTGTAATAAGAGTGTGAAAACTCCTAACGTGAATTGTAATACTACCAATAGTACTAAACTATTAATTCCTCTTTTTTGAAGGGGAGTGAGTTGTAATTTATGGCTTCTCCAAGCAATAAAGAGGATGATTCCCACCACTATATAGGCTAAATAACGATGTACAAACTGAACTCCGCTTTTTCCTTCTACAAAGTTTTTCCATATAGGGTTTTGTTCCATATATACGGTTTCATGTATCAACTTTCCTTCGCTCATAAAGGGCCATTGATTGTGGATCCAACCGGCATCCAACCCTGCTACAAACGCCCCCCAAATAATTTGAAGGAGTAAAATTCCCAATCCCCAACGGATTAAATTTCGGAAAGCGGTATTAATTTCTTTTTTGTACGGATAAATTAAATCCAACGCCACCCAAAGTGTATAAGCAAAGGTGATGAACGCCGTAGTAAGGTGCATCGCCAAACGATAGTGACTTACATCGGGTCGATCTACCAAGCCACTTTTTACCATATACCAACCTAAAAACCCCTGAAATCCACCCAAAAGCAATAGAATAGCTGCTTTTTTAATAGTGGGTCTTGAAAGTTGTTTTTTAATGAGGAAATACAAAAAAGGAAAAATGAAAACTAGCCCTATCATTCTTCCAATAAATCGGTGAATCCACTCCCAAAAATAAATGTCTTTAAATTCCTCAAGCGTCATTTGATGATTAATCTTTTGATACTCTGGGTATTGTTTGTAAAGATTAAAAGCTTCGTTCCAGGCTACTTCATTAAGAGGAGGAATAGTTCCTGAAATAAGTTTGTAGTTAGAAATAGACAACCCGGAGTGGGTAAGTCTTGTAATTCCACCTACCACGACCATAATAAAAATTAAAAAACATCCGGTTAAAAGCCAGTAAATTACTTTTCTGTTGTCTTTTTTCATACTTTTTGGAGAAGTACAAAGTTACACGCTTTTATTTACAAAAGACAGTATTAATTAGTGTCAAATGGATTTAAGAAAAAACAATTAGTCTATTTCCTTTTTTTTCATTTTCCAAAATTTTAGCTTTTGTTTAAAGTTGTTTACTTGCTCTTTTGAAACTATTCCAAAATAGATAAAAGCAAATAGCACTAACCATAGCAAGCCTTTAATTGTAAAAAACAAAAACCCAGCAATTCCAATATCTTTTATGAAATCCATAACTATGCAACTTTTGAGGTTTCTAGTTCATTAAATATGTCTATTAGATATTCAAAACCTTTATTTACCTCATCGGCCCACTCATCCTTTTGAACTTTTCTTATACTGGCAATAGCTGTTTTCATATCAGTAAATTCATACATTTTACCAGATGAAGGAACTGCTTTTTTCATCATTTGTCCTCCATACATAATTGCTAAATAATGCATATAGATATGGGGTAATAAGGTCTCTTTATTTAAAGAATTTAGGTATGTCGTGTATATTTTTGTGCTTTGTAATATTTCTTGTGGCTCAACACCTTTATTTTCTAATTCGTCTATATCTTGTTGAACTGCATCTACCCTTGAAAGTAATGGACTAGGAATCCCGATATTTTCTATCGTTTTAAAAATCTCCAATTGTTGTACTAAGTAGAGCAAATATTCGTCAGGACCGAGTTGTCCCTTAAACATTCTTACATTAAATGGCATTCTTTCTGCTTTGGTATGATTTTCACTAATTGCTTCTCTTAAAGGCTGCATATTTTTTATAATTTTAATTCGCAACAAATTTAGAATTATTCTAAATAAATACAAATTATTTAGAATAAT
>JAGQZA010000221.1 GCA_020435805.1 Flavobacteriaceae bacterium
TTCTTACTGTAGGACGCATTTTATAAATAAAAGTAGCATACAAGATAAAAATGACCAATCCACAGTGCACGATAAAGTATTTTAAATAATCGTAATGCGGAAATCCATGAGCTAAATCGGGCGTAATGATAGCCTGAGACGTGCCCGCTAAAATCCAAAATAGTAACACTTCGTACATCCATCGTTTTCGGGTGATGGCAAAAATGGGCAGAAGTATGGAAACTATATTACACAAATGTAACGGCAAGTGTTGTTTGGCGTCAAATCCTTCGATGTTAATTCGAACAAAGGTCCAAAGCAGTAAGCTGAGACATAAAAACACGGCCATTACAATTCCTATTTTGTGTTGCTTTTCTTCGGAAAGTCTTTTGGCCCAAGTAATTAAAATATATCCTAACAAAGTAAAAAATAGAACCCCTACCAAGTGTTGAAGTCCAAACATGGTAAAAGCATTATTCTCTTTGAAAAAAACAGATTCCGTCAAAATATCTATTGCTTTGAAGAGGAAAGATAGCAAAAGATTTAGTGAAATCATGTAATTTTAAAAACAATAAACTATAAGATGAAAACCATTCCGCAGTCAATTATTCGTCAAGTCTTTATTTTACTCATCATCATTGTCATTGGCGGCCTTATTTTTTGGGAGTTACTTCCCTATCTATCGGGTGTATTGGGAGCTATCACCATATATGTGTTACTGCGGGGCTGGATGGTAAAACTGGTACGAAGAGGTTGGAGCCGAAACCTGTCTGCGGCCTTGCTTTGTGTGCTTTCTTTTGTGGGTATTTTACTTCCAGTTTCGGGGGTTATTTTGTTACTTACCAATAAAATTGGCAAGGCAGTAAATAACTCAGAAAAAGTAGTTCATGCTTTTAAAGAACAAATGGGCACTTGGGAAGATAGGCTGGGTTTTGACCTTGCATCGCAAATAGATGTTGGAGCCATTTCCAACTGGCTTTCCAATAACCTTCAAAGTTTTGCCGGAAGCACTTTTGATATTTTTATTGCTATTGGATTGATGTATTTTATCCTATTTTACCTGTTTACCGATCGTTCGTTAGCTAAAGATTCCGTTGGCAATTACATTCCTGTGAATAAAACCAACTTAAAAGTAATTGGCAACCAAGTTAAAGCGATGGTTCGCTCCAATGCCTTGGGAATTCCATTAGTTGCTTTGGCACAGGGTATTGTAGCATTGATTGGCTTCCTTATTTTTGGGGTACAGGATCCTTTCTTTTGGTTTGTGATAGTGACCATTGGGTCTATGATTCCTTTCGTGGGAACATTATTAGGTATTATTCCGGTTTTTATTTTGGAACTTTCCACCGGAAATACTTTTGCCGCATGGGGCATCCTTATCTACGGATTAGTGGTAGTGGGTTCCACCGATAATATTATACGACTGTATGTGCTGAAAAAACTGGACAACGTACACCCGTTAATTACATTAGTAGGTGTGATTGTGGGCGTACCGCTTTTTGGATTTATCGGCCTTATTTTTGGCCCGCTGTTGATTAGCTTGTTTTTGGTATTACTCACTATTTACCGAAAGGAATATCCTGAAGAAAGTATGAATTAGTTTCCCTTTCGCTGCTCTCTTGCTAATAATGTATTTTTAAGTAACATGGCAATGGTCATAGGCCCTACGCCTCCCGGAACGGGGGTAATAAATGAGGCTTTTTTACTCACATTTTCAAAATCTACATCGCCTACGATGGCATAGCCTTTTGGATTGGTTTCATCGGGGACACGGGTAATGCCTACATCAATCACCACCGCATCATCGCGCACCATTTCAGCCTTTAAAAAGTTAGGCACTCCAAGGGCAGAAATTACAATATCTGCCTGCGTAGTAATTTGCGCAATATTCTTGGTATTGCTATGAGTTAGTGTTACCGTACTATTGCCTGGCCAACCTTTACGGCTCATTAAAATACTCATGGGACGTCCCACAATATGGCTACGACCAATCACTACGGTATGTTTTCCTTTGGTGTCCACATTGTAGCGTTCCAATAATTCTAAAATTCCGAAAGGAGTGGCAGGAATAAACGTACTCATATCCAATGCCATTTTACCGAAGTTTTCCGGATGAAAACCATCCACATCTTTACTTGGGTCTACAGCCATCAATACTTTTTGAGTGTCAATTTGTGGCGGTAAAGGCAACTGAATGATAAACCCGTCTATATCATCATTGGTGTTTAATTCCTCAATTTTATCAAGCAATTCAAATTGGCTGGTGGTATTAGGCAAACGCACCATAGTAGATTGAAAACCCACTCGTTCGCAGGCTTTTACTTTACTCCCTACATAGGTTAAACTGGCGCCGTCGTCCCCTACAATTACTGCTGCCAAATGCGGTACTTTTTCCCCGTTGTCCTTCATTTTTTGAACTTCGGCGGCTATTTCATTTTTGATGTCGTCGCTTACTTTCTTTCCGTCGAGAATTGTCATGGTAATAAGTTTTCAGTGGGCAGTTACAGTGGGCAACTATTCTTTAGTTCCAACTCTAAATTTATCCGGGTTATTAATCATATAATGTATTAGCTTTCCTATTTCCAAACTCATTTCAGTTAG
>JAGQZA010000222.1 GCA_020435805.1 Flavobacteriaceae bacterium
AATCATTTTTTACTTCCGCAAACCCTAAAGTAAAAATATTTTTGATTGTTTTTAGTACCTTTGCCAGCCTATTCAAATTATAGATTCATGTTCAATAAAAATATAAAATTAGTTCTTACTGCACTCATTCTAGGGCTTTCTGTTTGGCAATTTGTGGAAGGAAATATTGGAAACGGGATTATGTATTTCTTACTCTCTCTTGTTTTTGTGTTCCTGTATTTCAAAAATGAAATGATATTATTAGCCTTTTTGCGATTACGAAAGCAGGATTTTCCGGGTGCCAAAAAATGGCTGGATAGAATTAAAAATCCGGAAGCCGCCTTGGTTACCAAACAACAGGGATATTATAACTACCTCAACGGCTTAATGGTTTCGCAAACCAATATGAATGAAGCCGAAAAATATTTCAGAAAAGCTGAAAAATTAGGGCTAAGTATGAGTGCCGATATGGCCATGGTGAAACTGAACCTTGCCGGAGTGGCCATGACCAAAAACAGAAAAAGAGAAGCAGAAACGCTACTGGCTGAAGCCAAAAAATTGGACAAACACAATATGCTGGGAGAGCAAATAAAAATGATGCAGCAGCAAATGAAGAAAGCAAACATTCCAAGACAACAATACGGAAGAACCGGTAAAGGAGGAAGGTATCGTTAACTGTATTTCACCATTTTAAGGGAAAAATATTTGAATTTTTCTCTTTTTTTGAATTCGCATTACTACATTTGTACCGAAAACCAAATCTAGTGCCTATGGGTAAATTACTACTTACCCTATTCCTACTTACCTCACTAGCTTCCCTTGCTCAAGATTTCGAGCCAAAGAATTATTTTTCGGATGCCATTGAAAAAAATATTCGGAAATATAGAGTACGGGCTAAAAGAGCGTATGTTCAAAACGATTTGGAAAGAGCTCAGTTCTTGTTCGATTCCTTGGTTAATAATGTTGTAAAAAACACCTATATTGATAAGTTTGACGTTCGAAAATTCAGCGGAAAAAAAATAACCCTCCACGAATTTGAAAAGCCCATTTACCTTATTACCTATGCTACTTGGTGTACCCCGGGAATAGGTGAAATTCCGGCACTTAATGATATTGTAGATACCTACAGCAATGAAATTGATTTTGTTATTCTCTACTGGGGTCCTAAGAAACAGATTCGGAAATTAAAAAAGGATTTCAATTCAAAAATTAATATTCTGTATGTAGATGAAAAGGAAAACAAAAATGATTTTGTAATCCGTTGCATGAAACATACTTTAGGTTTTCCTACCTCTTTTTTTATTGCTAAGGACAAGCGAATTCTTGATGTAAGACGAAATTTTCTACACCACTACAGTGAAGAATACAACAACTCATACAATGCTAATTTTCAGGCTTTTTCAAGCGGTGTTTCCCTTTTGCAAAGTAGTTTGTAGTTCTACATTATTTTGAAAAAAACAACTTAAAAGCGGCTAATACCAAAACTAAAGCAAATATTTTTTTAAGTATCGTTTGGTCAATTTTTATAGCAATTTTAGATCCCAAAAAACCTCCCACCACAAAGAAAAAAGCAATTAGTAAGGCATATTTCCAATTTACCGGATAGCCGGATTTATGATAGGTATATGCTGCAATTAAGGTTACCGGAACTGCCAAAACAGACAAGCTCATACCTTGCGCCTGATGCTGATCGTACTGCAAAAAAAACATTAGCATTGGAATCATGACAACCCCTCCACCAACACCCATAAAACCACTAAACATTCCTGCCAAGACTCCAATGGCGATTAAAGAAACAACTATTTGAACACTCATTCTATTCACTTTTTTTATAATATCCCTTTTCGGGAATTTCAATATAATACGCTTTTCCGCTTGAATTTTTGAGATAGGTATCTCTTAGCCAAGGGTTGTGTATTTTTAATATTTTATAATTGATTTCAAATTTCTTCGCAAAATCTGCAAAATTGGTAACAGCCGTATCTACCTTCACTTTAAAAGAGGGTATGTCTTTGTATAAATCTTTTTCTTCAAAGTTGAATCCATATTTCTTGGGGTTGCTTAAAATCTCTTTAAAAGCAAGAATTCTGAAAACGTATCGGCTGGTTTCCGAATTCAATAGCAAGTCGTAATAATCTGTTACTTTTTGCCGTTCAACTTGATTATTCATCCCTCCATTTCCGGCATTATAAGCAGCAGCAGCCATAGTCCAAGAACCAAATTTCTTTTTTGAAGCCTTTAAATAATCGGCTGCTACTTTAGTAGCTAATTCCAAATTATATCGTTCATCTACATACTCATTAATTTCAAGCCCATATTCTTTTCCGGTGCCTTTCATAAAATGCCAAAACCCTGCAGCCCCGGCCGGTGAGCTATTATTTTCCAGCGCACTTTCGGCTACGGCCAAATATTTAAAATCATCCGGAATTCCATATTTTTCTAAAAGCGGTTCTATTACGGGAAAATATTTATGGGCACGTTTAAAAATTAGCAAGGCGTTAGACTGCCAATAAGTATTAACCAGTAACTCTCTATCCAATCGTTCGCGAATATCAGGGTCATTTAGAGGCACTGGTT
>JAGQZA010000223.1 GCA_020435805.1 Flavobacteriaceae bacterium
CGCCGTGAGGGCATTTAGGGTAAGTAACCCAAGCGAAGGCGCACAGTCTATTAAAATAAAATCGTAGTCGTTTTTTAAATCGGAAATAGCTTGTTTTAGCATGGATTCACGATTTTCTTTATCCACCAATTCAATTTCAATAGCCACCAGATCGATATGTGCCGGAATTAGGTTTAGGTTGGGAGAAGAGGTAGAAATAATTGCTTTTTTGGCACTTACGGTATGTTCTAAAAGTTGGTAGGTACCCATTTCCACACCTTCAACATCAATCCCCAAACCCGAAGTAGCATTGGCTTGTGGATCTGCATCTATGAGAAGCACTTTTTTTTCTAAAACACCTAAGGAAGCTGCTAAATTTACAGAAGTCGTGGTTTTTCCAACCCCCCCTTTTTGATTGGCAATAGCAATAATTTTACCCATTAATTTTTTACAAATTATAAACGATAAAAATACGATTAATTATGGGGTTTGAAAAGGATATTTGTTAACAGGGTGTAAACAATTTTTTAGTGAATCGTGAATGGAAAATAGAGTAAAGAAAATAGTATTCAAAAACTCCAACAACTATTTCAAATAGAATTATTTTTTTTGGCCACCCACGACTATTTCAATGATAATTATCCATTCTTTTTAGCCTTTATCATAGCCTCGAGCATATCCCACATTTGGTCTGGGATGTCTTCCAATAAATTGAATTGTCCGGCACCTTTTAACCACTCACCGCCATCAATAGTAATGACTTCCCCATTAATATAGGACGAAAAGTCGGAAACCAAATAGGCAGCTAGATTGGCTAATTCTTGATGGTCGCCCACGCGTTTGAGAGGTACTTTTTTAGCCAAATCAAACTTTTCTTTTAAATCGCCGGGAAGAAGTCTATCCCAAGCGCCTTTGGTAGGGAATGGCCCCGGCGCAATGGCGTTGAAACGCATTCCGTATTTTGCCCATTCAACGGCTAGGGAACGTGTCATGGCTAATACCCCTGCTTTTGCCGTGGCACTGGGGACTACATAGGCAGAGCCCGTCCATGCGTAGGTGGTAACAATGTTTAGGACTACTTTGTTGGTTTCCTTGCTATTAATCCAGTGTTTTCCAAAAGCTAGGGTACAATTTTTAGTGCCTTTAAGCACAATATCTATAATGGTGTCAAAAGCGTTACTCGACAATCTTTCGGTAGGAGAGATAAAGTTTCCGGCAGCGTTGTTTAACAAAATATCTACAGAACCAAAGGTATCCATTGAAGCTTTTACCATAGCTTCTACTTCTTCATAGTTTCTTACATCACATGGTACTGGGAGCACTTTTCCTCCCGTTGAAGCTTCCATTTCAGTCGCAACGGTTTGTAGTTTTTCAAGATTTCGAGAGGTAATGACAACGTTGGCACCTAACTCTAAAAAATAGGTGGCCATGGCTTTACCAAGGCCGCTACCGCCTCCGGTAACCACAATGGTTTTTCCTTTTAGGGCATCGTCGCAGAGCATTTTTTCTTTTACATTCATAGTATTTTGTTTGCTGTATAAAAATACAAATTATGCTACTATAATTATTTCAAATAAATTGTTTTAAACCAGATTTTAAAAAGTGGATCCAGAAAAGTAATCTTCTGTTGAAAAGTATCAATAATTTCTTTCTGAATAAGTGCTTCTTTAGATCTATTCACACTTGCCGAAGAAGACAAATCGTATTTTTTAATAGTGTCTTTACTGCTTAATTTTTCTTCGTTGTTTGCAATGGCTTTGAGTAAGTTGAGTTGTAAGTTTGAAAGCCCATCCAATTCTCTACTAAAAATAAGATCGTATTGATTCAATAAATTTTTTAACCCTTTCTCAATTTCATCCTCCCCACATTTTTCGTGGGTACTTATCCATATGGTATTTGCTAATTGCTGTACAAAATAAGGGTGGTTATCTACCATGGCAGCAATTTTTGAAGCATTTTTTAAGGAAATACTTTTTCCGGTTTTCTTAAATCTTTTAACAATGAACGAAGACCAATGTTTATTGTCAATTTTTGGAAGAAATAAAATTTCTCCAAACTTATAGAAAGGCATCGATTTTTTTTCGAAAATTTCAGTCATCATATGTTGCTTACTACCGTAGATAGCATAGGAACAATGTTGGTGCGTTTGCCAGCTGGCACGTAATTTTTTTTGAAAACCCAACGAATCATTAAAGTGTGCAATGTTTTGAAATTCATCGAGACAAATGATTAAATGAATTCCTTTCTCTTTTGAAATGACCTCGGGCAAGTCTAATATTTCTTGGGGGTGTTTTTGAACTTCTTCCCAATCTAAGGATACTGAAAATTCTTGAGTTGGATCTACACCAAAGCTGAATTTGGGGATTAAGTGTTTGAAAAAAACTTTTGTTTTTTCAAGCCGTTCTTCCCATTTCGAATAAGAGGCTTTGATTACTTCACCGGCGAAGTATTCATAAAATTCCTTTTCATTTCGTGTTTTAAATAAATCAATAAAGCAGAATTTTATGT
>JAGQZA010000224.1 GCA_020435805.1 Flavobacteriaceae bacterium
TTTACAGCATAAAAATTCTTGTTTATAAATGCTGCCACGTCCGGATTGCTGAAGGTGTTTTTATCGAGCATTTTACAAGGGCCACACCACACGGTGTACATATCTACAAATATTTTTTTAGGAGTTTTGGATTGTGCGGCAAGGGCTTCATCCATGGTCATCCATTTAATTTCTTGAGCCGATACAATTCCTATTGAAAACAATAGAAATAATAAGGTAATCTTTTTCATTTTTAAAAATTTAAAACTTATCCAAGATAACAAAAAACGTTCCACAATGGGAACGTTTTTTAGTTAAAAGTATTGTTAATTAGCGTACACCGTGCATTAATTTCTTGATGACGGGTTGGAAGACAACAGCAATGACTCCCACCACTACCGATACAATAGTGAGCATCCAAAAGAAGTAACTTATTCCATTTTCATTGGCAATCTTATCGATATTTTCACCAAACTTACCTGCTCCTTTCATTCCAATGGCTACGGCTAAGTACCAAACCCCAAACATAAAGGCAATCATTCTTGCCGGTACTAACTTACTTACATAAGAGAGTCCTACGGGCGAAATACAAAGCTCTCCCATGGTATGGAATAGAAACACCAAAACCAACCAAATCATACTCACGGAAGCCGTTTGCGCTCCGGGTTCTATTCCCCCGGCACCAAAGGCTACACAAGCCATCCCCAGCGCCAATAAGAACATCCCTATACCGTATTTTACATTTGCTGAAGGATTGTATTTACTCTCCCACCATTTCGAAAACAATGGTGCCAAAGTGATGATAAACAAAGAGTTTAAAGTTGAAAACCATGAAGCGGGAACTTCGGGGCTTTCTTCTGCAAATTGATTATTTAACATCCAGATGGCTACCCCCCAAACAATCACAAAGCTTAAACTTAAAAAAATGTTTGCGATAGCATATTTCTTAAAAGTTTGTTTAAAAAGAAGGTATAAAACCCAAGTGATGATTCCCAACGGAATTAGGGTCATACTAGCGTTTACAATTTTAAAAATAGTTGCAGAACTACCATCTAAAACCCTATCGGTATAATCTCTTGCAAAAATGGTCAATGTGCCTGGCGATTGTTCAAAAATAGCCCAAAAGAAAATAGTCAAAAAAGCAAAAAAGGATACTGCAATAAGTTTTTGCATGGTAATTTTTGAATACTGCGTAAGGCGATAAATGAGCAGTATTAAAAATAATCCTAATGCTGTTAAAATGGCAATATTATTACCATTCTCGCCTAAAAAAGAAAAAACATTAATTCTCCCTTCGGTAACCAATGATGCGGGTTCGTTCAAAATCCACATAACCCCCAAAATGATACATACTGCTATGAGACCTAACTGCCATGTTGTAAATGGATTTCTTTTGTCCTTATCTAACGCTTCAATAGAGTTTTCATCATTTTTATTGGGTTTAAGCCCAATATTTCCAAAAATATTTTGAGAAAGCCAAAATTGAATTAATCCAAAAAACATAAAAATACCAGCCAATCCAAAACCAAGACTCCAGCCTACTTTTTCACCCAAATACCCACATAAAAGGATTCCAAAAAATGCGCCCGAGTTTACACCCATGTAAAAAATGGTATAGGCACCATCTTTTTTTTCAGGTCTGTCTTTGTACATTTCAGAAACAATGGAAGTCATGTTGGGTTTAAAAAATCCATTACCAAAAACCAACAAAGCCAATCCCAAATAAATAGACCAAGAAGTCTCTAGTGCCATAGAACCATGACCCAGCGTCATTAAAAAAGCCCCTACCACTACTGCCCAGCGATAACCAATTACTTTATCCGCAAAATAACCCCCCAGCATGGTGGATAAATATACTAGTCCTGTGTAAGAACCAAACAATGCCATGGCATGCTCACGAGGCCATCCCCAGCCTTCATCTAGTAAGGATGCTGTTAAAAACAATACCAAAAGTGCTCGCATCCCGTAGAAGGAAAAACGCTCCCACATTTCAGTGAAGAACAGTACAAACAATCCGGAAGGATGCCCTAATACTTTCGATTTAAAAAATTGGTCGGTTGAATTTTCGGTCATAATTATACGTTTTTAATTAATGTTTTTCTTCCATTAGGATTTCGTCTTCGCCACTTTCATCGGCATCTACATTGTGCATCATCTTTTTAACCAAAGGTGAAATTGCCAGTAATACAACTCCAAAGATTAATCCTGTGTAAAATAATTTCTGAAATAAACTGGTATAACTAGCCTTTGCTCCCATTAAGTCGGTGGCAGTACCTCCGGAGGTATCAATGCTGGCAAGGTTTGCCAAGAGAGAGGCAATGTATTCTGAACCTGCGGTTGCGAGAAACCAAACGCCCATCATAAAGCCTACAATTTTCCCGGGGGATAGTTTTGTTACATAAGAAAGTCCCACCGGGGATAAACACAATTCTCCCCAAGTATGCAATAAATAAGCTAAAACTAACCAAATAATAGCCACTTTCCCGGTTCCTGAAAGGTCTGCACC
>JAGQZA010000225.1 GCA_020435805.1 Flavobacteriaceae bacterium
CATGCCCTGTCATATGAATAAAAGGATAATTATAGAGTTCTGTTTCTAATGGGGATACCGTTTGCGGTTTTTCGTTTAGGGCTGTGTGTATTTGTTGATTACAAAATTTTATAAGGTTAGGCAATGATGTTGGGTTGCCATACCAGTCACCGCCACCATTGTATTTAAGTATCGCCAATTCTTGCGCGTGGAAGCTTCCAAAAACAAAAAAGAGAAAAAATGAATAAAACCATCTCATTCTTCAAAAATAGCAAAATTGAAATGGCTTGGAGTAGTCTTTTACTAAATTTTATCCATCATTTCACCAAACAGAGGATAGGTAAAAAGTTTCCAGTCTTTTGTTATCTTTTTCGATCTTTTCCGCTGCATGGGCGAAAGAAATTTTAAAGACACATTGTCCATGGGCGGAAGTGCGGTTCGTGGACTTTTTCGAGGACTAACTTTTATCGCATTCATAACTCAGTAAGTAGGTTAACTAACTAAATTTTAGTATTGATTTGGTGGCCGAAAGATATAAAATACCGATTAAACAACAAATTTAATCGACGAAAAACACTATTAATTAACTTTTTGGTTACGTCAAATTAATATTGTAAACTGTGGAACACGCAACAATAGCAGCAGTTTCGGTGCGTAAGCGGCTTTCGCCAAAGCTAATAGGAATAAATCCGTTTTTTTCTGAAAATTCAATCTCGTTAGTAGAAAAATCTCCTTCCGGGCCAATAAGAATTATGGAAGATTCATTTGGATGGCAGTAATCTTTAAGTAATTTTTTTTCAGAATGATAGCAATGAGCTATATATTTTTTGGAGCGGGTGTTTAGTTGAAATTTACAAAAATCTGAAAAAGAAATAGCCGGATGAAGAATGGGTTTATACATTTTAAGCGATTGTTTCATGGCGCTTTCAATGATTTTTTCAAATCGATCTAACTTTACAACTTTTCGCTCGCTGTGATCACATATAATAGGGGTAATTTCTGCGACACCTATTTCGGTGGTCTTTTCCAAAAACCATTCAAAGCGATCATTGTTTTTGGTAGGTGCTACAGCCATATGCAATTGATAGGGTAGTGGGGGGACTTTTTTATATTCAATAATTGTACCCACACATTGCTTTTGATTTACCTCCACAAGAGTAGCGGTAAACAAACCTCCCAATCCGTTGGTTATGGATACTTTATCTCCTGTTTTATAGCGTAAAACTTTTTGAAGATGACGACTTTCATCCTTATCAAAAACAACACTTTTAGTGGTTTCTAAAAGCCCTTTTTGGTAGAATAAATTCATTTTATTGTTTTGACTTACTTATTGCATGGGCAACCCCAATTTCTATCCAGTGTTGCAATTTTTCTTCAGTATCAAAACCCTTTTCGGTTACAAAAATAAATTCTTTCATGGGCTTCCCTGTAAAATTCATAGGCCCCACATGTTCCATGGCCAAAGAAGCTGCCATCCTTTCGGAAGGTACTCGTACCATGAGTCGTTCTTTGGTTTCTCCTACACACATTTTGCTTTTGTATAAAAAACAAGTTCCACCAAACATGCGTTTTTCTACAATATCCTTTTGCCAAGGTTTTAGGGCAATTCGTATTCTTTTCAAAATTTCTTCAGTGGTACTCATGAGTTAAAATTTCATTCGGGCCTTAGCGACCGTATTTTTTTCAGAAAATTCGTGCTTTTTAAATTTTAATTCGCCTACCATAGCAATCATAGCGGCATTATCTGTGCAGTATTCAAATTTTGGTACATGCGTTTTCCATCCATAAGTAGCTTCGGCATCTTTTAATGCTTTACGAATCCCACTATTTGCAGAAACACCCCCGCCTATGGCAATTTCATTAATTCCTGTGATAGCCACTGCGTTTTTCAGTTTATCCATTAAATAATCTACAATAGTAAATTGAATACTGGCGCAAATATCTTCCCTATTTTCTGAAATAAAATTTGGGTTTTGCAACGTTTCACGTTCAATAAAATACAAAACAGCTGTTTTCAACCCACTGAAGCTAAATTCCAAATCACCCACTTTAGGCTTTGTAAATGAATAAGCCAGAGGGTTTCCATTTTGAGCATATTTGTCTATTAACGGCCCTCCGGGGTAGGGAAGTCCTAAAATTTTTGCCGACTTATCGAAGGCTTCCCCCACAGCATCATCTATGGTTTCTCCCAAGATTTCCATCTCAAAATAATCATTTACCCTTACAATTTGGGTATGTCCGCCGCTAATGGTTAGGGCAATAAATGGAAAAGATGGAGCCGTTTGTCCTTCAGCTTTAATAAAATGTGCCAAAATATGAGCCTGCATATGGTTTACAGCTATTAGCGGAATTTGCAAACCCATAGCTAAAGACTTTGAAAATGAGGAACCTACAAGCAACGAACCCATTAATCCGGGACCTTGTGTAAAGGCTATGGCACTTAGCTGTTTTTTGTCGATATTTGCTTTGCGCAATGCTTGATGTACCACAGGTACAATATTTTGTT
>JAGQZA010000226.1 GCA_020435805.1 Flavobacteriaceae bacterium
TTCTTTCGATACGGTCGCGAAGGAATTCCATGGCTTCCACAGGCGTCATGTCTGCCAAATGGTTTCGCAGGATCCAGATACGTTGTAGCTGTTCTTTGTCCACCAATAGATCGTCTCTTCGTGTACTTGAAGCAACAATATCGATAGCAGGGAAGATTCGCTTGTTCGAAATCTTTCTATCAAGCTGAAGTTCCATGTTACCTGTTCCTTTAAACTCCTCAAAGATCACTTCATCCATCTTAGAACCGGTCTCGGTCAAAGCTGTTGCAAGAATGGTCAACGAACCGCCTTTCTCGATCTTTCTTGCCGCTCCGAAGAATCGTTTCGGTTTGTGAAGCGCGTTAGCGTCTACACCACCACTCAATATCTTTCCAGACGCTGGCTGAACCGTATTGTATGCTCTTGCCAAACGGGTAATAGAGTCTAAAAGTATCACCACATCGTGGCCGCATTCTACCAGTCGTTTTGCTTTATCAATCACAATATTGGCAACCCGTACGTGTTCACTAGCCTCTTTGTCGAAGGTGGAAGCCACTACTTCGCCTTTTACGTTTCGTTGCATATCGGTTACCTCTTCGGGGCGTTCGTCAATCAATAAAATAATTTGATATACCTCCGGATGGTTTGCAGCAATAGCATTGGCAATATCTTTCAAAAGCATGGTTTTACCCGTTTTGGGTTGCGAAACAATCATTCCCCGTTGTCCTTTTCCAATGGGTGCAAAAAGGTCGATAATTCTTGTGGAAACCGTACTTTGCTTTTCGGCAATGTTGAATTTTTCCGTAGGGAATAGCGGAGTTAAGTGTTCAAAAGAAACACGATCTCTCACTACATTGGGGCTTAATCCATTTATTTTGCTCACTTTAATAAGCGGAAAATATTTTTCGCCTTCCTTTGGGGGGCGTACTTCCCCTAAAACCGTATCTCCTGTTTTTAACCCAAAGAGACGAATTTGAGATTGCGATACATAAATATCATCCGGAGACGATAAATAGTTATAATCGCTGGAACGCAGGAAGCCATAGCCGTCTTGCATAATATCCAAAACGCCTTCGCTTTCTATGATACCGTCAAATTCAAAATCGGGTTCGCGATACCTGTTACGGGTATCTTTGTTTCCGTTAGAATCTTCGTGTTTATTGGGTTGTTTTTGATTTCCATTAGTATTCCCATTAGTATTTCCATTGGAGTTAGGGTTTACTTTTGCAGGCTCTTGTTTATTTTTGTCGTTTTCGCCTTTTGGGTTTTGATTATGTTGAGAATTTTGTGAATGATGCTGTTTTTGCCCTCCTTTTTGATTTCGATGGTCATTGCGGTTATTTTTTTGATGACGTTCTCGTTGGTTGTTTTGAGGGGTATTATTTTTATGTTGTTGTGGAGTATTTCCTTGGTTCTCGGGCTCTGAAGCCTTGGGAGTGTTTTGAGGATTTGAAGGAGTTACTTCGGGGGTAGCTTTAGCTTCTTGAGTTACTGCTTTTACCGCTTTAGGGTTGGCGGCTTGATAATCTAGGATTTGATACACCAAATCCAATTTTTTTAGGGTTTTAAATTTAGGCACACCTAAGTTGCTAGCAAGTTCCTGTAATTCGGGAAGCTTTTTTTCTTTTAATTCAGAAATTTCAAACATTATAAAATAATAGATAAATTTTAATTGCTAATTTATTTTTCAATAAGGGTAATTTAGTTGAAAATGTGTCTGGAGACTAAGTAACCTCTGTTGAGCCGGTTACGAATTGTTACTGCAATATTACAACAATATTTTAAATCTCGTATTTATTTTTTTTGAAAGAAAGTGTATTTTTGACCAAAATTTAAAAAGCCCCATGCTGCAACGCATCCAAACCGTGTATATGATTCTTTCCATTTTGGCGATGGGAGTGTTGTATGTTTGGTTTCCTGAAGTAAAAGACACTACCGGGATTTTAGTTATTGAGAAGAAAGAACCGTTGGTTTTGGTACTTCTTTTTGCTCCGGTTATTATTACCTTAATTTCGATATTTAATTTCAAAAAGCGAAAAGGTCAGTTTGTGCTTAATCGCTTATCTATCTTATTAAACTTTGTATTACTAGGCGTTTTTGTAGCGCGATCACTAAAGGTATCCGGAGAGACTTTGGTTTCAATGAAGGGTATTGGGGTGCTACTTCCCATCATTTCTATCGTTTTTCTAGTGCTGGCCAACAAGGCCATCAAAAGGGACGAGGATCTCGTAAAATCGGTAGATCGCTTACGATAAACGACCTCTTAGTATCTATTAGTGCGAAAACCCCCGAAACATGCCATTTTGGGGGTTTTTACTTTGTAAACTCTATCACTTCCAAATTTTTAATATCCGTTCCCTCAATTTCAAACCGAAGCATGGTACGTACTTTTTGAAAGCCATGTTTCCCCGCAGCACCCGGATTCATATGCAATAGCCCTAATTTTTTATCAGGTATGACTTTTAAAATATGGGAGTGTCCCGAAATGAAAAGTTTG
>JAGQZA010000227.1 GCA_020435805.1 Flavobacteriaceae bacterium
TTTTTTTACTCTCAACCCTTGTCGCTACTGCCACTAAAAGTGAAGAAAAAAAAGATGTTGTTGAAGAAGAGGTGTTCGATACCAAGGAACTTATCTTCCATCACATTACAGACAGTCATAGCTTCCACATAGCTGGCGATTTAGCGCTTTCGCTACCCATTATTTTATGGACTGAAAACGGTTTGGTAACTTTCAGTTCTGGCGAATTTCACCATGATATAGACGGAAAAACCATCGTGGAGAAAAACGGATTGAAATTTGTAAACCTTCACGAGAAGATTTATCAATTGGAGGAAGGAGCTACTGCCGTAGCGTTTGATGCCGAACATCATCCCACAAATGCTCACAAGCCCTTGAATTTTTCCATCACAAAGAATGTATTTTCCATGTTTCTATCCATGGCATTTATACTTTTAATTTTCTTGTTAAGTGCACGATCTTACAAGAAATCGCAAAATAATATGCCATCGGGGATTGGGAAATTTATGGAACCCATCATCCTTTTTATTAGAGATGAAGTAGCTATCCCTAACATTGGGAAAAAGCACTATATGCGTTATATGCCGTTTCTATTAACCTTGTTTTTCTTTATCTGGATTAACAATGTAATTGGGCTAATTCCTTTTTTCCCTTTTAGCAGCAACTTAAGTGGTAACATTGCCTTTACAGTTACTTTGGCAATCATTACCTTTATTATAACACTATTTAGTAGTAAAAAATACTATTGGAAACACATGCTATGGATGCCCGGTTTACCCGTGCCTATGAAGTTGTTTTTGGCTCCCATAGAGTTTATGGGGATGTTTATTAAGCCTATAGCATTAACCATACGTTTGTTTGCAAACATTACCGCAGGACACATTATTGTATTGAGTTTGATTTCGCTAACCTTCATTTTCAAAAACTATGCGGTGGGTGTAGGCTCTGTTGTTTTTGTGGTGTTTATTAGCGTTATCGAAGTTTTAGTAGTAGCCATTCAAGCCTATATCTTTACCATGCTTTCGGCATTGTATTTTGGGCAAGCATTGGAAGAAGAACACGAACATTAATTAATTTTTAAATATAGTAACTATGAGTTTAGCATTAGTACAAGAAGCCGTAGCCAACTATGGAGCATTTGCAGCAATTGGAGCTGGTCTTGCAGCCATTGGTGGAGGTATCGGTGTAGGTAAAATTGGTGGGGCTGCTATGGAAGCCATGGCGCGTCAACCAGAGATGCAAGGAAAACTGCAAGGTTCTGCAATCGTTTTGATTGCATTTATCGAAGCGGTAGCACTTTTCGGGGTGGTTGTATCTTTCCTTGTTGCAGGATAACTAAAAAAGACCAAGGCGCAACGGTTGGTTGCGCCTAGTTTTGTATTTAAATTAATTTAGAAAAACAAACCCATGGAATTAATTACTCCAGAATTCGGACTTATTTTTTGGACGGGAATTTCCTTCCTAATACTTCTTTTCATCCTTAAAAAGTTTGCTTGGAAACCAATTCTTAACTCTGTTAATGATAGAGAACAGTCTATTAAAGATGCTCTAGCTGCTGCTGAAGCTGCCAAAAGAGAAATGGAAAATCTTACAGCAGATAACGAAAGAATCTTGAAAGAAGCTCGTGCCGAAAGAGAAGCACTTTTAAAAGAAGCAAGAGAGATTAAAACTAAGATGATTGCAGATGCTGAAGAAGATGCCAAAGTAAAGGCAGACAAATTAATTGCTAATGCACAAGCGGCTATTGAAACTGAAAAGAAGGCAGCCATTTCTGAGTTAAAAGCGCAAGTAGCCAATCTTTCTCTTGATATTGCCGAAAAAGTGGTAAAAGCAGAACTTTCCAACAAAGACAAACAATTAAAATTGGTGGAAGATATGTTGGGTGACGCAAAACTTAACTAACAATCGATGAACGGAAGTAAAACAGGAATTCGATACGCCAAGGCGGTGTTGCAAAAAGCAACCGAGCAAGGAAATGCTAAGGAAGTTTTTGCCGATATGCAAACCATTTGGGATACATTGTCTTCCAGCAAGGAGTTAAGAGTAGTGCTACAAAGTCCCGTCATTAAAGGCGAAGATAAAAAAGAAGCATTGCAGCAAATTTTTAGCGCTCAAACTAAAACTACACATTCATTAATAGACGTGTTAGTTTCCAATCATAGAATTGATCAGCTTGGAAATGTGGCTCTTGCCTATACTTCGCTATACAATGAAGCCCAAGGAGTAAAATCGGCAAAGGTTATTACAGCAGTTCCGCTTTCAGAAGGTATTGAAAAACAAGTATTGGCTAAAGTAGAGGAATTAACAGGAAGTAAGAGTGTTACTTTGGAGAATGAAATTGATGAAAGTATCATTGGTGGATTTATTCTCCGCATTGGCGATTTACAATACAATGCAAGCATTGCAAACCAATTAAGTAATCTTAAAAGAGAATTTAGTAAAAGTTTATAAAACCAATTTGGCTAAGGGC
>JAGQZA010000228.1 GCA_020435805.1 Flavobacteriaceae bacterium
AAGGTTCGGGATTATTGGTAAAGCAAATAAAACCCGATTTCAAAAAATTGGGTCCCCGTTTTGGGCAGGATATGAAAGCCGTTGCACAAGTGATTTCAAACTTCAGTCAAAAAGAAATTGGCGTGTTAGAAAAAGAAGGGGAAATGCCTATTTCGCTTAACGGAAAAAATAGTACATTGACCCTTGATGATGTATTGATAAGCTCGCAGGATATTGAAGGATGGCTGGTAGCCAATAGTGATGGCGTAACCGTAGCATTGGACGTTACCATTACCCCCGAACTTAAAAACGAAGGAATTGCCAGAGAGTTGGTAAATAGAATTCAGAATATAAGAAAGGACACTGGTTTTGAAGTAACCGATAGAGTTGAAATCACGCTTCAAAGTGATAAAACGCTTGAAAATGCAATCAATCAGAATATTCAATACATAAAAGAAGAAACATTAACCGAAATTCTTACTTTTGCCGAGCAATTAACAGAGGGGGCGGAAATTGCTTTTGACGGAATAGAAACTAAATTACGCATAAAAAAACATTAGAATACTATGTCTCAGGATTCAAGAACACGATACAGCGATAAGGAATTAGAAGAGTTCAGAATTTTAATTACCGAAAAAATTGAAAAGGCCAAAGAACAGCTGGCTTTAATTGAAAGTGCTTATAAAAACGATAGTAACAATGGTACCGATGATACCTCGCCAACCTTTAAAGCCTTTGATGAAGGAAGTGAAGTGATGAGTAAGGAAACTTCTTCCCAATTGGCCATTCGTCAAGAAAAGTTTATTCGCGATTTAAAAAATGCTTTAATACGGATTGAAAACAAAACCTACGGAATTTGCCGTGTTACCGGAAAATTAATCAATCCCGAGCGATTAAAATTAGTTCCTCATGCCACCTTAAGCATTGAAGCAAAGAATATGCAGAAATAGCTTTTTGATGATGTTGAAAATAAACAACACCGTAAAATCAAGATATCCTAAACCCAACACTACGCTGTTGGGTTTTTTTCTGTTTTTCTGTTTGTTTTTTATACCAAAAGGCATTTCACAAAAGGTTATTGAAAAGTCATGGAAAGGAACTGCTTTTGAAGTGATTGAGATTCTCTCGGATGAGGTGTTTAACATTGAAATCATTGCCGGAAATTTTTCAGAAATTAAATTGCAATCAAAAATTGCCGGAGAAAACTTTGAAAGCATGAATATAGGGGCTTCCGAAAAAGGCAAAATACTTACTTTAAAACCTTCCTACCGCCCTTATTTTATTCCCCAAAACGATAAATTGGCGGCGCATAAAGTAATTTCTATAGAACTGCAACTTTATATTCCGGAGTGGATGACTGTTTTTATATCGTCAAAATTAGCCTCATTGGAAGCAATAGGAAACTTTAAGGAATTAGATGTAAACCTTAGAGACGGTCATTGTATCCTTAAAGAATTTTCAGGAAATGCAATGCTCAACACTCATTTTGGCAATATTACTGTTTATGCAAAACCAGAGGTTTCGGGTGTAGGGGTTTCCAAAAAAGGAACTGTTTTTAACAAGCTTTCGGGCAAGGCTATGTACACTCTCATCGCCGAAAGTGTTAACGGGAATATAAGCTTATTCCATACCCCAGAATAAATACTTACTTTTGCTTCCGAAACAAAAAAACAATGACCTTAAAAAAAGCAATTGCCCTTATAATCCTGGTGCTATTAATAGACCAGATTTCAAAAATTTACATTAAAACACACTTTGCAATTGGAGATGGTGTGAACGTTTTTAGCTGGTTCAAAATTTATTTTATTGAAAACGAGGGCATGGCTTGGGGAGCTAAAATACCCGGGAAATATGGAAAATTAGCATTGTCACTCTTTAGGATTGGTGCCATCATTGGCATAGGATATTGGTTATGGGATTCGATTCGGAAGGAAGCTTCAAAAGTACTTATTGTTTCTATTGCCCTTATTTTTGCGGGGGCTTTCGGCAACATTATCGACTCCGTTTTTTATGGAATCATCTTTAACGACAGTACTCATCAAGTAGCTACTTTTATGCCTGCTGAAGGAGGATACGGCACCTTATTTCACGGAAAAGTAGTGGATATGTTTTCGTTTTCGTTTTTTGACCCGGTTTTTAACGTGGCAGATTCTGCTATAAGTGTTGGCGTAGCCTTACTTATTCTGTTCAATAAAAGAGCTTTTCCAAAAAGAAAAGACCCGAAGTGGCTGGCACAAATGGATAATGAGGCAGCTGCCCCTGAGGAGAATAAAGATTAAAACCGAATAATAAAGGTAGTTCCTACATCTACAGTACTCATTACCTCAATGCTTCCTTGAAGCATTTCCACTTGGTTTTTTACAATAAATAACCCAATTCCCACAGCATCTTCTCTATCGTGAAACGTTTGGTACATGTGGAATATTTTATTTCC
>JAGQZA010000229.1 GCA_020435805.1 Flavobacteriaceae bacterium
CCACACTCCGACTTTTCGCCTGCGGCGAAGCCGCGGGGTCGCCACCAGCCCCGCCGATATTATAGCCAGGACCGTTACCTGCAATGCAGAAACACCAAAAGAGCACATAAACTTAATAATGAATAAAAAGCAATTATTAGACTATGTACAAAGCTTTGTTCCGCTAGAAGAAGATGAGGCCGAAAAATTTGTATCTGCCTTTGAGGAGGTCAAGGTAAAAAAAAGACAATTTATTGTTCAGCCCAATTTCACAAACAAACATAGGTCATTTGTAGTAAAAGGTGCTTTCAGAACCTATGCCATTACAGATGACGGACAAGACCACACACTACAGTTTGCCATAGAAAATTGGTGGGTATCAGATTTTAACAGCTACATTTATCAGCATCCTGCAACACTTTTCATTGTGGCTTTGGAAGACAGCACCATCTTACAATTGGATTTCAACAAAGAACAGGAATTAAAAGCTTCCAACCACAAATTTGAAACCTTCTTTAGAATAATGGCCGAAAAAGGTCTTGCCTTTGAGCATAGGCGTATTTTATTTGACCTTACACATTCGGCAGAGGCTCGATACGAAAATTTCTTATTGAACTACCCAAACTTCGTTCAGCGTGTGCCGCAATACGCTTTGGCTTCCTATTTAAGGATGTCAACTGAATTTTTATCAAGAATCAGAAACAACAAAACTAAAAAAAGTTGAACTACATCAACTTTTTTTCTTGACCTACTTCATTTTTATTGGTTTGCCATTGATAGAGATTTGTACTGTCAATATTGGCAAACAATTTAAATGAATTACAATGGAACAATCATTAAATGAAATTTTCTCGTCAAAGAACGAGATGGTAAAAAAAGGGCAAATAGTTGAGGCAACCGAAAAATATTTTGCCAAGAATGCCATAACCACAGATTTTGACGGTACAATTACCAACAACAAACCCGAAATGCTTACCAAAATGCAAGGCTTTGCCGATGCCATAGCAAATGTTAACGGAATCACGCTACACAATGCTTCCTTAAATGGTAATATTTCTTTTGCCGAATACACTTTTGACTTTGATATGAAAGACGGAAGCAAAATTTTATGGCATGAAATTATTCGGTCGGTCTGGGAAAACGGGCAAATAGTAGAAGAACAGTATTTTAAGTCTTAATTATAAACACAAACATTAAAAAACAGAAAATATGAAATCGATATTATTAACAATTACGATGATGTTATTTACATCAATAGGATTTTCACAGAATTATAACACGGACGATAGCAAAATAGCATTGCATGGCTATAGTCCTGTATCCTATTTGGATTTGGGAATTGCCCAAAAAGGGTTAAAAGAATATAAAACAACCTATGACGGTTTGGCGTACTATTTTACAAATGGAGACCAGAAAAAAACATTCGAGGCAAATCCTAAAAAATATTTACCACAATATGGCGGGTACTGTGCTTTTGGGGTTTCCGTTGGAGCAAAATTCAGAGTTGACCCAAACAAATTTATTGTAAAGGACGGTAAGTACTACTTGTTTCTTTATGATTTGGAAGTCGATGCACAACAACTATGGTTAGCTGGAAATCACAAAGAATTGGTAACCAAAGCCAACTCAAAATGGACAAAATTAAGCGAAGAATAGTAACAAAAACAAATTTCACCAAAGACACTTGGAGGCAAATCTTCAAGTGTTTTTGTATTTTTATAAAATGGACAAACTAATTACAGAAATTAGAAGTTGCAATGTTTGTAAGGAGTTTTTACCAAACGCACCAAAACCGATAATACAAGCCAGCAAAAGTTCAAAAATTGTAATTATCGGACAAGCACCAGGTCAAAAAGTTCAAGATACTGGAATCCCTTGGGATGATGCAAGTGGTGAAAATTTAAGAGCGTGGTTAAATGTGAGCAAAGAATTATTTTATGACAAAGCACATTTTGCCTTAATCCCAATGGGCTTTTGTTTTCCGGGAACTGGAAAATCAGGCGATTTACCGCCAAGACCAGAATGTGCACCTTTGTGGCACAACCAACTATTAGAATCAATGTCAGAAGTAAAATTGATACTGCTGATTGGTCAATATGCGCAAAACTATTATCTCAAAAACCTCAAAAAAAGAACTTTAACCGAAACCGTTAAAAATTACGAAACCTACTTACCTGAATTTTTACCGTTGCCTCATCCATCACCGCGAAATAACATTTGGCAGTCTAAAAATAATTGGTTTAAAGAAGATGTTATCGAAATGCTACAAAGAACTGTGAAAGAAACATTACAGAAAGATTGAATAAAGCACAGCAGGTAACATTGTGTATAAGCAATAGCGGTTTGAGTGTAAACTTGAACCGTTTTTTCAT
>JAGQZA010000022.1 GCA_020435805.1 Flavobacteriaceae bacterium
GAGAGGGATGGAGTGATTATTTAGGGCTTATGCTAACCATGCATTCTGGCGATCAGGCAGAGGATATTAGAGGAATGGCTTTTTATGCTTCGGGAAATCCAAATGGAATACGAGAAGCTCCTTATAGTACCGATTTTGGAATAAATGATTATACCTATGCCGATATTAATGGTAATGTTTCCGTTCCTCATGGTGTAGGATTTGTTTGGTCAACCATGCTTTGGGAAATGACTTGGGATTTAATCGACCAATATGGTTTTGATCCAGATATTTATAACGGAACCGGAGGTAATAACATTGCGCTACAATTAGTTATGGATGGAATGAAATTACAACCTTGCGGTCCCGGATTTGTTGATGGTAGAGATGCTATTCTTGAAGCAGATGCTTTATCAAATGGCGGTGCTAACTATTGTTTAATATGGAATGCATTTGCACGAAGAGGACTTGGGTTAAGTGCTAGCCAAGGATCTCCTAGTAGCATATCAGATGGAACAGAAGCTTTTGATGTTCCGGCAGAGTGTGAGCTAGGATATTCAGACTTAAACTTTGATACTAATTTTAGTATTTACCCTAATCCATCAAAAGGAGTTATTAATATAGCTTCAAAAGTGAACCTAGGTGACACAAATGTTGCTATTGTGGATATAAATGGTAGAGTTGTTTATAACCAAACCGTAACTATTGGAAATCTAGTAACCATAGACGCTTCCAAATTAACTACAGGGATTTATATTGTTAAAATTGATGGTGGAAATTATACCCACAATTCAAAATTGATTATTAGATAAACCCATTAATTTGAATTAAAAAGGCTTTTCATTTTTTATGAAAAGCCTTTTTTTATAAATATTTTTTTAAAGTTTCAGCTATTTTTTCAGCAGAAATTCCCACCAAATCCTGAAGCTGTGCCACAGTTCCATGTTCGGGAAAAGCATCGGGAATACCTAAGATAATGAGGGTGTTTTGATACCTGTTTTCCGAAGCAAATTCAGAAATAGCACTCCCAAAACCTCCTTTTTTCACACCATCCTCTACCGTTATCACGATGTTATATTTTTGAAAGATTTGGTGTAATAATACGTCATCAAGGGGTTTCAGAAATCGCATATCATAATGTGCGATGTTATTTTCAGAATCTACTTTAGCAATAGCTTCCGTTGCCTCATAGGCAATAGTCCCTATGGAAATAACGGCTATGGAGTTTCCTTCCTTTAAACAAACTCCCTTTCCTATTTCCAATGTTGAAAAGGGTTTTTCCCAGTCCAATATTCTTCCTCTCCCACGGGGATACCGTATGGCAATAGGATTTTGAAGACCCAATTGCGCTGTATATAAAATGTTTCGTAAATCCTCTTCATTTCGCGGAGCAAACACTAGTAAATTAGGGATACAGCGTAAGTATGCCAAGTCAAAAATACCGTGATGGGTAGCACCATCTTCACCTACAATACCCGCTCTATCCAAACAAAAGATAACCGGAAGCTTTTGCAAGCAAACATCGTGTATAAGTTGGTCATACGCTCTTTGTAAAAAAGTAGAATAGATATTGCAAAATACAATCATCCCTTGAGTTGCTAAGCCGGCGGCTAAGGTAACGGCGTGTTGTTCGGCAATCCCAACATCAAAAGCTCTTTCGGGAAAAGTATCCATCATATATTTTAATGAACTTCCGGTAGGCATAGCGGGGGTAATGGCTACAATTTTTTGATTGGTGGCAGCTAATTCTACCAATGTCTTTCCAAAAACATCTTGAAATTTAGGAGGAACTAATTTTTCGCTCTTTGGAAGTAAATCACCGGTTTCAGCATCGAATTTTCCGGGGGCATGGTAGATAACCTGATTTTCTTCTGCCTGTTTCAACCCTTTTCCTTTAGTAGTTATTACGTGAAGTAGCTTTGGCCCGGAAATCGTTTTTAGCTTGGCCAAAGTTAGCAAGAGCGCATCAATATCATGGCCATCTATGGGTCCCGAGTAGGTAAAATTTAAGGCTTCAAAAATATTATCAGAATCCGGAGTATTTTCTAATGTTACCTTTGTAAGATATTCTTTTAAGGCACCTACACTTGGGTCAATGCCAATGGCATTGTCATTTAAAATAACCAGAAGGTTGGTATTGGTAACCCCCGCATGATTCAATGCTTCAAAAGCCATCCCGCTGGCAATGGAAGCATCGCCTACTATGGCTATGTGTTGCCTATTCAAATTACCCTTTAATTGTGCTGCAATAGCCATTCCTAAAGCGGCTGAAATGGCAGTACTACTATGGCCTACACCAAAGGTGTCATAGATACTTTCCTCTCGTTTTGGGAAACCGCTTATCCCACCAAGCTGTCGATTGGTATGAAAAATATTTTTTCTTCCGGTTAATATTTTGTGACCATAGGCTTGATGACCAACGTCCCAAACCAACAAATCGTTTGGGGTGTCAAAAATATAATGTAAAGCAATAGTGAGTTCTACAACACCCAGACTGGCACCCAAATGGCCTTCTTTAGTAGCTACAATATTGATGATAAAATCCCGTAATTCTTGCGCAAGTTGCGGAAGTTGACCTTTCTGGATATTGCGAAGATCCTCCGGGAATTGAATAGTATCGAGTAATTTTTGTGACACATCGCAAAGATACAGTTATTGGGAATTTAGTGATAAGGAATTATATAATTTGTACTTTTGACCCAAGACCCAAGACCCAAGACCCAAGATGCTTCAAGTTTTTGACGACACCTATTTTATGAAAAAGGCCCTTCAGGAAGCTGAAATAGCTTACGAAAAGGGGGAAATTCCTGTAGGTGCTGTGGTGGTATGTAACCATCAAATTATTGCGAGGGCACACAATCTTACCGAAGCCCTTAACGATGTTACCGCTCATGCCGAAATGCAGGCTATTACGGCAGCTGCCAATTTTTTAGGAGGGAAGTATTTAAAAGGCTGTACCTTATACGTAACCCTTGAACCATGTCAAATGTGTGCCGGGGCTTTATTTTGGAGTCAAATTTCAAAAATAGTGTTTGGGGCAAGCGATCCGGAAAGGGGATGTATTGCTTTAAAAACAACATTACATCCTAAGACAAAAATTATTGGAGGTGTTTTGGAAGAAGAAACATCTTACCTGCTGAAAAAGTTTTTTATAGAAAAAAGAAACTTAAATTAAAAACCCTTTCAAATCATTTGAAAGGGTTTTAACATTCGGTTAGTTACATATATATCTTAGTCATGAATAACACGCACTTTGGCTGCTACCATTCCTTTTCTTCCTTCTTCTTCTTCATATTGTACCTTGTCTCCTTCGTTAAGGGCTTCGCCGTTAAGTCCAGTTACATGGACAAAAATGTCCTTTCCGGTTTCATCATTGGTGATGAATCCGTAACCTTTTGATTCGTTAAAAAACTTTACTGTTCCTTCCATTGTAAATAAAAAAATAAATTAATAATGTGCCAAAGGTAGCATAATTATGGTCTCAAAAATGAAGAAACCCTTAAATTATTTCTAATACTCTTTGATTTATAGCTTTTTGTCTTCGGAATAGTCGCGCATCTTTTCTATATTTTCTTTAGTAAGCATATAGTCTTTCACGTTTTTATTTTTCCAACGGTGATAGATAAATAGGGGCATAAGCACTAAAAATAATCCTGAAACGGAAAGCCCAATGAGCAAATTACCCGTTTCAAAATTTTCGGGCTTCAAGTAAAAGCCTACACAAAGAGTTATGATTATAAGAATGAATACTATGACTAAAAAATACTTCATTTTATTTTCCTGAAAAGTCAATTAATTTTCTTCTATAAGAAGTTAATAGTTTTGATTTTGAAACAAATCCAAAATACGAATTATTGGAAACAACGGGTAAATTCCAAGCGCCTGTATCCTGAAATTTTTTCATCACATCGGTCATTTTATCCTTTTCCAAATCAATAATCGCCAATGGATTTTGCATCAAATCCCTTCCTTTAATTTCTTGATACAAACTTTGGTCAAACATTACCGGCCGCAAGTCGTCTAATAAAATTATTCCTTCCAGTGTGTTGGTTTCTTTGTGTACCACGGGGAAGATGTTTCGGTTCGATTTTACAACAGCTTCATGAACTATTTCACCTAAGGTCATTTCGGGATTAATGGAGATGAAATTTTGTTCCACTACCGATTCAATATCCATTAACGTGAGCACCGCATGATCTTTGTTGTGGGTAATTAATTCGCCTTTTCGTCCTAATTCCATGGTATATACAGAATGGGGGATAAAGTATTTTGTAATTGAAAATGAAATAGCCGCGGTTATCATTAACGGAATAAAAAGTTCGTAACCCCCGGTTACTTCAGCAATAAGGAAGATGGCAGTGAGTGGCGCATGCAACACTCCGGCCATAAGCCCGGTCATTCCTACCAAAGTAAAATTACTTTCTGAAATAGTAGAAGAAATACCTAATTGGTTCAAAATTTTTGCTACCGTATATCCCATAATGCTTCCCATAAAGAGGGTAGGCGCAAAAATACCACCCACACCCCCGGCGCCAAAGGTTAATGAACTGGCAATTACTTTGAAGAAAATGAGCCCTCCCAAAAGGGCTATAACAACCCACGAATTGCTCAAATCGAGATGTAAAAAATTATTTTCCAAAGCTTTTTCTGGGTTTCCTTGTACCAAGTTGTTCATGACATCAAATCCTTCACCGTAAAGCGGTGGAATGAAATAAACGAGTACACCAATACCGATACTTCCTATGATGAGTCGCTTTACCGGCGAATTTATTTTGTCAAACAATTTTTGAATGCGGTCGTACATTTCAGTGAAATAAATGGAGACAAAACCAGCTATAATTCCTAAAAGGATATAAAATGGAATATCTTTTAAGGTAAACTTATCTTCAATGGAAAAAGGAAGTAAAATGTCGTCTCCAAAAAAGAAATACGAAGTGATGATAGCTGAAACCGAAGCTAATAATAATGGGATTAGGGATGCGAGTGTTAAATCTAAGCTGAAGACTTCCACTGCAAATATAATGGCAGCAATAGGAGCTTTAAATATAGAAGACATGGCTCCTGCAGCAGCACAGCCAATAAGTAGTGTTCGGGTTGCCTGATTTAAATGAAGCAATCTGGATAGGTTAGAGCTAAAGGCCGCACCGGTAGCTACTGTAGGGCCTTCTAATCCTACCGATCCCCCAAAACCTACAGTAATAGGGGCTGCAATAAGGCTTCCAAACATCTGGAACCGCTTCATAATTCCTTTTTTCTTGGAGATGGCAAAAAGTGTGGAAGGAATCCCGTGGCTTACCTTATTGCGCAGCACATATTTTATAAATAGATAGACAATGGTCAATCCAATTACCGGAAAGATAAAATAAAAGGCAGCGTGATAGTCTTTAACAAGCCTGCCTTCTAAAAGCGATTGAATAAAGTGGGTAAGGTTTTTAAGAATAACGGCCCCAATACCCGCCATAAAACCTACTACAATACTAACGATAAAAATAAATTGCTTGTGAGATATGTGCTTCAATCGCCATATCAAAAATCGAGTAAGTAAAGTTTTCTTTTGTTTTGGCATATAAAAAATCCTGCCGAAACAGGATTTAAAAATCAAGATTGTACAACCACGTTCAAATGTAATTCATCTAATTGACTTTTGTCTATAACTGCAGGCGCATCAATCATGACATCACGGCCTGCATTGTTTTTCGGAAACGCAATAAAATCGCGAATGGTTTCTTGCCCTCCTAAAATGGCTACTAACCTGTCCAAGCCAAAGGCAATACCTCCATGGGGCGGTGCTCCATACTGAAAAGCATCCATCAAAAAGCCAAACTGTGCCTTCGCTTCTTCAGGAGTAAAGCCAAGGTAGTCAAACATTTTTGCTTGAATTTCTTTATCGTGAATTCGAATAGATCCTCCCCCAATTTCATTTCCGTTAAGAACCAAATCATAGGCATTGGCTTTTACGGCTCCCGGATTGGTTTTTAACAATTCCATCTGTTCCGGTTTTGGGGAGGTAAAAGGATGGTGCATTGCATGGTAACGTTGTGTCTCTTCATCCCATTCCAGCAACGGGAAATCCACTACCCATAGCGGGGCAAATTCATCTTTCTTCCGAAGCCCTAATTGCTCTGCCAATTGCATCCGTAAAGCACTTAATTGAGAGCGTACTTTAGTGCTTTCTCCTGAAAGCACACAAATTAAATCCCCGGGGTTTGCTCCGGTCACACTTGCCCATGTAGCTAAATCCTCTTCGGTGTAAAACTTATCTACGGAAGATTTGAAGGTGCCGTCTTCGTTACAACGGCAATAAACCATTCCTAAGGCCCCTATTTGAGGGCGTTTTACCCAATCAATCAGCGCATCGATTTCTTTTCTTGTAAAACTATTTCCTCCCGGAACAGCAATTCCCACGACCAATTCGGCCTGATTGAATACTGCAAAGTCTTTGTGTTGGGAAACCTCATTCAATTCGCCAAACTCCATCCCGAAGCGAATGTCGGGTTTGTCATTTCCGAAGCGTTTCATGGCTTCATCGTAAGTCATTCTTGGGAATTCACCAATTTCTACTCCATTAATTTCACTTAGCAGATGACGGGTTAACCCTTCAAAAGTGTTAAGGATATCTTCTTGCTCTACAAAGGCCATTTCACAGTCTATTTGGGTAAATTCGGGTTGTCTGTCGGCACGTAAATCTTCATCGCGAAAACATTTCACAATTTGAAAATATTTGTCCATACCGCCCACCATTAATAACTGTTTAAAGGTTTGGGGGGATTGAGGTAAAGCATAAAATTGTCCGGCATTCATTCGGCTTGGCACTACAAAATCGCGAGCGCCTTCGGGAGTAGATTTAATGAGATAGGGCGTTTCCACTTCCACAAAATTTTTGGCAGAAAGATAGTTTCGTACTGCCATGGCCACTTTATGACGAAAGATTAAATTTTCGCGAACGGGTTTACGGCGAATATCCAGATAGCGGTATTTCATTCGTACATCTTCTCCGCCGTCGGTCTCGTCTTCAATAGTAAATGGGGGTGTTAATGCAGCATTTAAAACGGTAAGTTGCGACACTAAAATTTCGATATCTCCGGTAGGTATATTAGGGTTTTTGGACTCTCGTTCAATTACTTTTCCCGTTACTTGTATCACAAATTCACGACCTAACTTTGAAGCTATTTCCATGACTTCCTTTGGGGTTCTTTCTTCGTCAAAAATAAGTTGTGTAATTCCGTAGCGATCACGAAGATCTACCCATATCATAAAACCCTTGTTTCGTATTTTTTGTACCCAACCAGACAAGGTGGCCGATTGGTTAATATTTGTGCTATTTAATTGTCCGTTGGTATGCGATCTATACATGCGCTTGAAAATAAAGTGCAAAGGTAATAAGAAGTTAAGATTGAGTTCCTAATTTTTTAGGGTAATATAGATTTAAAGATTTTTTAATAATAATTTAAATAATGACTTTTTTTATTTAAGAATTCTTAAAACTTTAGTAAATTAGTTGAATAAAACTAAAACCAAAAACTATGAAACAAAACAACTTTAAATACAGGGTCCTCCTGTTTTTTCTGATTTTTCCCTTTTGTATGGTAGCGCAAGTATCACTTTCGGGAAAAGTAAACGATGACAAAGGGGATACTGTTCCTTTTGTAAATGTTATTGAAAAAGGAACTACAAATGGGACTACTACAGATGTTGATGGTAATTTCCGAATGGAAGTCTCCAAACTTCCGGTAACTTTAGTGTTTTCCTCTTTAGGATATGAAACCAAGGAGCAAGCCGTATCAACAGCCGGGGCAGTAAATGTAACCTTATCAGAATCTGCAGAGTCGCTGGAAGAAGTGGTGATTACAGGTTTGGCTTCTTCTACCAAAAGATCTAATGCTGCAAACTCAGTAGCCTCAATTACCGCCAATGAGCTTGTTGGGACAACTGCACAGTCTGGTCTGGATGGAGCACTTTATGGAAAATTTACCGGAGCCGAGATTAAATCAAATTCTGGGGCACCTGGAGGAGGTATTTCTATGAGATTAAGAGGTGTAACATCTATTTTTGGGGATCAACAACCCCTTTTTATTATTGATGGTATTTATGTAGATAACTCCACCATTGGATTTGGAAATAATATTGTAAGTCAAGCCGCCGGCGGAGGAAATCCTTCTACCAACCAAGATGATGCAACCAACCGTATAGCAGACTTAGAACCCTTAGATATAGAAAATGTTGAAATTTTAAAAGGAGCTTCAGCTGCGGCCATTTATGGTGCTCGTGCAGCTGGTGGGGTGGTTATTATTACTACCAAAAGAGGAAAACAAGGAAAACCAAAAATTTCCTTATCACATACGGTAGGTTTACGCCAAGCAACCCGATTATTGGGTCTGCGCGATTGGGATCAATCTGAGATTGAAGGGTTGGGAGGACCTTCCAATTATAATTTAGACTATTTGCGCGATTATGAAAATGAACTTTTTGGAAAAACCAGAATGTCATTTGTAACTCGATTTGAAACCTCAGGCGCCAATGAGAAAACCGATTATATGTTTTCTGCAACGCACAGAAAAGAACCTGGGTTGGTTGAAAATACGGGATATTCAAAAACCTCTGTACGATTAAATATGGGACAAAAATTTACAGATTGGTTGGATTTGGATGTTAGTACAAATTATATCAATTCAGATGCAGACAGAGGGTTTTTTAATAACGGTAATGCCAACAGAAATATTGGTTATGCATTAGCATTTACCTACCCTTGGGAAAATTTATCAGCTGTTGATGGGGTATATCCTCAAGGTGGAGCAGGTTCCAATGTACTTGAAACCGCAGCCATAACTAAAAACGAAGAAAAAGTAAATCGTTTTCTAGGAAGTGCCACTTCTACCCTTAAATTACTAACCACAGATCATAATAGATTGAAACTGGTTTTGCAGGGAGGATTTGATCAATATACATATAGAACTTCCACCATTTTCCCAAAGGCACTTTCCTATTTTAGACCCGAAGGCACATTGGGTGGAGTTGCTATATCTGGTAGTACAGTTAACACAAACTTTAACTTATCTGCATTTTTGGTTCATGATTTAAATTTTGACAGCGGCCTAAGTTTTACTACGCAATTAGGGACTTTTTTACAAGATTTTGATAGAAATACTGTTATAACCGTTGCTTCAGGATTAAACGGCTCTCAAACGAGTTTGGGACAGGCATCAAATATTTCTGCTTCTCAAAGCAGGTTCCCGCAAAATGATGCAGGTTTCTTTGGACAAACCGAAATTAATTGGGATGATAAAGTAATCGCTACTGTGGGGATTAGAGGTGACAAATCTACTAATAATGGGGATTCCAATAAAGTCTATTATTTCAAAAAAGGAAACTTGGCTGTAAATCTTCATAAGTTTACAGACTTAGGTTTTGTAAGTGCCTTCAAACCTAGAGTTGCTTACGGAGAAGCTGGAAGGTATGCTACGTTTAATTCCCAATTTACAAATTTTAATGCCCAGTTTATAGGTGGAGTTTCAGGGAATACTATTGGTGACCTACGAGGAAACCCAGAGATAGGTCCGGAACGTCAATCGGAACTAGAGTACGGAATAGATTTAGGGTTATTCAACAATAGGGTTCAAATTGAGGCATCTATTTATAATAAAAAAATTGATGAACTATTATTAAATGCAAGAATCCCAACTAGCTCTGGGTTTACCACTCAATCAATAAATGGAGCCGAACTAGAAAATAATGGAATTGAATTATATCTCGATGCAATGGTTGTGGATAAGCCAGATTTTTCTTGGACAACCAATTTTAAGTGGTGGAAAAATGAATCGGAGGTAACACGTCTTGATGTCCCAAGCTTTACTGAAGGTGGATTTGCCGCTGCCTTGGGAACTTTTCTAATTCAAGAAGGAAAATCGGCTACCCAAATAGTAGGTACCTATGACCCTAGTGCATATTCAGCAGAAGAAATAGCACAAAGAGATCCTGAAGGGGACGGATTTTTCGTGTATGGTAATGCAGAGCCCGATTTCCAAATGACTTGGACCAATAATATTAGGTTCAAAAATATTGAGTTATCGTTCTTATGGCATTGGAAAGAAGGAGGGGATGCTATTAACCTAACTACCTTGTTATACGACTTGGCAGGGACTACATGGGATTATGACGATTTTGGCCTTGACCCTACAGGACAATTAGCTAATGGTCCCTACAGAACTAGTCAAGCGTTTGTAAATCCTGAGCCATTAATCGAGGATGCTGGATATATTCGGCTGAGAGAAGTTGGGCTTTATTATACATTGCCATCTGGCT
Source organism: Flavobacteriaceae bacterium (assembly GCA_020435805.1). GTDB lineage: Bacteria > Bacteroidota > Bacteroidia > Flavobacteriales > Flavobacteriaceae > Halomarinibacterium. Next base: position 10,279 of record JAGQZA010000022.1, read on the forward strand.
TGATTAAGTATGCTGAAAGAATACAATTTGGAGTCTCAGGTAGAAATTTAATTAATATTTTCGATTATAACAGTTATGATCCAGAAGCATCTAATTTCGGAAATAATGTGTTGGCTAATAACGTAGAAGTAACTCCGTATCCAGCATCAAGATTTATTAACTTCCATTTAAATGTGGATTTCTAAAATAGTAACATTATGAAATACATTAAATATATATTTATAAGTAGCTTGTTGATTCTTACGGGTTGTACATTAGAAGAAATTGACAATCCTAATTCACCCAGTGAAGAAACTTTTGCTCAAAATGCCACACAGGCAGATATTCAACTACTTGCCGTTGGTTTAGAAGCTGTAATGCGTAATGACATTGCGTTTCATTACAATACCGTAAGCATGTTAGCAAGAGAATACTACGACTTATCGGGAGTAGATCCTAGATATACGGGAGAACTTCTAAAAGGCCCTCTTGATAATAATGGTTTTTTGACTACACGTTCCTTTGCTGCTTGGTATAAGGTGGTAAAATCTGCTAATCTCTTAATCCCTGCTGTGGAGAATTCTGCAGCAGGATTTGATAACCAAACTAAAAATGGTTATTACGGTTTTGCTAAAACTCTAAAAGCTTACGCTTTATTAATGGTAGCGAACAGACAATACACCAATGGAATTCGCATAGACGTAAGTGACCCCGACAATTTAGGCCCTGCAGTGAGCTATGAAGAGGCTTTAGCTGCTGTAATGGATTTATTGAATGAAGCAAACGCAAATCTATCAGGAGGAGGCACCTCTTTCGATTTTAATACTACCATAGGTTTTGATACTCCTTCAGAGTTTTCAAAATTCAATAGAGCGTTGGCAGCTCGCGTGGCATTATATCAAGGAGACAAGCAAATGGCTTTAACTATGTTAAATAGTTCCTTCTTTGATCTTAATGGAGATTTATGGATGGGTGCTGCTCATGAGTTTGGACTCACAGGAAACGATCTTCAAAATACCTTGTACTATGTTCCAAATTTGTCTGGACAGCAGTTTATGATTCACGATTCTTGGGTTGCCGATGCAGAAGCTGGCGATTCTAGAGTAGAAGCAAAGTCTAATTTGTTTTTGGATGAAGACGGTAATCCCTCTACAGTACTTTTTGATGGTTTAACAGCAGATTACCAAATAGCTGTTTATGACAGTAATGTGGATCCTATTTATTTAATTCGCAATGAGGAATTGATTTTAATCTACGCCGAAGCACAAATAGGGAGCAATAATTCAGCAGCCGTAAATGCCATTAATATTATACGTACTGCCGCAGGAATAGGAAACTATACAGGTGCTACCGATGACACTTCACTTGTTGAAGAAGTTTTAAAACAACGTAGATATTCTCTATTAGGTGAAGGCCATCGTTGGATAGATTTAAGACGTTTAAATAGGTTAAACGAAAATTATGTTCCTTTAGATAGGGCGGGAGATAATATTATAGAAGCTTTCCCCACTCCTTTTACAGAAGGATTGTAATACACTTTTTAATCATATTTTATAAAAAAAAGCCCTTCGATTTTGAAGGGCTTTTTTAGTTATTTATAAAATTACAAAGAAGGATTCTCTTCGGGCACTATTGGAGCATTACTCAATTTTCTTCGTAACCACATTTTAAATTTGGTCACCAAAAAGAACAGTACCGGAACTATAACCAGCGTTAAAAAAGTAGCAATAAACAATCCGTAAATCACAGTCCAAGCGAGTGGCCCCCAGAAAATAACATTATCTCCTCCCATATAAATATTAGGATTAAAATCTTTAAACAATGTAAAGAAGTTAATGTTCAACCCTATTGCTAAGGGGATTAATCCTAAAATAGTTGTAATTGCAGTTAATAAAACCGGGCGTAAACGTGCTTTCCCAGAGCGAACGATAGCTTCAAATAAATCTTCCGTTTCCAGATATTCATTTTCTTCAAGGTTCAGTTCTACTTTCTTTCGGTCAATCAATAATTGCGCATAGTCCAGCAAGACCACACCATTGTTTACAACAACTCCTGCCAGAGAAATAATCCCCACCATGGTCATCATAATAACGAAAGCACTTCCCGAAATTACTATTCCGCCAAAAACCCCAATAAAACTCAAGAAAATGGCAAGCATAATAATGGCCGGCTTTGAGACCGAATTAAATTGAAAAATTAAAATGAAGAAAATTAATAGTAACCCTGTAAAAAATGCCCCCATTAAAAATGCCATTTGCTTGTTTTGTTCTTCAATTTGCCCCGTGTAATCTACTTTTACCCCTTTAGGCATATTTTCAAAACTTTGCATTTCGTTTCGAATTTGGGTTACCACCGCCCCTGCATCTGTATAACCAGGTGCTAATGCAGAATAAACCGTTACAACACGCTTGGTTGCTTTGTGCTTAATGGCACTAAATCCTGAAGAATTTTCGTAGCTTGCTACAGCTGAAACAGGAATTTCCTTTATTTGTCCGGAAGCCATATCCCTAAAAGTAATCCTTTGATTAAAGAGCGCACTTTTATCGTAACGATTATCTTCATTAAATCGAACGTAAATATCAAAATCATCTCCATCTTCTTTATAGATTCCGGCTTTACTTCCAAAAATCGAATTTCGTAATTGTTGCCCTACCTGCGATGCACTAATACCCAACTCTCCCGCTTTTTCTCTGTCCACAACGACCCTTGTAATAGGCTTGTTTTTATTTACATCAATTTTAAGTTCGTCAATTCCGGCAACATTTTTTGAATTGATAAACTCCCGCATTTCTTCGGCGGTATTGATTAATTCATCATAATCGTCTCCTTCTATTTCAATATTGATGGGGGCTCCTGCGGGAGGTCCGGCAGCATCTTTTTCAACAGAAATTAAAACTCCCGGATAAATACCTACCAATGCTTCTTGTACTTTTTGGCGCAGTAATTCACTGTTTTCTCCTTCACGATATTTAAATTCACGCATGGAGGCTGTAATTTTTGCTTTATGAGGCATTTCGGCGGCAGAACCTCCGTCGGTTTGGGGATTTCCAGCTCCTTCACCTACTTGTGATACCGCATTTTCTACCATAAAATTATAATCCCCTTTTTTGTATTGGGCATTATCCAATACTTTATAAACCCGCTTTTCAATTTCTTTGGTAATAGCATTTGTTTTTTCAATAGCGGTCCCTTCGGGATACTCGATATATACAATAATCTGGTTCGGAATATTATCCGGAAAGAATTCTACCTTAGTGCGTTGCGTTGCTAAGGATATTCCGAAGGCGACAAACGATAAAATTAAAAGTAAGAAAACTCCAATACTTAACGCATAAGGACGCCATCCCGAAAGTGCCCATCGTAAAGATCTTTCATAAAATTGCTCCAGTTTTACCAATGTTTTTTCTTGAAAATTATTGGCCCACTTTCGTAAAAATAATCGGTACACCCATAACATAATGGCAGTAAATACCATTAATGTTCCTAAGGCTCTGTATTCGCCGGCAACAAGGAAAACGATTATTCCAAAGAAGGCCATGATACTTGTCATGAGGATTATTTTCTTTAAAGGCATGTTTTTATCCTCAATAGTCATAAACTGTGATACTAAAACCGAGTTAAAGAATATCGCTACAAAAAGGGAAGACCCTAAAACAATGGAGAGCGTTTGTGGTAAAATCATCATAAATTCGCCCATAATCCCGGGCCATAATCCTAACGGAATAAAGGCTGCAACCGTGGTTGCTGTAGAAATTATAATAGGGAAAGCTATTTCGCCAATTCCTTTTTTAGCGGCTTCAATCCTGCTCATCCCTTCTTCATCCATAAGACGATATACATTTTCTACCACCACAATACCGTTGTCCACCAGCATCCCAAGCCCCATGATTAACCCGAAAAGAACCATGGTGTTTAACGTAATCCCGAACATATTCAGTATCATTAATGACATGAACATGGACATGGGAATGGCAAATCCTACAAAGATGGCATTTTTAAACCCTAAGAAAAACATCAAAACGGTAACTACTAAGATGACCCCAAAGATGATGTTGTTTACCAAATCGTCCACTTGACCAATGGTCACAGATGATTGATCGTTAGAAATAGTTACTTTTAAGTCTGGCGGGAAAACATTTTCCTTTGCCTCAGTTACAATTTTTTGAATTTGTTCTGCGGCAGCCACCATATTTTTTCCGGCACGTTTCTTAACGTCCAGCATGACCACCGGCTCTCCAAATTCTCTTGCAAAGGTGGTTTTGTCTTCTTCTTTAAAAGAAACCGAAGCGACATCTTTAAGGTAAATTGCGTTGTTGTTTTCAGATTTTACCACAAAGTTTTCTAACTCTTCAGGGCTTTCAATTTCTCCCAAAATACGAATGGTACGTCTTTGTCCACTAGCCTTCATGTTTCCTGCAGACATAGTAACATTACCTCCATTAATAGCCCCTATAATATCGCTAAAAGTAACTTTTGAAGCCATCATTTTATAAATATCTACCGCAACTTCTACTTCTTTATCCTGCGCCCCACGGATGGCTACTTCCTTAATTTCTAATAAATCTTCAATTTCATCTTGAAGATACTCGCCATACTCTTTAAGTTTTTCAACAGGATAGTCTCCCGAAATATTGATGTTAAGGATAGGCATTTCTTCCGAAAGGCTTAGCTCAAAAACATCGGGCTCTACTTTTGCACCATTAAAAGTTGGCCAGTCTTCTCCTGCGGTTTTCGACTCTACCTCGTCTTTAACCTTAAGTTTTGCTTCTTCAACGGTAATATTTTCGTCAAATTCTACAATAACCATAGAGTAATCTTCCGAAGAGGTCGAGGTAATTTCAACCACATTACTTACCGTTTTAAGTTCATCTTCTAAGGGGTCGGTAATTAGTTTTTCAATGTCCTCTGCGGTGTTTCCCGGAAAAATGGTACTAACGTAAATTTTAGTTTCGTTTACCTCGGGAAAATTTTCTCTGGGCATTTCGAAAAAGGCACTTAACCCTAGATAAAAGAACACTAGGATAAGCACATAGATAGTAGTCTTGTTTTGAATGGCCCAAGAAGAGAGCTTAAATTCTTTATCGACTTTTTTTTGTCTTTCAGTCATGTTAATTTGCTTTTGGGTGGTTAGTTATTGGTCGTTGACTCTTCGTAATTAATCACCTTTACCGGTTGGTTATCTTTTACACTCCTAGCACCTTCTTTAATAATTTCGGTACCGCTGGTAAGGCCTGTAAGTACTTCAATAACATCTCCTTGAGTTTTCCCCGTGGTAATGATTATTTTTTTGGCAATCCCTTCATTTTCTGAATTTTTATCATCTATAATGTAGATGTATTGTTCGCCTTCAGCATTTTCAGAAATAATACTTTGCGGAATTAAAATTGCTTTTTCATTGGTATAATCATTAATCTGAAGTTTGGCCGTAAGATTTGGCTTAATGGCTTGATCTTTACCGGGCACATCTATTTCAACCTTAAAGGTCCTATTGGCAGGATTAATATAATCTGAAGCTTGGCGCACTTGGGCATCAAAAGTTTTTCCTAATACAGGAAATTCAGCTTTTACCTTTTTTCCTTTGGTAATGTCTTTAACATAACTTTCGGGTACTTCTGTTTCTATGTACATGTTAGATAAATTCACAATCCTGAATAAAGGGCTTTGCCCTGCAGCTACAACGCTTCCTTGTTCTGTAATAACATCGTCTATGGTGCCGGAAAAAGGGGCTTTTACTATAGTTTTAGCCACTTGTTGTTGCATTTGCGTAACGGCTTTGGCTTGCGCTTCGTAGGTTGATTTTGCTTGTAAATACTGAATTTCACTACCTATTTTTTGATCCCAAAGACGCTTTTGACGTTCATAGGTAGTTTTAGCCAAGTCAGCTTGAATTTCTAACTGAGCTAATTGTTGGCCTAAACCGCCGTCGTCAATTCTTGCCAATAATTGCCCTTTGCTTACTTTTTGCCCTTCTTTTACGAGGACACTGGTTAAAATACCGTTATACTCGGGGGTTACTACCAAAAGATCTTTGGTGGTCACATTTCCTTGTACTTCAAAAAAGTGGTTAAAAACTTCTTCTTTTGCCGTAAAACTGGTAATAAGCGGTACTTTTTTAACAGTATCTATTGTTGAAATGGCGTCATCAATTAGCTGAAGCTCTTCGTGGATAGCCGTTTGTTGTGCTACAATTTCGGCTCTTTTTGCTCTTATTTCCTGAAGATTTCCTGAACTGATAATTTCTTCAGTAGTTTTTACTTTATCACCACAAGCAATTAATGTTATTGATGAAATGATTATTAATAGAAATGTTCTCATGGTATTGGGTTGTTGGTGTTGGGTTTTTTTATTATTTAATTTGTGTGTTGTTTAATACAGTTTCCAATTGTGTTTTGGCATTGATTACATCCAACATGGCTTGAAAATATTGTTGCTGTGCTGTATATAATTGGGTTTGTGCTTGCCGTAAATCGAAGCTCGTAGAAAGACCTTCGGTAAATTTTATTTGGTTTTTAGATTCAATTCTTTCGGCTAAGGCAAGATTTTTCTTGGCGTTTTCATATTTATCAATGCTAAACTGATAGTCGCTTTTAGCACTATCAAACTGAAGTTTAATGTTTTGAACCGTTTCTTCCAATTGGGTTTTGGATTGATCCAAGGCAATTCTTGCCTGTTGTGTACGGGCGCCTCGCATGCCGCTACTAAAAAGTGGAATGTTCATACTTACACCTAATACGGAAGATTGATACCAAATTTGGTCACTATCCAAAAATGTAAAGCTGTTACTATTAGCTTGTGTTCCATAATTTACAAAAGCTGAAAGACGAGGAAGCGCACGACTTTTTTCGAGTTTCATTTCCAGCGACCGTTGTTCGGTTAAATTGTACGCAATTTTATAATCGATGTTGTTTTCAAGGGACAATCCTTCATTTAAAGTACTTAATTGAATATTTTCCTGTGCCAGTGTGTCTAGTTTTTCGGTTAAAATAACTGGGGCATTAATGTCTATTCCCAGTGCCGTATTAAACATTTGTTTGGCAATAGTGAGCATTCTTTCGGCATTGTTGAGGTTGGTTTCAATATCTAAGAGTGTAATTTCCAGTTGCTCTACATTTTCTTCTTCGGTAAGTCCGTTTTCATAAATTTTTCGGGTTTCAAAAAGATTTTTGTCGAGTGTTTCTTTATTCTTTTTGAAAATGGCCACGAGTTCTTCTGAAAGTAATACACTTCCGTAGGCATTAATCACTCCTTTTCGTACTTCGAGTTGGGTTTTTTCATTCGCATTTTCAGAATAGTTCAAAAATGCTTTGGCAGCTTGAAGCCCCACAAGGTAGCTTCCGTCGAAAATAAGCTGTTCTAAAGTTGCTACCGCATTGGCACTTTGCTTTGTGCCAAACGTTACCGGAGAAAAAGTACCCGGTTCCCCGCCGGAAAACTCAGCAGGGATAAGGGTTACCGGTTGTTTTAAGTTGTTATTGTAGCCAATATTGGCTTTAATTTGCGGTAGTCCGGAGGCGGTGGTTTCCCACTTCTTTTTGATGGCTTTCGCTATATCCCTTCGGGCATTTAATGCCGTATAATTGCTATCCAGAGCAAATGTAACTGCTTCTTCCAACGAAAAAGAATAACTTTTTTCTTGTGAATAGGTAAATGCCGAAAGGAAAAGAAAACCGAATGTAATAAGTCTTTTAGTCATTGGTTTTTGTGTTGATGAATTGGTTAAGTATTTTTTGTCCTTTTTCTGTTACAATACCACGCAAGTGATATTCTAAATAATCTGCCATGACCATAACCTTTGGGAATTGATGCGCAGGAAACAGGGATTCGTTATTCAACTCGCTTAACGCCAAAAAGTAAATTCTGGAAATAAAATGAATGTTGATGTTTTCTCTGTAAAATCCTTGTTCCACACCTCTTCGAAGATTGTCTATGGTGCATTCGTTCATGTTTTCAAACTTCATTTTTTTAACCATATCGTATATTTCCGGGTAATATTTTTGAAGTTGGTACTGGGGCGATGCCTTTTCGTCTTTTAGTTGCAGCATGGCAAACTTTTTTATTTCGTAAAGCTCCTCAATGGGGTTTTTTTCCATAGATCGAATATGATCTATCCCACAGGTAATAGAGTGAAAAACCGTTAGTACCGTTTCTTTTACTAGCTGCGTTTTGTTGTTGAAATGAGAATAAATAGTTTTTTTTGAGATTCCCATTTCATTCGCAATGTCATCCATGGTAACACTCTTAAAACCAAGTGTTATAAACATTTCTGCTGCTTTTTGTATAATTTTATCCTTCATAATCGGGCACAAAAGTAATAGAAGGAAACTTTAAAAACAATAAAAGTTTCCAAAGTTTTACAATTATTTAACATTTACTTTAATTCTGAAATAATTTTTAAGTTTTTAATTTTCAAATCTTACTTTAGCTTCAAATTTTGTTATGCAGGAACTCCTTTTTTTTAAAGATGTATTAGAAAAATCGTTACATTCTGAAACAATCCTGAAAGAGCCCGAGCAATTGTATGCTCCCATAGAGTATATTCTTTCTTTGGGCGGAAAACGCATTCGGCCTGTACTCACATTATTATCGTGCGAATTTTTGGGTGGGGATTACAAAAAAGCTATTCCTGCTGCCATGGCAGTAGAGTTGTTTCATAATTTCAGCTTAATACATGACGATATTATGGACGAAGCACCCTTGCGTAGGGGAAAGGAAACGGTTCATAAAAAATGGAATGTGAATACGGGTATTTTGTCGGGTGACGCTATGTTAATTTTAGCCTACCAATATTTTGAAGCGTATGAACCCAAATTGTTTCAGGAGTTGGCAAAATTGTTCAGTAAAACAGCACTGGAGGTTTGTGAGGGTCAGCAGTATGATGTGGATTTTGAAACCCGTAACGATGTTTCCATTCCGGAATATATAAGAATGATAGAATATAAAACAGCAGTATTGTTGGGGGCGGCATTGAAAATGGGTGCAATAATTGCAAATAGTTCTGAAGAAAATAAAGAAGGGATATATAATTTTGGAAGAAACCTGGGCATTGCCTTTCAGCTTCAAGACGATTATCTCGACGCCTTCGGAAACCCCGAAACCTTTGGAAAACAGGTAGGAGGTGATATTTTGGCAAACAAAAAAACATTTCTGTATTTAACGGCTTTACAGGAAGCAAAACCAACAGATGCTAATGATTTGAAAAAATTATTTCAAATTAAAACCGAAAATGACACCCAAAAAATAGAAAAAGTAAAAGCTATTTTTGAAACTTCTGGTGCGGCTAACCGTACACAACAAGAGATAGAAAAATATACTCAAAAGGCATTAGGTTGTTTGGAAACAGTATCACTTTCAGAAGCTAAAAAGGAAAAACTTCGCGTTTTTGCCGCTACAATGATGAACCGACAAGCTTAAAAATACACCCTCACAAAAGGCATCCAGGCATCTGCGTAAATACTCTTTTCTGCTTTGTAAAGAACATCGTAACGAATACCCATGGTAAAATTTTGGTTTCTATACCCCAGCCCTAAAAACAAGGCAGGATACCAATAATTATCATCATCTACGGCGAAAACACTTTCATATTTTCGGTTCACATGGAGCTCCTCAAATTCGGCAGAGAACTGCAACTCTTCAATAACATTAAAAAGGGAAATGACACTACCTCCAAGAATGGTAGATTTGTAAGTGTTTTTTAAGCTGTTGTAAGTTCCGTTAAGCCCAACTCCTAAGGCAAACTGGTCGTTAAATTCGTAAATAGCACTTGGGGCAACGGTGCCACTAAAAAATCCATCTCCAAAACTCAATCCCAATCCGCCCCCAAACCGAACGTGATCCCAAAATTTAAACGACTCCTCTTGCGCTTTTAAACTAAAAGTAAGACTGAAGAAAAAACACATTATCAAAAGGCAAGCAATACAATTTTTCACAGCAACGAATTAAAAATTTAATGCTTCATAAATATATAAAATCGCTTTTAGTAATTCGTGGGATTTGTTGTATTTTTGCATGGCTTTTTAAAATTTTAG
>JAGQZA010000230.1 GCA_020435805.1 Flavobacteriaceae bacterium
ACAAGTACTCACTATCGCCATAACCTTTGTAACCCTTACCGGGTTTGCCCAAACCAAATACGAACAGGGCATGATCAAGGCCTTCGACCTTTGGAAGAACAACCAACCTTGGGAGGCTGCCAACCTTTTCGAGCGTATCGCCCAAGCCGAACCCGATAATTGGTTGCCCCCTTTTTACGTAGCACAAATTAATGTGTTGTATAGTTTTTCTGAAAAGGATGAAGAAAAGCTCACGGCTCAATTAAATAAAGCTCAGGACTTTTTAAACGATGCGAAAGCCTTGTCTAAGGATAACGCTGAGATTTTGGTAGTACAAGCACAATTATATACCGCTTGGGTAGTGTTTGACGGAGCCAAACATGGGATGACGATGTCTCCCAAAATTAGTCAACTGTATCAGGAAGCTTATAAAATAGAACCCGAAAACCCCAGAACAGCCTTTGGTAAAGTAGAGTGGGAGTTGGGTACTGCACGTTGGTTTGGGCAAGATACCAAACCCTTTTGTGAAGATTTAAAGAAGGCTGTTGCTTTGTTTGATACATACCAACCCAAAGGGCAGTTCTATCCCAGTGGTGGAGGTGACTATGCCAAGCAAAGCTTAGCGCAAAACTGTAAAGAAGAATAATGGATATAGGTAAAGAAATAGGAAAGGCCTTTTTTGTAGGGACTGTCATCTTTTTGGTGTTAGGGGTTATCGAATATCTGAACGGATGGCAAATTGCTTCCGGGAAAGAACTGTTATTCCGTTTTATTACCAATCAGATCTATTCGGTATCGCTATATATGGCCAATGCCTTTTTCTTTTACTTTATCATTAATCGCTATGCCGGCGAGTGGTTTAAAATATCACATCTTTCTAAAGGAGTTGTGGGTTCGGTAGCCATTTCTACCGTGACCATTTTTTTACTGCGTTTTTGTAGTGCCGTAGTTTTTGGAGGGGTCTCATTTTCAGAATTCATTGTAAACGAACGCCCTGTATTTTATTACGTCACCATACTTATTTCGGTTGTAGTAACCGGTATTTTCTATGCCGTATATTATTATCGATATATACAGGAACGAAAGGTCCAGGAGCAGAAAATTATTGCCGGAACGGCATCGGCACAGTTTGATGCACTTAAGAATCAACTGGACCCGCACTTCCTATTTAACAGTTTAAATGTACTTACCAGCCTTATTGAGGAAAATCCGCAGGCGGCTACTAAATTTACAACCTCCCTCTCTAAAGTGTACCGATATGTATTGGAACAAAAAAATAAAGAACTCGTTACGGTAGAAGAAGAGCTGAACTTTGCCAAGCTCTATATTTCCTTACTGAAAATGCGTTTTGAAGACAGTATTGTTTTTGAGGTGCCTGAAACACTTTAAACCCCGAGGCAAAAGTAGTGCCCCTGTCCCTTCAGTTGTTATTGGAGAATGCGGTAAAGCACAATCAGGTAACCCCTTCGGCAAAATTGCATATTCAAATTTATGAAGAAGCTGGAAACTTAATTATTAAAAACAATATTCAGTTAAAAAAAGTATTGAAGGAAAGTACGGGAGTAGGCCTTCGGAACATTCATCAAAGGTACCATTTATTAACCAACCGTTCGGTTTTGGTACAACAAAACGAAACCCACTTTTGGGTAAGCATCCCTTTACTCACACAAAAAACCAATGTTATGACAACACAAACCGAATATATTTCAGCCAAGCGTTACGAACGCGCCAAAAAACATGTAGAACAATTAAAAGGCTTTTACATTCACTTTAGCATCTACCTCATTATGGTGCCCGTATTTGTATTTATCAATATAAAATCGACGGCTTTTCCCTGGGCAATTTTTCCCATTGTAGGATGGGGGATGGGCGTAATAGGTCATGCTATGGAGGTTTTTAACTGGAACCCCTTCCTTGGGAAAGATTGGGAAGAGCGTAAGATTAGGGAGTTGATGAAGGACGATGAGTAGGTTTATGGTTATTTAGATACAATTCGAGGGTGATTGAGTAATTTACTTTAGCAAATTGTATCGAAATCTGGCGAATCACTCAATGACCAAAAAATGGTGGCTGAGTATTTGTAGAACAAATGTATCAAAGCCACAATTCAGCATACAAAAACGACAATTGGGAAAAGGTGTTTTAAAAATAAGTAATACAGGAAGTAATTTTACAACGTATTAATAAAAAGAAATTATGAATGTAGAAAATAACGAATCTAGAGAAAATCGCTACCTGCGCGCTAAAGAACGCGTGGCAGAGATGAAAAAATTCTATAGCGGCTTAGTATTTTATGTCATTTTTATTTCCTTTTTAGGGTGGTTAAATTATTATACTAACCAGTG
>JAGQZA010000231.1 GCA_020435805.1 Flavobacteriaceae bacterium
TAACTTTGAAGTTATGAAAATCTACACCAAAACAGGCGATAAAGGCACCACCGCATTATTTGGCGGCACCCGCGTACCAAAGCACCACATCCGTATTGAAAGCTACGGTACCGTTGATGAATTGAACTCCTATTTAGGCTTAATTCGCGACCAAGATATAAATCAGCATTACAAAGATATACTCATACGTGTTCAAGACCGACTTTTTACGGTGGGCGCTATTTTGGCGACCCCGCCCGATAAAGCCATTTTAAAAAACGGGAAAGAACGGTTGAATATTCCTAAAATATCTGATGAAGATATTGAGCGATTGGAGCATGAAATAGATGCAATGAACGAATCATTACCGCCCATGACGCATTTTGTGCTACCAGGTGGCCACCAAACGGTGTCATTCTGTCATATTGCGCGTTGTGTTTGCCGAAGAGCCGAACGTTTAGCCACGGCACTTAACGATGTGGAACCCATTGATCCGCATACCATCATGTACTTAAATCGCCTATCTGACTATTTGTTTGTATTGGCACGAAAATTGACTTTTGACTTGCAAGCACCTGAAGTGAAGTGGATTCCGGAGAAGCAGTGAAGTTGGAAGTGAGACGTTTAAAAAGAAGTATTAATAGTGTATCGTCATTAAGAGGTACGAAGCAATCTCATGAATCGGAATTATTAATTAACAGATTGCTTCGTTGTACCTCCTACCATTGACGTGAATTTGAATGTTTATTGTGATTTGCGTTAGGGATTGCAGTGGAAATCCTTTTTTGCCATTAAAAGCAAAAAAGATTGCAACGTAAAGCCCGACCTCCCGATAGCTATCGGGATGGTAACGCCATAAATTAAAACACTAGCTATCAGTTGATTAAACAATAAAAACATACGTTCCTAAAAATAATAATTAAATAATTCATTTTTTCCTTGTGTGTTTGAACTAAAAAATTATTTTTGCACAAAATTTAAACGCATATAACATGTATTGGACTTTAGAATTAGCATCGTATTTAAGCGATGCGCCGTGGCCAGCAACAAAGGACGAGCTAATAGATTACGCCATTAGAACCGGTGCGCCTTTGGAAGTTGTTGAAAATTTACAGTCTATTGAAGACGAAGGTGATGCCTACGACTCCATTGACGAAATTTGGTCTGATTATCCAACAGATGAAGATTACCTTTGGAATGAGGATGAATACTAATAAAGCATAAAGAAAAGTTAAAAAGTCTCGGTTTGAGACTTTTTTTTTTCTCTAATCTTAATAAAACATATTACAAAATGTATCTTTGAATGCTTTTTTTAAAAGAAGCACCAAAAAAAGAACCACACAACCAGTGTAACAAAATAGAAACCCATGAGTTTTATAAATTCTGTACTAAAAGTATTTGTTGGCGACAAATCAAAACAAGATGTAAAGGCCATCACCCCTATCCTAAATAAAATCAAAACCTTTGAAGCGGCCATTGGGGCGTTATCCCACGATGAACTTCGCGCTAAAACGGCGCAGTTTAAAACCCTCATTGCGGAAGCCATAAAGCCCATAAACGACCAAATAGATGGCTTGCTCGTAGAAGCTGAAAACACCGAAGATATTGACCGACGAGAAGATATTTACCAAGCCATTGATAAGTTAAAGGATGATGCCTACAAGATTACCGAAGACGTTCTGAACAACATTCTGCCCGAAGCCTTTGCCGTAATAAAGGAAACGGCCAAACGGTTTAAGGACAATACCACCCTTACCGTAACCGCAAGCGCGTTTGACAGGGAATTATCGGGCAACAACGATTATGTTACCCTGGATGATGATAAGGCCATCTGGTCCAACTCCTGGGATGCCGCCGGTAAAGCCATTACCTGGGACATGGTACATTACGACGTGCAACTTATTGGCGGTATTGCCCTGCACCAAGGCAAAATAGCCGAAATGCAAACAGGTGAGGGTAAAACCTTAGTGGCCACACTACCCATGTACCTCAACGCCCTTTCGGGAAATGGGGTCCATTTGGTAACGGTAAACGATTATTTGGCAAAAAGGGATAGCGCGTGGATGGCGCCAATATTCCAATTCCACGGGTTAACGGTCGATTGTATAGACCACCACCAACCCAATAGCGAAGCCCGAAAAAAAGCCTATAACGCCGATATAACCTACGGAACAAACAACGAGTTTGGTTTCGACTACCTGCGCGACAACATGGCACACTCGCCCAACGATTTGGTACAACGCCCGCACCACTACGCGATTGTAGATGAGGTAGATTCGGTGCTAGTGGATGATGCCCGTACCCCCCTAATTATTTCGGGCCCCATTCC
>JAGQZA010000232.1 GCA_020435805.1 Flavobacteriaceae bacterium
AGAACCTACTGCAATACCGGCAAAACCAAGTTCGGCTATAGGAGTATCGATAACACGCTTGGGGCCAAACTCATCCAGCATTCCTTTACTTGCTTTGTAGGCACCATTGTACTCGGCTACTTCCTCGCCCATTAAATAGATGGATTCATCTCGGCGCATTTCCTCACTCATGGCTTCGCAAACTGCTTCTCTAAATTGGATTGTCTTCATTCGTATAATTCAATAATTATTCTTGTATAAATTTGAAAAACAAAAATAATATTATTTGGAACGTTCTTGTCCCTTTTTAAAATTTTTCTGAAATTTTATTATGCGTGCATATAAAAATTGTAAGGATTGTTGTATCTTCGTTGCCCATATTCTGAAAAATAAAATTGTATATAACTTATGAAAATACTAGTGTGCATAAGTCACGTTCCAGACACAACTTCCAAAATTAATTTTACCGATGGGGACACCAAATTTGACACTAACGGGGTTCAGTTTGTAATTAACCCGAATGATGAATTTGGATTAACCCGTGCTATGTGGTTTAAAGAAAAACAAGGAGCCACAGTACATGTAGTAAATGTGGGAGGGCCCGAAACCGAACCGACACTCCGCAAAGCCTTAGCAATAGGCGCCGATGAAGCTATCAGAATTAACACCGCGCCTACCGATGGATTTTCAGTAGCAAAACAATTGGCAAACGTAATTAAAGAGGGGAATTATGATTTGGTTATTGGTGGACGCGAATCTATAGATTACAATGGCGGCATGGTTCCCGGAATGGTAGCAAAATTAACCGGATTCAACTTTGTGAATACGTGTATTGGTCTGGAAGTAGAAGGAACCCAAGCAACGGCCATTCGTGAAATGGACGGCGGAAAAGAAACTTTGAAAACTTCATTACCCCTAGTTATTGGTGGGCAAAAAGGATTGGTGGAAGAAAGTGACCTTCGTATTCCAAACATGCGTGGTATTATGCAAGCAAGAACCAAACCCCTTATGGTAAAAGAGGCAGCTGACCTTACTACCGAAACTGCTTCTGTTAAATTTGAAAAACCAGCTCCTAAAGGTGCTGTTAAATTAGTCAACACGGCAGCAGAACTAGTAAATCTATTACACAACGAAGCAAAAGTAATTTAAATAGATACGAGAATTGAGCCCTGAGAATTGAGATAATTAGTTACTCAGCTTTCACGTTCTGATTCTCACATCTAACATCAAAAATCTAAAATCTCATGTCTATATTAGTATATACAGAATCTGAAGGAGGAAAATTCAAAAAAATTGCTCAAGAAGCCGTTTCCTTTGCAAAAGGAATTGCAAATGCTATGGGCACCTCGGTTACTGCGGTAACCATCAATGCAGAAAATACTGCAGAATTAGGAAAATACGGGGCTTCAAAAGTATTAGAAGTTACTAATGATACCTTAAAAAACTTTAATGCAGAAGCGTATGCAAGTATCGTTTCTGAAGCGGCTAAAAAGGAAGGAGCCAAAGTAGTAGTTGTTTCATCCAGTGCCAACAGCAAATTCATGGCACCGTTTATTGCCGTGGAATTGGAAGCAGGCTACGTACCTAATGTTACCGCTTTACCCGAAAGTACCGCTCCATTTAAAGTAAAACACACCGTTTTTAGCAATAAAGCCTTTTCGGTTACTGAAATCAAAACCGATATAAAATTAGTGGGGCTTGCCAAAAATGCTTTTGGTGTTAAGGAGTCCGAAACTTCAGTAAGTACTGAAAGTTTTTCACCTCAAGTAAATCTAGGAAGTGTAGAAACTGTTTCTATTGATAAAGCTACCGATAAAGTATCCATAGCCGATGCAGAAATTGTGGTATCCGGCGGAAGAGGATTAAAAGGCCCTGAAAATTGGGGAATGATTGAGGAATTAGCAGGCGTTTTAGGAGCTGCCACGGCTTGCTCTAAACCTGTGAGCGATATGGGCTGGAGGCCCCACAGCGAACACGTAGGGCAAACCGGAAAACCGGTGGCGTCAAATCTTTATATTGCTATAGGTATTAGTGGTGCCATCCAGCATTTGGCTGGAATCAATTCTTCAAAAGTAAAAGTGGTTATTAATAATGATGCCGAAGCTCCCTTCTTTAAAGCAGCCGATTACGGTATTGTAGGAGATGCTTTTGAAGTAGTTCCTAAATTAACCGAAGCGATTAAGAAATTAAAATCAGCATAGACAAATAAGGTGTTTTTTGAGCACCGTTAAACATTAATAGGCACTTTCTTAAGTTATTTAAATAATTTAAGATGG
>JAGQZA010000233.1 GCA_020435805.1 Flavobacteriaceae bacterium
AAAAAGAATACATGGATGTTTGGGGGGTTTGGCTTAGCCTTAGTATTAGGACTTTTAGGGTATTTGTTATACAACCAACAGAAATTAAAAAATACCCAATTGCAAAAAGAAAGCGAATTAAAAACCGCTTTAGCTGCCATTGAAACTCAAAACAAGTTACAAGAACAACGTTTACGTATCTCACGCGATTTGCACGATAACATTGGGGCACAACTTACCTTTATTATTTCCAGCATCGATAATCTCAAGTACGGGTTTCCAGATGTAAAAGATAAATTAGCTGCAAAACTTTCTGGCATTAGCAGTTTTACAACACAAACCATTTATGAGCTACGGGATACTATTTGGGCCATGAATAAAAATGATATAACTTTTGAAGACTTCAAATCGCGTATTACCAACTTTATCAATCAAGCCAAACTAGCCGCCTCGGGGACACAATTTGAATTTAATATAGACCCTGCCATAGATTCTCATCATAGCTTCACCTCTGTACAAGGGATGAATATTTATCGAATTATTCAGGAGGCCGTAAACAATGCAATAAAATATGCAGATGCTTCTAAAGTTGAGATAACAGTTTATGAAACCAAAGAGCGTTTTAAGATTACCATTCACGATAATGGAAAAGGCTTCAGTAAAACTGAAGTCATATTAGGTAATGGGTTAAATAATATGGCAAAAAGAGCTCGCGATATTGGAGCCGAATTAAATATTGATTCTGAAATAGGGAAAGGAACCACATTGTATTTATTAGTTCCCAAAATTTGATGCGCCTTAATACGACAATTGACGTATTGGTAGGTTACAAAATTGTTTTATTTTTAATACCATCAACCAAACAGTAACCCCATGAGCCTTAAAATTGCCATTGTTGATGATAATTCATTTTTGATACATGCCATTAAAGAAAAACTTTCCTTTTTTGATGAAGTCATGGTAAAGCACACTTCTTTAAACGGAAGTGAGTTATTGGCAAAGCTGGAAGATAACCATAATATCGACCTTATTTTAATGGATATTGAAATGCCGGTTCTTAACGGTATTGAAACCACGCAAGTAGTTAAGCAAAAATATCCTCAGATAAAAATTATCATGCTTACCGCATTTGATAATGATGAAAATATTTTTAATGCCATAAAAGCAGGTGCCGATGGGTATTTGCTGAAAGAAATTAACCCAAAAGATTTGTACGATGGCATTGTAGAAACCTTAAATGGAGGTGCCGCCATGAATCCTTCTATTGCGTTAAAAACTTTGAAATTGCTTCGCAATCCGCTAACTATTGAAAATGAAAAGGATAAAGAAGATATTTCCCTTAGTAAACGAGAAATTGAAGTATTGGAACAACTTAGTACAGGTTTAAGCTACACGGTGATTGCCGAAAATCTTTTCCTTTCACCAAGTACCGTTCGCAAACACATTGAAAATATTTATCAAAAATTACAAGTGCACAGTAAAATTGAAGCAGTGCAAAAAGCCAAACGGCATAATATTATTTAAGGAAAAATGTTGTTTAGGGGTCGGTTATCAGTAACCGGTTTGTAAATTTTACTTCGGTCTTCCGTTATCGGTCATCGGTCTTCTACCATTTAACAACTACAATCCAAATGCCTTTTTTACCTTATCCACATAGTCCAATTTTTCCCAGGTAAACAATTCTACCTCCATAGTTTTGTCGCCACCGTTAGGTAAATGGAACGTTTTGGAAATTACTTCATTTTTTCGTCCCATGTGTCCATACGCAGCGGTTTCAGAATACATAGGTTGACGCAATTTTAAACGTCTTTCAATAGCAGCAGGACGCATATCGAAAATTTCAGAAACTTTTTTAGCTATTTCGCCATTGCTCATGGCAACTTTGGAAGTTCCGTAGGTATCTACAAAAATTCCCATGGGTTCCACAACGCCAATAGCGTAACTTACTTGAATTAAAACCTCGTCACACACTCCGGTGGCTACTAAGTTTTTGGCAATATGTCGCGTGGCATAGGCTGCAGAACGATCTACCTTACTTGGGTCTTTTCCACTAAAAGCGCCTCCACCGTGAGCTCCTTTTCCACCGTAGGTGTCCACAATAATTTTTCTTCCCGTTAAACCGGTATCGCCATGGGGGCCACCAATAACAAACTTCCCGGTAGGGTTAATATGGTATTTTATCTGGTCGTTAAACAATTTTTGTAATTCGGGTTTCAAGCCAGCTTTTACCCTTGGAATTAAGATAGTAATAATATCATTTTTAATTTTGGAG
>JAGQZA010000234.1 GCA_020435805.1 Flavobacteriaceae bacterium
CTTGAAGGTTTTCTATTTCTTCCTGTTCTTTTTCAAGTGTGTAAGGGTGTTCAACATCTCCAAAATAATCTGCAAACAGTCTAAAATAGTAAGTTAGTTTTCCATTTTCGTCCAACAGTTTTACAACTGAAATATAAGTGATATTTGGTAGCGACAATTCTCGGATAAGTTTGTAAGCTGTATCCGAAGATTTTACATAAATTCTTGGTCCAACAATTTGAGTTTGTTCAATTACTTCAAATTCAATCTTTTCGGGAAGTTGCTCAATTTTGGCTCTTCTTTCGTTCCATAGGTTTGGTAAAAGTTCTTTGTTTACATAAGGTTGCTCGGGATTTATATATTCAGCCTTGGTTTCTTCCAAATATTTGAGCAAATCTCGTTTTAATAGAAAACAAGGAATTGCAAAGCCTTCAGAACCAAAGAAACTTCTAATTTCTTGGTTGTCGTTTCCAACATACAGTTTTGCTTCTCCATTTCCACCGCCAATTTTGTTTTGTCTAACTACAAACGAATCTGCAATCGTGATTTTTTCCTTTGTATCAAGAACTTTAAAGTCTTGGTTTAACAGTTTTATTTCCATATAGTTATTCTGCAAATTTCGTTATGTCCATTTGTTTGAGTATTGCGATTAAAACATCTACAACAATACTATTTCCTGCTTGTCGATACATTTGCGTGTCGCTGACAATTTGTTTAAAATCATCACGAAAGCCCATTAAACGCAAACACTCTTTTGGTGTGAGTTTTCTAATTCTACCTTTGTTGTGAGTTACATAGTTATCCACTCCAGCACGGTGCATTTTATGCATTGATTGTAAAAGAGGTCGAGCAACTTCAAGGTCGGTTTTAATGGTTGTTTTAAAGTTTTTAGTACCACTTGAAAGCACATAATCCCTGACCTTATCTGATAAATAATACTTTTCCTCAACTTTATTTACGTCAAAAATAAATTCATCAAATTCCTGTTCGTTTTGATTCTCGAAAACAAAATCTCCGTGCCAATTAAATTGTTGGTTTGCCTTTTGGCAAAGTGCAATGTCGCCATTTATTTGGGTATATCGCTTTTGTCTATTTTTTGAGCTTGTTACGAACTTTACAC
Organism: Flavobacteriaceae bacterium; assembly: GCA_020435805.1. Classification (GTDB taxonomy): domain Bacteria; phylum Bacteroidota; class Bacteroidia; order Flavobacteriales; family Flavobacteriaceae; genus Halomarinibacterium. The sequence goes on from JAGQZA010000234.1 coordinate 1,100, forward strand.
CCTTTTCCTTTAGATAATACTTGCTATCCGTATAATCTTCTAAAAAGTCCTGCATTTTGTATTCTAAATCTATAGGTTCAGGAAATTCAAAGTCTATGGATTTGTCTTTAAAGCCAATTACAAAAATGCGCTCACGGTGTTGTGGCATTCCGTAATCTTTTGCGTTTAGAACTTGGTAAAAATATCTATATCCGAGTTCATCAAAGGTTGCCTTAATTGTGTCAAAAGTATTTCCTTTGTCGTGGTTGATTAGTCCTTTTACGTTTTCAAAAATGAAAACTTTGGGTTGGCTTTCTTTTACAATTCTTGCAAACTCATAAAACAAAGTTCCTCTCGTGTCTTTAAATCCTTTACGTTTGCCTACCATAGAAAAAGATTGGCAAGGACTTCCTCCAACCAAAATATCAATTTGCCCTTTATATTTTTTTCCGTTTATGTCTTTAACATCATTGTACCAACGGGATTCGTCAATGTCGTAATTTGCGAAATAACTTTCTTTAGCAAATTTGTCAATATCACTTGCAAAAATTATTTCTGTGTTAAGGTTCAACCTTTTAAAGGCATATTCAATTGCTCCAATGCCAGAAAAAAGTGTGGCAATTCGGGTTGTACTATTTGGATTTTCAAATTCTTTTTCAGTCCATTTTTTTTGAAATGAAAGTCTGATTTGATTTGAAATATAAAGCTCCAATTGTTCATTGACAATGTTTAGAACATCTTTATAATTGGGATAGTCTTTAAGTTCTTGGATTACTTTGGTAGAGTAGTAGTAATTTAGTAATTCTTTATATTCAGTTTCGAGTATTTCTGCAAGATTTGGCATCAGTTCAGAAGCCAATGTTCTTTCTTCCCTTTCTATTTTCCCGTAAGTGGAAGTGTCAATATCTAAATGGGAAGCTACCTTTCTTAATGGGAAGCCTAATTCTGTTCTGCGTTGTTTTATATATTCTCCAAAAGTAGTGACCATATTTTTCGACAAATTATTTAGGACAAAAATCGTCCAAAAATATGGGATATCCTAATTTCGGGTTGTCTTTTTACATTGTGCCCAACTCGTTATATGCGGACTAATTTACTCATTTTTGGGAACTATTTTCAGGA
>JAGQZA010000235.1 GCA_020435805.1 Flavobacteriaceae bacterium
AAAAACCAATTTTTCGTAATCGGTTTTTTGCTCCACACGGAAGTTTTCGATACTATACTTCACGTTTTTGATAGGCGTGTAGATAGAATCGATAAAAATAATTCCTAAGGGTGCGTTTGCTTTTTTATTTTCTTCAGCAGGAACATATCCACGACCTTTTTCGATAGTAATTTCGAAGTTAAGGTTCACTTTAGGATCCATGTTACAAATTACCAATTCTGGATTCAATACTTGGAAACCAGAAATGAATTTTTGAAAATCACCTGCAGTTAATTGTTCTGAACCGGAAACTGAAATAGTTACTGTTTCATTATCTATTTCATCAATTTGTCTTTTAAGACGAACCTGTTTAAGGTTAAGTACAATTTCGGTAACATCTTCCACAACACCGGGGATGGTAGAAAATTCGTGATCTACTCCTTCAATGCGAACGGAAGTAATTGCAAAACCTTCCAAAGAGGAAAGTAATACCCTTCTTAATGCGTTACCTACAGTTAATCCGTAACCAGGTTCCAAAGGGCGAAATTCAAATTTCCCTTCGAAATCGGTTGAATTAATCATGATAACCTTATCAGGCTTTTGAAAACTAAATACTGCCATAATTTTTTCTTCGTTTTAATTGTTATTTAGTTGCGCGGTTTATTAGTTTGAAGAATACTAAAAACCCTTTGGCTAAATACCAATATCATTAATTTATTATTTAGAATATAATTCGACGATGAACTGCTCGTTGATGTTTTCCGGAATTTGGATTCTTTGAGGTACAGAAACATAAGTACCTTCCTTTTTATCGGCATTCCAAGTAATCCATTCGTACACTTGACCGGCGTTTGCTAATGAATGTTGAATGGCTTCTAATGATTTTGATTTTTCTCTAACAGCAACTACATCCCCTGCTTTTAATTGGTATGAAGGAATATTTACTTTTTCTCCATTTACCGTGATGTGACGGTGAGACACCAATTGTCTTGCAGCACTACGGCTAGGAGCAATTCCCATACGATACACCACGTTATCTAAACGAGATTCACACAGTTGAAGCAATACTTCACCGGTAATTCCTTGTGCAGCAGTTGCTTTTTTGAACATATTTCGGAATTGACGCTCCAAGATACCATAGGTATATTTTGCTTTTTGCTTTTCAGCTAACTGAACAGCGTACTCCGATTTTTTCCCTCTTCTACGGTTTTGCCCGTGCATTCCCGGAGGGTAATTTCTCTTTTCGAAAGATTTGTCTTCGCCGTAAATAGCTTCACCAAATTTACGAGCGATTTTAGTTTTTGGACCAGTATATCTTGCCATTTTAAAAAATTTGAATTTGTGGAAGGGAGAACTAAATTAAGGTCAATCCTTTAGTCTTGGTTTTCCTTCCTGTTGATACTTACTTATTATACTCTTCTACGTTTTGGAGGACGACATCCGTTGTGCGGCATTGGGGTAACGTCGATGATTTCGGTTACTTCAATTCCTGCATTATGAATGGATCTAATAGCAGATTCTCTACCATTACCGGGTCCTTTAACATAAACTTTTACTTTACGTAAACCAGCTTCGTGAGCATTTTTTGAACAATCCTCTGCCGCTAATTGAGCCGCATAAGGAGTATTCTTTTTAGAACCTCTAAAGCCCATTTTACCCGCTGAAGACCAAGCGATAACGTCTCCGTTCTTGTTGGTTAACGATATAATGATATTGTTGAAAGAGGCAACAATGTGAGCTTCCCCTGTGGACTCAACAATAACTTTACGTTTTTTTGTAGTTTTTGAACTAGTCTTTGCCATAACTCTAGTGATTATTTAGTTGCTTTTTTCTTGTTAGCAACTGTTTTACGTTTTCCTTTTCTGGTTCTAGAGTTATTCTTAGTGCGTTGCCCTCTCAATGGAAGACCCGATCTGTGACGAATACCTCTGTAACAGCCAATATCCATTAAGCGTTTAATGCTTAATTGAATTTCGCTACGTAATTCACCTTCAATTTTGAAAGACCCTACAGCATCACGAATAGCACCAATTTCATCATCGGTCCAGTCGTTTACTTTTTTGTCTTCGCTAACTCCGGCTTTTTTTAAGATATCTTGGGCACGGCTTTTACCTATACCAAAGATATACGTTAACGCGATTACACCCCTTTTTTGCTTTGGGATATCTACACCTGCGATTCTTGCCATAATTTATCCTTGTCTTTG
>JAGQZA010000236.1 GCA_020435805.1 Flavobacteriaceae bacterium
TAGTTTGCGCTTTATGCTCAAAAGAGGCCGCTAGCGCACTTAAAAAAAGAGATAGATTCCCTTCTTTTACGTGTAATTTTAAATTCCCCGACTCTAATTTGGAAAGGTCTAATAGTTGATCTACGAGGTTCAAAAGTCGGTTGGAATTACGATGCACCATTTCAAACTCACTCCTGTCCCCGCTCGATAAATCATCCTGCGCCAACCTTTTTTCAATAGGACCTGAAATTAAGGTCAACGGGGTTCGGAATTCATGAGAAATATTGGCAAAGAAGTTAGATTTTACGGTATCCAATTCCTTCAGTTTTGTGGCTGTTTTTTGACGGTTTCGGTACAAAAAGAAAAAGAAAATCCCAGCTAAAAGAGTAACTCCCAATCCTGCAAGGAGTAGATTACGTTGATTTTTTTTCTGTTGTTCGGTAAGTTCATTTTGGGATTTTAACAAAGAGATTTCCTGTTCCTTTTTCTCGTTTTGATATTTGGCTTCCAGTTCTTTTGCTTTGTGTAGATTCTCCCTAGCCACCAAGGTATCACTCACCCGCCTATGTTCATTGGAATAACGATATGCTTCCTGATAATTACCTATCATTTCGGAATTTAAAAAAAGGAGTTCGTAAATTTCTTCCAATTCTTCGTAAAACTCCATCTCTTTGGCCAAAGGCTCTGCCTGCAAGGCAAATTGATTACTTTTTGTGTATTCTTTTTTATGCTGAAATATTTTAGACTGATTAATATATGCTTTCATTAAACCATAGGTATCCCCATGAGTATCGCTTACATAAATAGCCTCTTGTCCCGTTTGTAACGCCTTTTCAATTTGACCACTTTTAAGATAAATGTCACTTAAGAGCAATAAAAACACCGACTCTTGAATGGGATAATTTTTACTTTTATAAAAAGTGAGCGCGCTTTGTATATAGTCAATGGCTTTTTTATAATTCCCTTGTTTACTTTCAATAATACCTAATTTCCCAAAGATGAAATTTTGTTGGTAGTTGTTTTCTGCCTTTTTAAAAACTTCCAAGGCACTTTCGTTGTAGGCTTTAGCTTCCTCATAATCTTCAAAAGATTCGTACACATCGCCAATAAATGTCAGGGTAAATCCTTGTTGATAGCCTTCAAAATTATAGCGGTTGTAAATGCTATCCGATTTTAATAGATACTGTAACGCAATGTCTGTCTTTCCAAAACCCAGATTGTAAATCTTTCCTATTTGACCATAGATATAGGCCGTTTCTTCCGGTAAATTAAATTGTAAGGAAACTTTTTCAGCCTCAAGGATATATTTCAATGCCTCTTCTTCTTTACCGAATCTCGCATTTTCTTGTGTTAATCTAGTATAAATTTTAATGATTTGCTTAGGGTCATCTGCCTTTTTTGCATATTCCAAAGCTTGTAACAGGTTGTCTGTTATAAAAGAAAAAGTATTCCCTTTGGCCTCATCAAACACTCCAAAATAATCGGCCTTTAAAAGATAATGAAAATAAAATGCTTCATTGGAATGCTCCTTTTTTGCATACTCCAAAAACTTCTCAAAATAGGCTTTACAACTATCAGCTTGTTCATTTTTGTAATACCATAAAATGTTTCGGTAACTCTTGCAAAGCAAACTATCGGAGAGATCTTTATTTTGCAACGTCTGCTTTAAAGAATCAATATTGGTTTTAGATTGCCCATAGCATAGCATGCTAAAGAAAAGTGCCGCAATTAGTAGCTTATTCATAAAAGCAAATTATGAACTAAAAATAGAGAATTAATTCTTTATCCTAATTATGGCATACATAATAAGGAATTTTGCAATGTTATTTGCTTCCAAATAGGGCTTTATTCTTGGTTTTCAAGAGTGTTTATTTTTTCCTCCAGCTTTTTAATCTTTTCATCCTGCTCTTGAATGGCTTTAATCAATACCGGAATTAAATCGGTATAATTCATAGACAAATACGCTCCTTCTGTCACCACCTTATTTCCGTTTTTATCAATATCCACATCCTCTTTAATTACTACTTCGGGAATTATTGGTTCAACTTCTTGGGCTATTAAACCCATTCTAATTCTATTATTGGGAGAGATAAAAGATTTATAACGATAGGTTACTGGGTTCAATTTCAATACCTCATTAAGACCATAGGAAAGCGGTTTAATTTCATTTTTTGTATTTCTGTCAGAATAGGTTATATAACCATTT
>JAGQZA010000237.1 GCA_020435805.1 Flavobacteriaceae bacterium
GTAGTAGGGGTTAGTAACGATGCGGTAAATTTTTTGAATTCTGCCATAGGCTCAAAAGCAGTTCCTTTTAAATCCATTATGGTAATAGCCAGTGTGGGAATTCTTTTTGGTGCTCTGTCTTCTAGTGGAATGATGGACATTGCGAGAAATGGAATCTTTACTCCTGGAAAATTTGCTTTTGACGAAGTTATGATCATTTTTATGGCCGTAATGATAACCGATATTTTATTGTTGGATTTTTTTAATAGCCTTGGGCTCCCAACTTCCACAACGGTTTCTATTGTTTTTGAATTATTGGGTGCAGCAGTTTGTATTTCATTACTTAAAATATCCGGCAACAGTGATACATTTTTAGATCTTGGAAATTACATTAATACAGATAAAGCTTCTGAAATTATAAAAGGAATTTTATTGTCCGTACTTATTGCTTTTTCAGTAGGAGCTATTGTTCAATATATTTCTCGTTTACTTCTCACCTTTAAATTTCAGAATAAGCCTTCATGGACCGCAGCTATATTTGGCGGATTGGCCACTACAGCAATATCGTATTTTATAATCATCAAGGGATTAAAGGGGGCTCAAATGTTAGGAGGTATTAGCGCTTGGGCTAATGAAAACCTTTGGCAATTTTTAGTAGGTAGTATTTTAGTTTGGTCACTTATCTCTTTAGCAAGTATTAAATTCTTTAAAACCAATGTGTATAAAGTAATCATCATCTTAGGCACATTTGCGCTTGCTATGGCCTTTGCGGGGAATGATTTAGTAAACTTTATAGGTGTTCCAATGGCGGCATTGGAGGCATTCCATCATTGGGAATCTTCAGGGTTGGCTCCTACCACTTTTACTATGGAAAGTTTATCCATTCCGGTTAAAACCAACACGTACTTGTTGCTATTGGCAGGGATAATCATGGTACTAACGCTATGGTTTAGCGAAAAGGCAAGAAGGGTGGTAAAAACCTCGGTTGATTTGTCTCGTCAAGACGAAATAAAAGAACGTTTTAAATCCAATTGGCTTTCTCAAAATATTGTTAGAAGTGTAATTTATCTCAATAGAGGGTTTAACTATGTAATTCCAAATACGGTCATGGAAAAACTTGACCAACGATTTGAACAAACCCCAAAAAATAAAATCTTAGAGGCAGATGCCCCTGCTTTTGATATGGTGAGAGCCGCTGTAAATTTGGTTGTGGCAAGTGTGCTTATTTCTTTGGCTACAGGAATGAAATTACCCTTATCTACCACCTATGTTACCTTTATGGTAGCCATGGGATCTTCCCTAGCAGACAAAGCTTGGGGTAGCGATAGTGCAGTATATCGAGTTTCTGGTGTTATCAATGTAATTCTTGGCTGGTTCATGACGGCTATTACCGCTTTTTTAGCTGCGGCACTGTTGGCATTTATTATTTATAAATTTGAATGGTTTGCTCTTGTAACATTGTTAATTCTATCCGTTGTACTTATTGCCAGAAATTATCTGAAAGGACGGCAAAATAATAAGGAAATTAAAGAAGAATTAAAGTTTAAAAAAGCCGAAAGTAGCTCTGTGAGAGGTGTTATTGAAGAAAGTGCACCCAATGTTTCCACCGTTATGAGGCGCGGAAGCAAACTTCTTAGTAATACGTTTGAAGAGTTGGCAAAGCAAAATTTAAAAGGTCTTAAAAAAGCAACTCTCTATGGCGAAAAAATGACCGATGAACTGGATGAACTTAAAAACCATATCTTCTTCTACATTAAAAATCTTGAAAGTGAATCGCAAGGAGCCAGTCGTTTTTACCTGCTCATTCAAGATTCATTAGAAGATATTGTTCAGTCTCTAACCTTTATTAGTAATACCAGTTACAAACACGTTAAAAATGGACATAAAGGGCTTCGCTTTAACCAAATAAGGGACTTAAAAGAAATAGAGGAAAAAATTCTACATCTTTTTAAACGTGTAAAAACAGAGTTCGATGCTAATACAATGGAGAATCTTCCTAAGATTATTAGTGAAAAAGAAAGCTTGTCCAGTTTTATTGGAGGCGAAATTGAAAAGCAAATTCAACGTACCAAAGACCCAAAATCGAGTGCCAAAAACACCACGCTTTATTTCAGTATTCTGTTAGAATGTAAAGACATTATTGAATCTACCTTGACTTTACTTGAGCAATATTATATTGAATATG
>JAGQZA010000238.1 GCA_020435805.1 Flavobacteriaceae bacterium
AAAGTTACGTACCCTCAAATGGTAAGCAACGCTTCAGAGCAAGCTCAAAAACTGGTTAATAATTCAGACTATTCCACATGCGAATTTGGGGTGGAAAAACGTTTTGGAGACATCCTTTTAAAAAATAATTTATGGGGAAGAAGAAAACTTAATAGCCCGGACTCTATAGAGTTATGTTCCTTTAAAAAGGAAGGATTCTTTGGGTGGAAATGGCAATTGCCTAAAAATGCCCGTGGAGTTATTGGTTACCCGGCACTGCAGGTTGGTAATAATCCTTTTTCAAAAAAAGAAAAAAACGCAGATTTCCCCATTAAACTTACCGAAATATCGAAGCTTACTGTAAATTATGATGTAGAAACCCATGTAAAGTTTAAAAAATACAATCTGGCTTTTGATCTCTGGCTGGTAAATAAAGAACTACAGTATAACAATAAAAATATTACCACAGAGATCATGATTTGGGAAGATTATTTCAATTTTACTTCCTTCGGAAAAAAGAAAGAAAGCATTATTACTCCTTTTGGAACCTACGATGTGTTAGTGGGGCATTTGTTAAATCCAAAATTTAATCAGGATTGGACCTATGTGGCTTTTGTGAGAAAAACTCCAAGAAGTAAAGGAGAAGTTGATATTGCCTTTTTTATGGATTATTTAGTGAAAAATAATATCGTTAACAAAGAAGATTATTTTACTTCTATCGAATTTGGCAATGAAATAGGAAATTCCAGCGGAATTACTTTAGTAAAACAATTTGAATGGAATGTTGTTCGTAAAAGCCTCAAGTAACATCAATTTTCTTTTCAACCAATTCTTTTACCCATTGTATTGCTTTGTCTAAATTAGAAAATGCTTTTGTAGATTTTTTAATGAAGAATTTTTCAAAATTTGAATTTTCCAATTTTGAAGGGTTTTCAGAAACAATAGCAAATCCAACCAAATTTTCAATCTCAGCCACTTCAAGGTAAACAATAGGATTGACAGAATAGGAATGAATACGGTGGGTAATGTACCCAAAGGGTTTCTTTGGAAAATGTTTATTTGCAATAGAAATAATTAAAGTACTTATTTCTTTTTCAATAGTAACTCCTTCTGAGATTACTGCTTTTAAATAAAAATCATGCACTTCAATGACCCCAAAATCATATTCATACAGTTGGTTCATTAATAGGTAAATTACGTTTAAAAGTACAAAGAAATTTTTAAAGAAAAAAGGCTACGATTCTGTAGCCTTTTTTTGCTTTTTGATTTTAATGGTCAACTCGTCCTTAGTTTCATCGAGATCCATGGTAATAGTGTCTCCCTCTTTCAAATTAGAGTTGATAATTTCTTCAGCAAGTGCATCTTCAATGTATTTTTGAATGGCTCGCTTTAAAGGTCGGGCACCGTAATCCTTATCAAATCCTTTGTTTGCGATATAGTCTTTAGCTTTATCTGTTAGTTCAAGAGTGTATCCTAAATCAAGAATTCTAGCAAATAATTGATTGAGTTCAATATCAATAATCTTATGTATGTGCTCTCTTTCAAGCGGATTGAATACCATTACATCATCTACTCGGTTTAAGAATTCCGGAGCAAATGTTTTCTTTAGTGCATTTTCAATTACACTTTTGGCGTTAGAGTCAACCTGACTGTTCTTAGCAGCAGTTCCAAAACCAACACCTTGCCCAAAATCTTGAAGTTTTCTAGCTCCAATATTTGAAGTCATGATGATAATAGTGTTTCTGAAATCAATTTTTCTTCCCAAACTATCCGTTAAATAACCATCATCCAACACTTGAAGCAACATATTGAACACATCTGGGTGTGCTTTTTCAATCTCGTCAAGCAATACTACAGCATAGGGTTTTCTTCGTATTTTTTCGGTTAACTGCCCGCCTTCTTCATAACCAACATATCCGGGAGGAGAGCCAACCAGTCGAGATACCGAGAATTTCTCCATATATTCGGACATGTCGATACGAATTAGTGCATCTTTCCGTTCAAAGAGATATTCAGCAAGAACTTTGGCAAGGTGAGTTTTCCCAATCCCGGTTGGTCCGAGAAACATGAACGAGCCAATCGGGCGGTTTGGGTCTTTCAATCCTGCCCGTGTTCTGCGAATTGCGCGTGTGATGGTTTCGATGGCATCATCCTGCCCGATAACCCGCTTTTTCAACTCATCTT
>JAGQZA010000239.1 GCA_020435805.1 Flavobacteriaceae bacterium
TACCATGTAACAATCCTGAAATGTCTTCTCCGTCTTGTCCAATAATGGCCAAAAGAGCATCTACTTTTGCTGTTTCGCCTTCTTTGATACCTATATGAAGTAATGTTCCTTCGTGAAAAGATTCAAACTCCATAGTGGCTTTATCGGTTTCAATTTCGGCTAAAATATCGCCTTCTTTTACCTTGTCACCCACTTTTTTGAGCCAGTTTGCCACGGTTCCTTCTTCCATGGTATCACTCAAACGGGGCATCGATATTACTTTGGCCATAGTTTATAATTTATGTGGTAAAAATGGGTAGTCTTCTTGTTCGTAAACGGTGTCGTACATGACATTTTTCTCCGGCCATGGTGAGTTTTCGGCAAATTCTTCGCATTCGGTAACCAAATCCTTTACACGATTATCAATTGTTTCGATTTCTTTTTCAGTAGCCCATTTCTTTTCAAAAATGGTATGCAACACATACGAAATAGGGTCTTGTTCTTGCATTTTTGCTACTTCCTCCTTGGTACGGTAATGCTGTGCATCACTCATAGAATGACCACGGTAGCGGTAGGTTCTTATTTCTAAAAAGGTAGGGCCTTCGCCTTTACGAGCACGTGAGATGGCTTCATCCAATTCTTTAGCAACTATCTCCGGCTTCATTCCGTCCACCGGACGGCAAGGCATTTCGTATCCTAATCCCAGTTTCCAGATATCGGTATGGTTTGCTGTACGTGCTACCGAAGTTCCCATAGCATAACCATTATTTTCTACACAAAAAACCACGGGTAATTTCCAAAGCATGGCTAAATTGAATGTTTCGTGCAACGATCCTTGCCGAGTGGCGCCATCACCCATAAATGTAAGTGTAACGGCATCACTTCCTTTGTATTTATCGGCAAAAGCCAATCCGGCTCCTAAGGGAATTTGCCCTCCTACAATACCGTGACCTCCATAAAAGCGATGCTCTTTTGAAAAGATATGCATGGAACCACCTAATCCTTGCGAGGTCCCGGTGCCTTTTCCATAGAGTTCTGCCATCACTTTTTTAGGATCGACCCCCATCCCAATGGGTTGTGGGTGGTTACGATAGGCTGTAATCATTTTATCTTTGGTAAGGTCCATGGCATGTAACGCACCTGCTAAAACCGCTTCCTGCCCATTATACAAATGAAGGAATCCACGTACTTTTTGATTGATATACACTTGCGCCAGTTTATCTTCAAACTTGCGCCAGAACAACATATCTTCATACCACTTAAGGTAGGTTTCTTTAGTTATTTTCTTCATCGAGTTGAATTGCTAATACTTCTGAATAACAAATAGTGAAAACAAAAATACACTATTTGAAACTTCTATAAAACTTCAATTTTAATAAAAAGAAACGAAATCGTTTTAGTACTGCCTTTTTCTGAAAAATTATAGGTAAGAGCTATCAAATACCAAGGGAAGTACACTTTTAATGGACGCAGCCTTTACTACTTTTCCTGTTTCACCCATAAAAAAAATCTCGATCGCCTTTTTTTGATTTACCTCATATTCGGCAAGGGATTGTCTGCAAGCCCCACAAGGCGGAATGGGAGTTTTATTGATGCTTTTGGTAGAGCCGGCGGTAATAGCCAATGCCTTAAAAGGGACGTTGGGAAAAGATGCGCCTGCATAAAAAGCCGCAACTCTTTCTGCACAAAGCCCCGAAGGAAAGGCAGCATTTTCTTGGTTATTTCCTTGAACAATAACATCATTTTCAAGTAATATGGCAGCCCCTACATTAAAATGCGAATAAGGCGCATATGCTTTTTTACGAGCCTCATGCGCCTTATGCATTAATTCTTGAATATTTTCCGGAAGTTCTGATAGCGAATCATACACTTCCAGTATCGTTTCAATTTTTAGGTGTTTCACAAAATGCTAATATTCGTCATACTCATCTCCAAAGCTGAAGGTAAGCCCAAAACGAAGCGTTCCTTCTAATGGGCTTCTCACTTTGGAAGTCGAGAATAAATAGGAAATATCAATATTAATGGCTGTGTATTTAAATCCAGCCCCCAAGGAAAGGAACTTTCTGGAACCTTTGTCGTCACTCTCATTAAAATACCCTGTACGGAAAGCAAATACATCTTGGTACCAATACTCTGCCCCTAATGCCCAAGTAAATTCTTTC
>JAGQZA010000023.1 GCA_020435805.1 Flavobacteriaceae bacterium
TTTATGGTGGAACGATTGGGCATTCATATAGTGGAATAGGAGTTAGAAGAGACGATGATTCAGATAAAAATATTTCCCTTCCGTCTGCTATTGTTCGGTTTATTATCAAGTTACTTTTAGGATGGATTTCTCTTCTGACTGTAACTGGAAACGAAAAAAGAAAAGCTATTCATGATTTTATTGTCAAATCTGTAGTCTTGGAAATTAAAAATAAATAAACAAAATGCCAACAACGGCTATCCCAAAACGGCTAATTTTGGTAAGAGAAAAATAATAACTTTATAAAAACATAAAAAACACTCAGACAAAACCACAATGGCGGCTCCATAGCTACGCTGATTCTCACGCTGCTTCGCAGCTGCCGTTTGCTTCGCAAACCGCTTTCCGAATCAGCCGCCCAGTTGCCGCCTTGGGATAGCCAGAACCGTTGTAACACATTATGCAAAAAACTTTGATAATAATAATCGCTTTGACTTCAAATTTAGTTGAAGCACAGTTCATTAAAGAAAAATCAATAAATGCTCAAATTGGATATGGAATAAGCGTGCCATATAATAGCATTGATGAGGTGGCAGACGATGGATTCTTCGCACAAGGAGAATTAGTCCTTAAAGTAAAATCGTGGATTGAATTCAGACCATATGCAGGTTTTATCATAACAAGCTCAAATGGAGAAGACCTCAATGGTAATCCTACTAATGAAAAAGCGGAAACAAAAGCCTTTTTGCTTGGAGGAAAAGCTAGAGTTAGAGCACCTATTCCCTGGGTGGCACCTTATGTTGAAATTGGTATTGGAACTTCAATTGGAAAATTTGAGACTTTGACAGCGTTCGATAATGTTGATAAAAGTGGGATCATCTCCCATATTCCATTTTCTTTGGGGTTGGAATTAGGAAAAAATAATAATGTTGATTTAGGGCTGACTTACTATTTTCAACCATCTGTTAAACAGTATGCTGGAGCATTTTCAGTGGGAATTACATTTCCACTGAATAATAAAAAATAATGTATTACAATAACAGCTATAATTCACCTATAGGGAATGAATAATTTCACTACTTTTTAAATTTTAAACAGCTGCCTATTTTTCGATGTGGCTCCACATTAAGACTTTTCGCCTGCGCCGAAGCTGCTGAGGCCGCTATCAAAACCTCGAAATTATGGTCTAATCCATTGCCTATAATTTAACCTAAACTTCGCAAGATTGGAAAAGCAATATTTTTCTTATAATTCTACTTTTGCTATTGAAAAGTAGCCAAAGATGAACAGAACACTGTCCAATAAAGAATTTTATAAAGAAAGACTAAATATTGTTACCGAATTCATAAACGAAAATTTGGATAGTAAATTAACCTTGAGCCAGCTATCAAAATTGTCGCATTTCTCAACTTTCCATTTTCATAATATAATGAAAGCCTTATTAAAAGAACCCATCGGTGCATACATTATAAGGATACGCTTGGAGAAAGCAGCTCAATTAATTCAATATTCTAACGACACTATTGAGCAAATTGCTTACAGTGTTGGTTATGAGACACCTTCATCTTTATCTAAACAGTTTAGAAGTCACTTTAATATTTCTCCAACAGAATATCGAAACGGAAAAAGAACTTTAGAAAAAAATTCAAGAAATATGGATGTTAAATTAGATATTAAAAAAGCAAAAATTTTAAACCTTGATGACAAACAGGCTATCTATCTAAAACTTCAAGGAAGCTATCAATACCTTGATTTCTCAAGTGCTTGGGAAAAACTTTGGTCAATAGTAAAAAGCCAAAAACTATTTACAGCTGGAATTGAGCATATAGGTATTTCTTTTGACGATCCAAATATGACTGATGCTGATAAAATACGTTATGACGCTTGTCTTGTAATTCATAAAAAAGCCAAGCCAAAAGGTAATGTTGGAATAAAAAGGCTTAAGGGTGGAAAGTTTGCAATGTTTCTATACACAGGAAGCTATAAGAATCTATCTAATGTTTATGATTACATTTTTAACGAATGGCTACTTAATAGTGAATATGAATTAAGAGATGAGCCCGTTAGAGAAAAATATAAGAACAACCCGAATAGAACCGAGGAATCCAAATTAAAGACCGAAATTTATTTACCCATTAAATAAAAACCATAGATAATACAGTGAGTTAGTAGTTGCTTCTACTCATTTATTTCTGAAAATCCGTGAGGATTTTCAGTTTGGTGTACAGTTGAAAAGTTTTGCAAAGGCTTACAGACTACTTATATTTGAGATATTTAGATATAAGCAAAGCAAACAATATGAAATCCAGTATTCACATTTTGTTACTGACAATTGTCCTAACATCTTGTATAGAACAGAATCAATTTGACATAGAAAAGGAAACAAAAGAAATTTTAAAGTTGCACCACCTGCAAAGAGATTATCACTTTAATAAAGATTCAATTTCTTTTGCAAATCAACTTTCTGACAATTTTGTTTCAGTAAATAGAGGGATTATTTCGCAACCAAAAAAAAGTGAAACCATATCAAGGTACCATAGCTATTTTTCTTCGGTAGAATTTATAAAATGGGATGATGTCACTGAGCCTATAATCAATTTTTCGGAAGACGGAACCCTTGCATACACAATTGTAGATAAAATAGTAAGTGTTAAATATAAGAACGAGGCAAACGAAACAGTTGAAGGAGATACCCATTTTGCATGGACTGCCATATACAAAAAGTATGGAGATGAATGGAAAATAGATTGTGTTACTTCTACCAACAAGCCTGTAGAAGCAGAGTGATAAATTATCTTTAATTTTTTGCGAAAATTTGGAGAAGATATTTAATAGAAAATAAACCAACCTTTAAACCAAAGGACTTGTGTGTCAATGCAATTTTTGTTTCCTTGTTTAGGGATATAATAAATTTTTTTGAAAATGATACTACCATTAACAGCATTCCCGGAGGGGCTCCCTACATTTGGAATAAATGCAGAGATTATTGAAAAAATGACGGTTGTTAACAATGAGCTAACAGACAATTATTATAAAGACAGAACTGGTAAGCCACTTAATTTAAAAATAGGTACAAGAAATGGAAGTCCTGTCTTTATAAATCCAGATAATTCCGAATGGCTTAGTCAAACATTCTTCAGAAACGAAAATGAATTATTTGGTTTTTCCCATATCATAAAAGGAGCCTCCGTTAAAATGTTCTTTACAAAAATAAAGGGGCGTGTTGATTTTACATCTTTTGAACCTTTAGGGTTAAATTTTGCCAAGGACAAAAACAAGTTTTATTATGGCCCCGGCGGCAAAGTGATTAATGAAACAAGTTTACATCTTTATTCCAACGATGAATATAAGCAAGATGCTTACAAAGATTCAACAGAAATGGATAATACCAAAGAGTTAAACCTTTGGAAATCTAAAATCGCAATAACCGAAAAAGCAGTTTATTGGGATGGGCAGTTGTTAAAAGAGGTAGAGCCTACAACATTGCAACGAGTTTGTTATAATATTTATGCAGATAAATACAATGTTTATGACTATGATCTTCAGAAAATTAAAAAGATTGAAGGAATAGACAGAAATTCATTCATTTATTATAATCACTTAGAAAATAATAGCTTGAAAAGCTATGCAACCGATAAGTACAAACCTATGCACTGCTATACATTAAATAGAAAAATTGATGCAGATTTTGATTTTGACTACATGAGGCCACTATTTGAATATTATAGAGGCAAAATAAGCGAAGATTATTGGTGGTATAAATTAGAAAAAAAGCTCTACAACAAGAGATAGGGATAATTACTTCGTAACACGGAATGTATTTTCTTGAGTATTTTTAAATTATGCATTAAGCTAATAAAACAAAATGATTATTAGTAGCAAGCATTTAAAACTCATTTAAAGATTCTCTTTAATCTTCAAAAGTTCTGCTTTTACCCCTTCCAGTTTCCGGATAATCTCAAACTTATCCAGTGTTTTATGCTTGTTCTCTTTTAAATGAATTTTCGCGCCTTCCAGTGTAAACCCTCGTTCCTTGACCAAATGATAAATAAATTCCAGATTTTTGATATCCTGCGGAGTAAATTTCCGATTGCCTTTGGCATTTTTTTTAGGCTGAAGGATATCAAATTCCTTTTCCCAAAAGCGTATCAATGAGGTGTTCACATCAAATGCCTTGGCAACTTCGCCAATGGTGTAGTACAGTTTTTCAGGTAGTTCTACGTGCATTAATCGAGCGATTGGTTTTCCAGCTGAGATTTTGCAAGTATCATGGCAAACTCTTCAGGGGTTAGGTTTCCGTAGTAAAAATTAATAGGATTGATGCGTTCTCCATCTTTAAAAATCTCGTAGTGTAAATGAGGTGCTTCACTGCGTCCGGTACTACCTACAAAACCTATCAAATCCCCACGCCTTACTTTTTGACCTACCCTAACATTGTACTTAAACAAGTGTCCATAGAGACTTTCATAGCCAAATCCGTGCTCAATAACAATGTGGTTGCCATAACCCGTAGCCGTATTGTCTGCTCTTCGTACCACCCCATTCCCGGAGGCATATACGGGAGTTCCTCTGGGAGCTGTAAAATCCATCCCCCAATGAAACTTACGTTCTTTGGTAAACGGGTCGGTTCGATACCCAAATCCGGAGGCCATACGGGTTAAATCTTCATTATTTACAGGCTGAATGGCGGGGATAGCTTCTAACAATTTTTGCTTTTCAGTAGCAAGAATGGCAATTTCGTCTAACGATTTTGACTGAATAACAATTTGCTTTGTTAAAATATCCAATCGTTTACTGGTATTGATAATGAGTTTTGAATTATCAAAACCTTCTAAATCTTTGTATCGGTTTACCCCTCCAAAACCTGCTTTTCGTTGTTCATCGGGAATGGGATTGGCTTCAAAATATACCCTATAAATGGTATTATCCCTATTGGCAATCTCTTCCAAAACGGTTTCTGCTTCATTCATTTTTTTAT
The DNA here is from genome assembly GCA_020435805.1 of Flavobacteriaceae bacterium. Taxonomy (GTDB): domain Bacteria; phylum Bacteroidota; class Bacteroidia; order Flavobacteriales; family Flavobacteriaceae; genus Halomarinibacterium. The sequence continues at coordinate 4,958 of JAGQZA010000023.1, forward strand.
TCAGAAGCTCAAACTGCAACTCCATTTGCGTTAGTTCTCTTCGAAGCTCACGTTCTTTGGGGGTTTCTATGTTGGGAAGGTTTATGTAGAGTAATAACAATAAAAATCCACTCAATAAGGAGGCCAAAAGATACAAAAGGAAAATACCCAAACGCCGCCCTCTTTTTCGCTCTATTTTGCGGTAGGAAAGGGTTTCACTATCGTAGTAATATTTTACCTTAGACATATATTAAAAAGTCCTATTTTTGCAGTGATTTATGGCAAAAGCCTTCTTTGTAACGTGTAACAAAGATAGAAATTGTGTGGTTTTTCTGTAAATCGCTGTACCATATTTAATATTTTTTTATGACTTCGGCAGAGATCCGTCAACAGTTTTTAGATTTTTTTAAAGAGAAAACACACCTCATTGTGCCCTCGGCACCCATGGTAGTTAAAAATGATCCCACACTCATGTTTATCAATAGTGGGATGGCGCCTTTTAAAGAATATTTTTTAGGCAACGGAAAACCTAAAAGCAACCGCATTGCCGATACTCAAAAATGTTTGCGTGTAAGCGGTAAGCATAACGATCTGGAAGAAGTGGGGATGGATACCTATCACCACACCATGTTTGAAATGCTGGGAAACTGGAGTTTTGGGGATTATTTCAAAAAGGAAGCCATTGCCTGGGCGTGGGAGTTGTTAACCGAAGTGTATAAAATTGATAAGGATATTTTATACGTCACCATTTTTGAAGGAGATGAAAGTGAAGGGCTCAAAAGGGATACCGAAGCCTATGAGTTGTGGCGCCAATATGTTTATGAAGACCGAATCTTAAACGGAAACAAAAAAGATAATTTCTGGGAAATGGGCGATCAAGGTCCGTGTGGTCCTTGTAGCGAAATCCATGTAGATATTCGTTCCGCCGAAGAAAAAGCAAAAATTCCCGGAGCAGAATTAGTCAACAAAGACCATCCCCAAGTAGTGGAAATTTGGAACTTGGTTTTTATGCAATTCAATCGAAAAGCTAATGGTTCCTTAGAAAAACTCCCGGCGCAACACGTAGATACCGGAATGGGTTTTGAACGCTTGTGCATGGTCTTGCAAAATAAACAGAGTAACTACGATACCGATGTCTTCACACCCCTTATTCGTGAGATTGAAGCTGTAACAAACAGTTTCTACGGAAAAGAGGAAAAGAAGGATGTGGCCATTCGTGTAATTTCAGATCATATTCGGGCGGTAGCCTTTTCTATTGCCGATGGTCAATTACCCGGCAACAGTGGCGCAGGGTATGTAATACGAAGGATTTTACGTCGTGCTATTCGTTACGGATTTACCTTTTTGAATACCAAAGAGCCTTTCATTTATAAGTTGGTTCCCACCTTAGTGAAAATGATGGGGAAAGCATTTCCGGAGTTAGAACGCGAAAAGAATTTAATAACCAATGTTATTCGAGAAGAAGAAGCTTCGTTTTTACGAACGCTGGATCAAGGATTGGTGTTGCTTGAAAATGTGATTGGAGCTTCAAAAAATAAAACTATTTCCGGTTCCAAAGCTTTTGAACTGTATGATACCTTCGGGTTTCCCATAGATTTAACGGCACTTATTTTACGGGAACGGGGATTGGAACTGGATGAAAAAGGCTTTGAAAAAGCTCTTCAGGAGCAAAAAGATCGCTCGCGCGAAGCCACCAAAGTAGAAACAGGCGATTGGGTACTATTACTTAATGATACGGAAGAAGAATTTGTAGGCTACGACTTGCTGGAAACACAAATAAAAATTACCCGTTACCGCAAAGTGGAAAGCAAAAAAGAAGGGGAGTTGTACCAACTGGTCTTCAATTTAACGCCTTTTTATCCCGAAGGAGGGGGACAAGTAGGGGATAAAGGCTATTTGGAAGCACAAAACGGGGAAGTTGTGTATATTATCGACACCAAAAAGGAAAACAATCTTATTGTGCATTACGCAAAAAATTTGCCACGTCATCCGCAAGAAAGTTTTAAAGCGGTGGTAGATGCCAAGCAACGTAGCCGTACAGCTTCAAACCATACCGCAACCCACTTGCTGCACCAGGCATTGCGTAATATTTTAGGGACCCATGTGGCCCAAAAAGGTTCTATGGTCCATAGCCGAAATCTGCGTTTCGATTTTTCACATTTCAGTAAAGTAACCGATGAAGAATTGCAAAAGGTAGAAGATTTTGTAAATGCGCGTATTCGCGAAGGAATTGCTTTGGAAGAACGCCGCAATGTCCCCTACCAGCAAGCCATTGATGAAGGTGCTATGGCACTTTTTGGTGAAAAATACGGCGATACGGTACGTGCTATTAAATTTGGAAAGTCGATGGAATTATGTGGTGGAACCCATGTACAAAACACCAACGATGTGTGGCACTTTATCATTGCTTCGGAAAGTGCTGTTGCCTCTGGGATTAGACGTATTGAAGCGATAACCGGCGATGCCGCAAAGCAATATTTTGAAGAACGTGCCGAATCTTTTAAGCAGGTTCAAAAATTATTGAATAATACTCCGGATCCTGTAGGCTCTATTGAAAAGCTTCAGGAAGAAAATAGTGAGCTACAGAAGCAAATTCAGCAGTTATTAAAAGACAAAGCCAAGAATTTAAAAGGCGATTTAAAAGCTGAATTGAAAGAGGTAAACGGTGTTCAGTTTTTAGCAACTGAAATTGATTTGGATGCTGCCGGACAAAAGGATTTGGCGTTTGAATTGGGCAACGAAGTGGAAAATCTGTTTTTACTTTTCGGAAGTGCAACAGATGGTAAAGCCTTACTTACATGTTATATTTCAAAAGAATTGGCTGCCGAAAAAGGACTGAATGCCGGACAGATTGTTCGTGAGTTAGGGAAATATATTCAAGGCGGTGGCGGTGGCCAACCATTTTTTGCTACGGCCGGAGGGAAGTATCCTGAGGGGATTTCGGAGGCTTTGAAGGCTGCTGAAGTATATCTAAAATAATAAATCTGTCTGGTCGAGCGGAGTCGAGACCTACCTCACAACAAAGCTTATGACCTCTCGACTGCGCTCGAGGTGACAACCTATTAACTTATGAATCTTCAAATCCAAATACCACTTTCTCCCGCAAAGCCTCAAATTGATTACACGTCAAAAGTAGTGTTGCTGGGTTCCTGCTTTACTGAAAATATAGGGGGAAAGTTAGCGTATTTCAAGTTTCAGAATGTTCAAAATCCGTTTGGGGTTATTTTTAATCCCGTTTCTTTGGAAAACTTGGCTTTAAGAGCTTTACATGAAGACTTTTTTACTGAAGAAGATGTATTTCGGCACAATGGTTTATGGCATTGTTTTGATGTACATTCTTCGCTTTCGGAACTCGATAAAGCATCTTTTTTAAATGGGTTGAATCTTCAGTTAAAAACTTTCAAGGAGCATTTATTTTCTGCTTCACATATAGTTATTACGTTGGGCAGTGCCTGGGTGTATTGGCATCTAAAAACAAATATGTTGGTGGCCAATTGCCATAAAATTCCGCAGCAGGAGTTTCGAAAAGAATTGCTTTCTGTCGAAACTATTTCCAAAAGTTTGGAATCGTTACTTTCCGCTATTCAGAAAGTAAACCCAACCGTCACTTTTATTTTTACCGTATCTCCAGTTCGCCATATCAAAGACGGTTTTGTAGAAAATATGGTAAGTAAGGCGCATCTTATTTCTGCTATACATAAGATACTTGATTTGTCACTTCGAGCGCAGTCGAGAAGTCTCCATTATTTTCCATCCTTCGAAATTGTTATGGACGAACTTCGCGACTATCGATTTTATGCAAAAGATATGCTACATCCCAACGAAACAGCTATCGATTATATTTGGGAAAAGTTTAAAACAGTGTGGATAGATGCTAAAACGGAAGCCCTTCAAAAAAAGATAGATACCATTCAAAAGAGCTTACTTCATAAGTCCTTTCATCCCGAGAGTGAGGAATATTTAAAATTTAATGCGATGCTTCATTCAAAAATAGAAGAAGTACAAAAACAACTTCCTTATATTACATTTTAGTGATAAATGTAATTTCACAGATTTTTATATGTAATAAGTTTTATTTATATTTAATCAACTTAAAATCAATTACTATGAAAAAAAATATGGGTAATGGCGATCGTTTTCTCAGAATTATTATCGCCGTCATTATTGGCATTTTGTATTATGCAGGCGTTATTTCCGGCACGTTGGGCTTAGTCCTTCTCATTCTGGCAGGGGTTTTTGTATTGACCAGTTTTATTAGTTTCTGTCCGCTCTATGCACCCTTGGGGATTAACACCTGTAAAGTAAAAAATAAATAAGAGAAGCGCCCACTGGGCGCTTTTTTTATTATACGACAATTGCCCTATTGTTTGAGTTTTGGTTTTACAACAACTTTGTGCTTAACAAATAAATCCAAAACTCAACAATTATGAAAACTTTTAAAATTCTTTCTTTATTTCTTTTTGCCGGTTTAGTCCTTGCTTCATGTAAAAAAGACGATGATGGCGGTAATGGCGGTGGAGCTGGCGAAGGTACAGTAACCGCTAAAATAAATGGCTCTACTTTTACTTCTTTAGAAATTGCAACTGTAGCAACCGAAGTAACTCAAGCTGGGGTTACTACCGTTCGCATTCAAGGATCAAATTCTGATGGTCTGGGAATTGTACTTACTATAAGTCCTTATGAAGGCACAGGTACTTATGAAATCTCTGATGCAAGCGTTTTTACTTATGCCACTTATATTGAAACAGATATAAATAATCCATTAAATTCTCAATCTTGGAATGCCCCTTTTGAAAGTAGTGGTGTCGTTGGAGAAATAAAAATTTCAGAAAAAACGGACACTAAAATTAAAGGCACTTTCAATTTTACAGCAAAAAATCCAGATGATAATACTACTAAGCAAATTACCGAAGGATCTTTCAATGCAAATTTCCAATAATATATTCTGCATTTAAAAAAATCTCAAGTGTTGAGGTTTTTACGTGGAGCCGGGAGTGAAATTCTATTTTGCTTCCGGTTTTTTAGTTCAAAGTTTCAAAGTTTATTTTATTTCCATTACCCATTACCCATTACCCATTACCCATTACCCATTACCCATTACCCATTACCCAATCAATTATACGTCAATTGCCTTATTGTACTGTGAGTGCATGTTTTTCAATTTTGAAACAACTTATTAATTATACAATTATGAAAACCCAAACACTATTTAATACCTTGTTTAGCTTGCTATTTTCCTTGGTGTTGATAGCTCAAAAAGCTGAACAACCCGATTGGAGTTATAATATAGGTGGAAAAATTAATGAAATGTACCTTACCGAAGCCGGAACGTTGGTAGTTGCCAGTAACGATGGCTTGGTAGGTATAAAACCCGGAAGTAACGAACTGCTTTTTAAATTTACCGATTACGGTCGTGTAAAACCGGAAGAGCTTACCTTTATCCCCGCATCTCCCTATGTTATGGTAGCGCAAGGAGGCTTTATGTCTTCCAAAAAAACAGTAATAGATTTTGTTTCCGGACAAGTTTTATTTAGTTCCGAAGGGAACCAATGGAAACAAATTTTTACCTCCTCTACCGCTATGCCGCAGAATAAACTTATAGTGAGCGGACTTCAAAAAACAGGCGGTATGGCCGAAAATAATACCCCTAAGGTTGCTGTTTATGATCTTGGAACAGGCAAAGAAGATTACTCTTTTTATCTATTTCCTCCCGGAAAAACAACCATGAAAAGTTACTTGGTAACCGGAGATCCTTTATTGTTAAAAGACCAAATGCTAATACCTACCAGCCAAGGGATTATCGCCAAAACCCTTACTGGCGAAACCCTTTGGGAAAACAAAATTAAAAATGTGAATTGGATGACGTCGGATATTTCCGAAAAAGAAATCTATGCTTTTGAAAGTAATACTTCGGGTAGCAGCATGGAAATTTACAAAATTGGTGCTAATGGGGCAGAACTTTGGAAAGACGCTGCCAAAGTAAAAGGGCAAGTAGTAAATTTTGAAATTTTACCGCAAGGATTGGCCGTAGTAAGTAATAAAAGTAGCGGTGGCAGCAATAGTATTTTGGCCGCCAAAGACGAAAGTGAAATAGGATTTTTAAGTGCCCAAACCGGAGAAGATTTATGGGAAAAAGCACCTAAAACCAAAGGCTATGTACAGCATTTTTATATTATGGACGATGGTATCCTCTTCGGAATACAACAAGGCGGAATCAACAAAATTTCTTTTGATGGCAAAACCCTTTTCAAAAAACCCTTGAAAACTGGTGAAAATATTATGGTCATGGCGCATACTACACAGGGCTTAATTTATATTACTTCGGAAGATGCCAATATTGTAAATCTTGAAACAGGAGACCAAGTTTGGACAAAACCATTAAAATACAAAAGAGCGACATCGGTTTCTTCTACCTTCGATAAAAACAACAATCGTTATTTAATTTCTGCCGATGATGAAATTATGGCGGTTGACCCTACTACCGGCGATGTTTCAAATTTTGCAAAAACAAATTTTGACGAGAAAGAGATGCCTAACACAATAGAAATGAGAAATGGCGGGATTTTTTTGGGCTCAGACCAGAACATGACTGTTTTAGATTTTAATGGAAGTGAGACCTATCACCAATATTTTAAATCCCCTTCTAAAAGTACGTTTGCCAAAATTGTGGGGGGTGTCATTGCAGTAGCTTCCACGGCCATGGCTGTTTCAGCTGCTGCAGCTGCTGGGGCAAATCGTAATTCGCTGGGAGATTATAACTCCTACGGAAAGGAATATGACCGTCAGTCCAAAATGTTTTCCGCCATTGGTTCTGCGTCCTTCGAATTTATGTCGCAACGTTTTAAAGCTACTGCGGCTACCCAAAATGCACAATTTATTTTAACCAAATTAGACGATGGCGTAGGCTTGGTTAAAGTAAATAAAGACACAGGTAAAACAGAAAAGGAAATTATTTTAAAGGATAAAAAACCTGAATACGAAGTAGATGACTTTGGTGGTATTTTGTATTATAAAGCCAAAGACGATTTAATCTATGCCTACGATCTTAAAAAATAACTTGCTAACCAAGTTTGTTTGATTTGTTCAACAGAGGAGGTTGAACAAATAATCAAAAAAACCTCATTGTTTACAATGGGGTTTTTACACTATTTTTAATCTATGAAAACACTTTTTTTACCCAATAAATACAACTATTTGGTTTGGGGAAATGCCTTGTTAGCACTAGTACTGTTGCTTTTTGGGGCGGCAGACCCATTAAGTATTGTATTTGCCTATTTTTTGGAGACCATTATTATTGGGCTATTTCATTGTATCAAATTATGGATGGTTAATACCTACGGAAAGGAAAGCCCCAATACGCATAAAATGCCCAAAAGCAGTATAGGAATTGTATTGTTTTTCTTGGTGCACTACGGTATGTTTGTAGGGATTCAATCTATTTTTGTTTTTGCTTTTTTTCAGTCCTCACTTCCACAAATTAAAGAGCCTTTTCATATTATTGAAAACTATGGTACGGTAATACACTTAGAGGGAATGCCTATTTTAATTGCTTCGTTTTTTGTTTCAAATTTGAAGTATTTTTACACTAGTTTTTGGCAAAACAATCAGTATAAGGAATATTCCCCCAGTGGTTTATTTTTTAGACCCTATGTGCGTATTATTATACAGCAGGTTGTGGTAATTTTGGCGGGTTTCTTTTTCATTATTTTTTCGGAAGGATTTGCAGCAGCCATTCTATTAATCATCTTCAGGTTGGTGGTAGATCTTGCTATAGTAGGGATACATAGAGATGCCACAAATCTTGATAAACTATTGCGAAATATTACAAAGGACGAAAAGGATTTTCAGGAGGCGAAGAAACGATTTCAGGAATTTTCAGAATAGTTACTGCTATAATTTACGGCAAATGCCCTATTCTCTATTTTGATTTTTTTTTTGTACTTTGTATAAACACTTAAAAACCTTTTCAACAATGAAATTTTTAACCTTATTTTTTAGTTTTTTTGTTTGTATTTCCTCGACACTTAATGCGCAAGTGCCCGTTCCACAGGGAGCAAACAATAGCACTTCGGGGCTTTCTTGGACAAAAAGCGGTGAGTACGACTATACCATTAGAGACAATGGTAAAGTACTTACTAATATTAAGGATCTTAAGTATCTAAATACAGATACGCTTTCGGTTTTGGATAAAACTTCAAGAAAAGTCTATTTGTTAGCCGATTTTAAAAACGCCTATAGTGGAGCGTCTGGGAATGTTTCAACCTTGGCGAGCAATGTTAGCCGGGATTTTTATGTAACCAATCCCTATTCTTTTGTGTTTTATGCCGATGACGAATATATTTCGGGCCCTTTTGTAAATATTAACGGGAGCTACGTGTATTACATCGCTGAAAAAAATGCTACCTATTACCTTCCTGAAATCCGAAATTTTTCTAATTGGGGTTCAAAAAGTGCACAAAAACTGGAGTATTCTGCAAACAATACCTATTGGTGTAAAACCAATGAAAATGGGTATCATGTGGTAGAAAAGGGTGCTTCTATGGATTACACCTATGCCACTACCGAAAAAAGAGGCGATGACTTAGTGGTAAAAGTTAATGGGGTAGAAAAATATATTTTGCAGGGATATTATACCGTGGCAGCATATATTTTTAAACCTGTGAAAACGGCATCGTCTAATGCTGTACCAACAAATAATGCTACTTCTGGGTGTGTAGATGGAGATTGCCAAAATGGATGGGGAAAATATGAATATAACAATGGTTATTATGACGGCTTTTGGAAAAATGGAAAAAAAGAAGGATATGGCCTGTATAAATGGGATGGTATAGGGAAGTACATTGGAAGCTGGAGCAATGATAATATGAATGGATATGGGGTTTACATAGCCGATAACAACGACAACATTATTGGTAATTACAGTAACGGGCAATTGAATGGCCTTGGAGTTACGGTTACCGGCGACAAATGGGATCAAGGAATTTTTGTAAACGGAAACATCTCTGTACATTACGATTTTTATTCTACGGGGAATGATACAGGCTGTACCGCCGGGGATTGCCAAGATAAATATGGACAGTTTAAATGGAGTAATGGCGATGTCTTTACCGGGTTCTTTAAAAATGGTAAAATGGTAATGGGTACCTATAGTTTTGCCAGTGGGGATAAATACTCCGGAATGTTTAACAGTGATAATCAATTTCATGGAATGGGTCGCTTCTTCTTTTCAGATGATGCATACTACGGGGGACAATGGAGTAATGGTAAGTACCATGGAAGAGGGTATTACCACGATAAAGATTTAATACAAAAAATAGGAGAGTGGTCCAATGGTACTCTCACAAAATCGATGTAATTATTTTAAAATGAAAAAGATACGGCAACTGCCGTATTTTTTTTATTCAATACTTTTTGCATTTTTGAATTACACCTAAAAACCAATACTATGAAAGTAAAACAATTTTTGTTCAGCGCTTTAATTTTACTTTGTATTCAAAGTTTGTCTGCACAATACAAAGTAGATAAAATAAATGCACCGGCTAATCCTATTCCTATTCAACATACTAAAGAGCATTTTAACTTAAAAGGAGACATTAAATCTGATAAAACAACAGGAACCTGGTCTTTTGAATATATTTTTGACAATAAAGGAAATCTAATCTTCGACAGAAGTGATTTATTGGGAGACTTGGAATACATATATGACAGCTCCGGTAAATTGGTAAAAACAATTTTAAAAGAAGGGAAGGGAGAAACTGCCGAAATCTATACTTGCGATTCTCAAAAAAGAATTACCCAATGGCAATCCGGTGATGGTAGAAATGGAACAAAATATTTTTACAACAATAAAGGCTTGTGGGTTGAATCGCAAAACTTAAGTGGACAAGTAACTCATAAAAAATACTACGATTCTAAAGACAGAATTGTAAAAGAGGAAATCTTTTCGGAAGGTAAAATGACCTATATCAATGATTATGTCTATGCGAATTCGGGTAATTACCTTGTGATTACTAAAAATGGTAGGTCTTTAACAGATGGAAAAACCTCAAGTTATACAGATTATTACTTGAATGGGGTAAACTTATACTCCTCCTCTACCACCACTTTAAATTATGATAAAAAGGGGAATTGGTATGAGTGGGTTAATAATGGATATGTCACTTCTACACGTATTTTAACCTATCATGATGGTACAACCTCCGGAAAATCAACTATTGCAACCCCATCAACTCCTTCCAATCCCTTAACACCCTCGAATCCTTCTGTACCTACACCCGGTACGCCCACGACAACTAATGATTGTGTGAGTGGGGATTGTGTAAATGGTTGGGGAAAGAAAAATTTTAGTTATGGTTATTATGAAGGTTTTTGGAAAAACGGCAAACGTCATGGGTATGGCTTTTTTAGATGGACAGGTTCCGGTGACTACATGGGGTTTTGGGAAAATGATGACTTACACGGTTATGGCTGTTACCTGGGTACTAAAAAAAATATGACAGGAGAATATAAAAATGGAATGTTGAATGGGGTAGCCTATACCCATGATCTCGAAAATGAAAAATGGGAGTATGGTATTTTTAAAAATTACTTAATGGATACACCCTACACTTTTTACGACAATAAAATTGCCACAGGATGTATTGCCGGAGACTGTCAAAATACGTACGGTCGTTATAAATGGAGTAATGGAGATGTGTTTACCGGGTTTTTCAGAAACGGAAAAATGTATATGGGTACTTACAACTTTGCATCGGGCGATAAGTATGAAGGAATGTTTAACAGTAATAATCAATATCACGGGCAAGGAAGATTCTTCTTCAAAGATAAATCCTACTATGGAGGCGAATGGGTAAATGGGCTTCAGGAAGGAAAAGGGTATTTTCACGACAGTAATTATAATAAAAAAATAGGGGAGTGGAGTAAGGGCCAGCTTGTAAGGAGTTATCAATAAGATGTGTTGGAATTCTATCAAAAAAACACAGCAATCGCTGTGTTTTTTTGTAGTTTTAATCCACAAATTTTAGGTATGAAGTTTTTTTTGTTAATAGGTTTTAGTTTCTTTTTCTCTTTTGTTTCGTCTTCGCAATCCCAAAATAATTTAGACACCCTGCTTTTAAAAGCCTTCAATAGTAAGGATTCTGTAGAGTTTTATTTTCAGCAATCCAAAAAACTCATTAAGACCAAAGCAGATACAGCCAATTATTGGTATTACCGATTTTATAAGAATAATGATTTAAAAATTACAGATAGCACTACGTACTATTCCAAAAAAGCGATACCACTTTTAACAGAGTTAGATTCGCTGGAACGACTTAGGTATGTTTACCACCAATTATATCGTCAAGAATTAAGAGCCGGAAAGTATGAAGAAGGATTGCATTTTATCCAGAATGCCTTACACATTGCAGAGAAGTTGAAGGATACTGCGTTAATTTCCCTTCATACGTCGGATATATCTATTTTATATCACGATTTTGAAGATTATGAAAAAGGGGTTTCCTATGGTAAAAAAGCCTATAAAATAATGGATAAGGCTAAAAATAAAGAGTATAAATACCTCCTTTTTGCCAACAATGCTACCGCTATCAATTTTGACGATTGGGGCAAAGCAGATAGTGCTTTGTATTACCATTACAATAATGTAGCATTGCTTAGCAAAGTGGAAGACTCACTTCAATTTTCGTTTATTTTTAATAACATTGGAAATACACTTTTAAAATCAAAAAAATACACTGAAGCTAAAAAATTTGTGAATCGTGCTTTGGTAATGAATAAAATAAATAACCGAATCTACAATCTTGCCACTAATTATACCAACCTTGCCACAATTGCTTACCAACAAGGTAATGCCGCAGAGGCAAAAGAACATTTTATTTTAGCCAATCATTATGCGCAAGAAAGTGGAAGTATAGAAAAAATTAGAGATGTAGTACAACAAGAAGCATGGTTTTATAAAAAAATAGGAGATTATAAAAATGCCTTGGAAAAACAAGAAGCGTTTTACAAGCTAAGGGATTCGGTTTTTAATGACGAAAGGGCCGCCAAAGTGGCCGAAATGGAAACCAAGTATGAAACCGAAAAAAAAGAACGTGATCTTGCCGAAACCCGTGCTACTCTTGCCGAAGCCCAACTTGAAGTAGAACGGAAAAACCTTATGATGTACGGTAGTCTGGTACTGGCTATTATTTTAGGTTTTATAGGATATTTATTTTACAACCAACAAAAAATTAAAAATCGGCAACTTACCCGTGAGGCAGTGCTTAAAACCGCTCTTGCCAAAATTGAAACCCAAAATAAACTACAAGAACAACGATTGCGAATTTCTCGCGATTTGCACGATAACATTGGCGCTCAACTCACTTTTGTGACCTCTTCTATAGATAATTTAAAATATGGGTTACAGGAAAATAATAGCAAGGTTTCTGAAAAATTAACCAATATTAGTGCCTTTACCACCCAAACTATTTATGAGCTTCGGGATACCATTTGGGCCATGAACAAAGAGCAAATTTCGATAGAAGATTTGCAGGCTCGCATTTCCAATTTTATTGAAAAAGCAAGGGCTGCATCTAATGAAATTTCATTTTCTTTTCAAGCTTCGGAGACTATTTCTAAAGAAGTAGTGTTGCCTTCTATTACAGGGATGAATGTATATAGAATTATCCAAGAAGGGGTTAATAATGCGCTTAAATATGCTGTAGCAACCGAGATTAAGGTGGTTTTTGGCGAGAATAGTGATGCGTATGTTGTTACCATTCTGGACAATGGCAAAGGCTTTGATTTTACAAAAGTTGACATGGGGAACGGGATCAATAACATTAAAAAGCGTGCTAGGGATTTGGGAGGTGAGGCCACTATTAATTCTACCCCTGGAGAAGGAACAACGATTATAATTAATTTTCCGAAATAGATTTTACATTCAAATCCAAAAATTATACGCCAATTGCCCTATATTAAAAATGCCAAGTAGTTAATATTTTTACAAGACTGTAAAATTAACCCACCATCATGAGCTATATTTTGGCTTTTACTTTCTTTTCTTGCTTAGTGCTTTTGGGATTTTTTCATAAAAGCAACCGCCACTATATAATGGAAAGTCAAAATATTCAGCAAGATTTAAAAAAAGAGCTTGCTATTCAAAAGACGCAAATAATGACTCGCAAATTACATTTGGATAAATACCATTTTTTAAAATACAATTTGGATGAATCATTGGTGATTCAGCCCGAAATAAATATTTGATTATTTTTATTAAAAAAATAAGTGCTCCGTGTTTAAAACCTCAGTTTTCTTTTCCGTAGTTTTTTTAGTAAATACTGCAATTTTTTCTCAAACAAAAAAGCAAATCGATTCCATTAATAATTTATATACCCAAGGGATTAATATTCCGCAAGATTCTCTAATTAATATTTTTAAAACAAACTTGGTATTGGCTCAAAATATGGAATATCGGGAAGGGGTTGCCGGAGCATATGCAAAGCTGGGCTTAATTTATGGTTATCAGGGAAAATATGAAGAGAGCACACAATACAAGCTGGATGCAATTCGTGTTTTTGAAGAAATCAATAATCTTGAGCAAGTTTCCTACCATTATGGAGAATTGGGCTATGGGATGAAGTATAGAGATATGCCCAAAGCTTTATATTATATGCAAAAAGGGAAAAATCTAGCCGAAAGAAATGGGCTCGAAAATAGCTTGAAGGATATCTATAATAACTATGGTGTTTTAAAAGAAATTACACATGAGTTAGATAGTGCTTTATTCTATTTTAACAAAGGGCTGCAATTAAAGAAGAAACTTAATGATAGTGTTGGAATACCCTACAGCCTCAGTAATATAGCAGGAGTATATGGCTTGCAAAAACAATTTAACAAGTCTAGGGCGTATTTTACTATGGCTCTTGAAGATCGATTGCGGCGTTACGATTCTATAGGTGTTGCAGAAAATTATACCCAAATTGGTGAAGTCTATATGGCAGAAAAGGATTGGAAAAATGCCATTCCGTTGGTGCATAAATCGCTCCCTATTTCTTTAAAAAAAGATTACAAAAATCTTACACAATACAATTATAAATTGCTTTCAGATATTTATAAAGCTACCAAAAATA
>JAGQZA010000240.1 GCA_020435805.1 Flavobacteriaceae bacterium
CGTCTGGTACTGCCTTCAAAATACAATTTGTACAAAATTTACGATTTACTGGAGAATACTTCCGAAGCAGAAAAGTGGAAAAACGATATTTTAAATAACCACCCTAACTCGCGCTATGCCGAAATTTTAAGAAACCCCAATTCGCAATTGGCAACCGATGAGTCTAGTCCCGAATTTAAGTATAAAGCACTTTATGCAGAATTTGAAGCCTCCAAGTACGATGAAGTTATTGCTACTTGCGATGATTATCTTACCATTTACAACGGAAACGATATTGTCCCCAAACTTGAAATGTTGAAAGCCACTGCATTAGGAAGAAGAGATGGGTTTGAAGCTTACAAAAAGGCGGTGAACTTTGTGGCGCTTAATTATCCACTATCGCAAGAGGGAAAAGATGCTCAAGAAATTTACAGTAAAGTTTTGCCAAAACTAGCCGTAAAAACCTTTGTTTCTGAAAAGGATGCAAGCTCTTGGAAGATTGTTTATTCATTTGCTTCTACTGATTTGGAAAACGCCAAGAAATTAGAAACAAAATTAAACGAGGCCATTAAAGAGTATCATTACGAAACAACCATGAGTGTTTCGCTGGATTACTACACCCCATCTACCTATTTTGTCATCATTCATGGGCTCAATACAAAATTAGGAGGAAGAGGTTTTGCAGAGGTATTGAAAGAAAATAAAAAATACAAAATCAAAGCCCCATTTTTTGAAATAGCTTCCGAAAATTACAAGATTATTCAAATCCATAAAAACCTGAATGATTACTTAAATTCAGAAAAAGAAGCTGAAGAAAACAATAATCCCCAAAAGTAACAACCTATGTTTTCAGACAAAAAAAACAAAGACAGTATGGAACCAACAAATAGTCAAAACAGAATTAATGAAGGAACCCAACTTAAAGGCGATGTTGTCTCTAATGGATTTTTTAGAATAGACGGAAGCATTGAAGGAAATATAAGTAAGCCCTCTAAAGTGGTTTTAGGAAAAACGGGGAGCATTAAAGGAAAACTTGTTTGCGAAGAAGCTGATATTGAAGGGCGTTTTGAAGGAAATTTAAATGTCTCTGGAACCCTTACCCTAAAAGCTACTGCTCATATTGAAGGTGAAGTTATCGTTGGAAAACTCTCTGTAGAACCCGGAGCTACCTTTAATGCAACGTGTACGATGCACGGAACGCCTAAAGCAAAAGCACCTATTGAAGAAATTTCGACTCCCGAAAGTTTAAAGTCCAAAAATCATTTTTTTGACCGCTCTCAAAGATCCCAAAAAGCCAAAGCAGAACAGCAAAATTAATGCATACGCAAGGTACTCTGGCATTGCATTTCAAATGATTGCTGTTATTGCCATAGGGTGTTATGGCGGGGTTGTTTTAGATAAAAAATTTCCGAATAACTATTCTGTATTTACACTTGTTTGTAGTTTGCTTTCTGTAGCAATGGCTACGTATTATGCAATTCGACAGGCATCAAATAATTCTGAAAACAAAAAAGATGAATAAAGAGTTACAGAGCTTCTTATTGAAATGGTTGGTTTTTACCTTCTTGCTGTTTGGGGTACATTTCTATATTTTCTATACTGTTGCTTCAGAGATGGAACTATACCTTCCACTTTGGAGCGTATATTTGTTCAATTCTGTACTTGGATTTGTAGTGTATTTTTTTGTGAAAAGACAATTTGAAAGTGCTTCTGAAAAAACCTATCAAACTTTTTTGGTTTTAACCCTTATAAAAATGGGGTTGGCACTTGTTTTTCTACTCCCCTTATTTTTGGGGAAATCCAATCATGTAAAAGTAGAAACCATCAACTTTTTTGCTCCGTATTTTGCTTTTTTAGCGTTCGAAATTTTCAGTTTGAACAAATTTTTTCAGGCTCCAAAAACAAAGTAAATTTTGGTTTGTCAATTCATTTACTATTAGTACATTTGCACCGAATTTCAGGAACGCAAAAGTACTACATTGAAAACACCGAGATTTAGCATGAGAAGAAACCTCCTTTTAGGAGTATTTTTTTTACTCTCAACCCTTGTCGCTACTGCCACTAAAAGTGAAGAAAAAAAAGATGTTGTTGAAGAAGAGGCGTTCGATACCAAGGAACTTATCTTCCATCACATTACAGACAGTCATAGCTTCCACATAGC
>JAGQZA010000241.1 GCA_020435805.1 Flavobacteriaceae bacterium
ATCCATTAAATTATCGACTACCGGTAAGCAATCTTTTTCATTCACTCCGCCGCAAAAATGATCAAAAACCGTAGATCGAATAAGCCCCTCTACCGGCAAATGGACATTAAGCGCAAACTTTGTTACGGCAGTACCAATCTTCACTAATGGTTCATTGGCTATCATTTTAAAAAGAAAATAGGCGCGCTCTAATTGTGCATCAGTTTTGAGCTTAAATGCAATTTCGGTATTATCAAACAAACGTTTTGTGGTCATAATAGGATTTAAAACACAAATATAGTTAGATTTGAAATCACAAAAAGACAATTTGTTTTACTATGAAAAAGATAGCTTCAAAAACCAGTACTATTGTTTGCAATGATGGTAGTTGGAAATTTTTGGCAGACGTTATTGAAAACTCAAATTTTTCGAAACTATTTATCATTGTCGATCCCCATACAGAAAAACATTGTCTCCCTTTTTTCTATAAAAAAATTATCCTTACTAACGCTAAAATTATTACCATTCCAGCGGGCGAACAATACAAAACTATTGAAACCTGTCTTTATGTTTGGAACCAATTATCACAACTTGGGGCCGACAGGCAAAGTTTGGTTATAAATCTGGGAGGAGGTGTAGTGACCGATTTAGGAGGGTTTGTGGCGAGCACCTTTCAAAGAGGAATTTCGTTTGTCAACATTCCCACTTCGCTATTGGCCATGGTAGATGCTTCGGTGGGTGGAAAAAATGGCGTTGATTTGGGTGTTCTGAAAAACCAGATTGGGGTTATTAAAGAGCCTATAGCGGTTATTATTGACACCTCATTTCTGGCAACTCTTCCCAAGAATCATATCATTTCGGGAATAGCGGAAATTATAAAACATGGGCTTATTTCTTCAGAATTGTATTTAAATGAATCTTGGATTTTTACTATTGAAAACCCTATGTTATGTGAAAAACTTGTTTGGGATTCTGTTCAAATTAAACATCGCATTGTAACCGAAGATCCCGCCGAAAAAGGACTACGGAAAATGTTAAATTATGGGCACACACTAGGGCATGCCATTGAATCGTTTTGTCTGGAAGACTCAAAAAAGCCTACTCTTTTACACGGGGAAGCTGTAGCCATTGGCCTGCTGTTGGAAACATATATATCTTCAGAGCTTTTAGGTTTTCCAAAGGCAAAACTGCTCCATATTTCAGAAAAAATAACCTCTTTATTTCCTAAAGTCCACTTCAATTCAAAAGATATTAAAGAGATTATTAAATTGTTAATTTTCGATAAAAAAAATACCCATGGTATCATTCAATTTGTACTTTTGGAAGATATAGGAACTCCCAAAACCAACTGTATCGTTTCTAATGAACTAATTGAAAAAGCTTTCAAATTTTATGAAAAATGTATTGCCAAATAAAAACTTGTTTTATATTTGAAACCATTCCAACCACCCCAAAACTATGAAGCGAATCATTGTTGACTATAAAAAATTAACTCCCGAAATCCTATCCCTTTTGGTAGAAAAATACCCAGATGGATATGATGACAACCATATTATTAGCTTTAAAAATGCCAAAAATGAATGGGTAGATTGTGTTGAGGTAAAAACCGATGACACGGTCTATCTCGTAAAAGTTAGTGCCCGCTTAGAAGTTTCCATGGCAAATTTTGATGAGGACGATTATAATGAAGATGAATTTACCGAACCGATTAGCGAACTACCAGAAAAAGATTCCATCGATCCAGATTTAGACTTAGACGAAGATACTGAAGCTTCCGGCGAAGAAGAGGACGAGGAAAAGAAGCATAAAAATAACCCATCAGAAGACGAAGAAGAAGATGGAGATTATGATGAAGAGGACGATTTTAACGATGAAGAAGATGGAGATGATGGAGATGATGGAGATTATAAAGACGAAGAAGATTAAAGATACCGTTCTTTCAAAATAGTGATATGGTGTATTTCATGTCCTTGAATAATCCTTCCTATTGCTCTAACTGACACCTGCGAACCGTTTGCCTTTCCATAGCGTAGTAATGTTTCTTGAGAAAAAGTTTCAAATAATGAAATAGTAGCATTTCTAACTTGCTCATACTCCCCTATCAAACTTTTTGTACTTCTTAGGTTCGCATTACT
>JAGQZA010000242.1 GCA_020435805.1 Flavobacteriaceae bacterium
TTTCCCCTTCTTGAGGAAAGAGGTTTTGCAATAAGCCTTTTTTATGCCTTTGTAAGGCTTCTAATTCTTGAGTTTGCGCAGTTATATACGTATCCAACGAAGAAAGGCAGGAGGCTATTTTTTGTTGTTCTTTAAAGTTTGGTAAAGGAATTTTGATTTTACTCATAACCCCATTCATTAATTTTGGGTTACCAACATAAGATACATACTGTTTGGAAACAGAATTAATCAACTCTGCTATACAATTATTTGCAAAACCTTTATTATTTATTAATACACCACAAACATTTGTACAATAGAATTTTCCTGAACGATAATTCACATCTCCAGCATTTGCCCCATCTGTAGTCCAAGTAATAGCATTTTCGTACAAGTATTTATTGAAATACCCTGCGAGACCATTATTCTTTGTCTGAGAGGAAAATACAGGGTATTTGTATTTTTTATCTTGGTTTTCTTTAACCAAACTCATTGATAATACATAACCTCTTGTTACTTCAAATATTTCGCCAACTTCTTTTACTACCCAACCTTCTTCACTCGAAAACTCAAGAAAGCGTCTTTTTGGTGTTAATTTAATTTTTTCACTCATACGCCACTAATCCAGAGATTTCCCGGCCTTCGGCCAGTTTATGTAATACGGGTACCAGTTGTTCCATGAGTGCCAGTTCTTTTAACCTGCGTTCTTTCCAGCTTAGTTGAAGGGGTTCCAGCAAGTCGGTGAGTTTTTCGCCGTCAAAAATCATACGGCTCATAATACCCTTGATAAATTCTTTAAGGCTTTCCAAAGCAATCCCCTGCTCATTGGCAATACGTACTAACTCTTTGTTGTGTTTTTCTTCTTTAAAAGCATCATAACCTTCCCTTAGGGTTTGCACATCCTGTCCCGTGTTCCAGTCCAGCCCATCGATATATTCCTTTAGGTCTTCCTGCTCGTCCATGAGGTTGGCGTTGGAAGTTAAAAGGCTCATGATTTGGTTTTTGGTCATTTTTTGTCTGGAGGCCTTTTTTTGAGTACTGTCAGCAATAAGGTTCATGATGTAATCATAATCTATCACCGCAGAGGCAAATAGCACAAACTCAAAATCCAATTGTTGGATATCGTCCGGGGCATTATCGCCTTCCTTTTGCTGTATTTTACGCAGTTGCTTGGCGGTTTCCAGATAGGAGCTTCTAAACGACTGCAAGGCTGCTTGTGGCAAAATGGTTTCTATTTGCGCTTTTTGTGTATCGTCTAGGTCGGTATATTGATCCAGTTGGGTTTTTAGTTTTTGTACTTCCTTGAAGTTTTTAATAAAGCTAATACGGGCAGCATCTCCTTTTAGGTTATAAACTTCGTCCGGTTCGCTGGCCAGATGATGCTCGGTCATAAACTTGTTAAGGGCTTCCACCGCATTTTTATATTCTTCGATTACTACCGGAGCAGGGTCCACCATCCAGATTTCCTTAGCACGTTCCTTGTCTTCCCCAGAGAATATGGCAATGGCTTTGTTTACGGCATCCTGCTGAGAGCGAAAGTCCAGAATATTACCATAGGGCTTGGTTTCGTTCAACACCCTGTTGGTACGGGAAAAGGCTTGTATTAAGCCGTGGTATTTTAAGTTTTTATCTACATACAGGGTATTGAGGTATTTGGAATCAAAACCTGTTAACAGCATATCTACCACAATGGTCACGTCTATTTTGTTTTCGTGAGGATAGTCTTTGTTGCTGTACTTTTGGTCCTTGATACGCTTTTGCACATCCTGATAATACAAATCGAATTCGCCAATGGAATGATTGGTACCAAATTGTTTGTTATAGTGTGCAATAATCTCAATGAGCGCGTTTTTCTTTTCTTCGGGGTTTTGCTTGTTATCCTCACGCTCCTGTATTAAATCTTCCTGAATTTGTTGGATGTCTTTGTTGCCTTCTGCCGGGGGTGAAAAGACACAGGCAATGTTTAAAGGCACAAAGAGGGGGTCTTTTTTCTTTTTTGCCTGGAGCGATACAAAAAGCCGATGGTACTCAATGGCATTGTTGATAGAAGCCGTGGCCAATACGGCATTGAACTTCCGTTCGTTCGTGGCGGCATTATGTTTTTCCAGAATAGCTTCGGCAACTGCCTGTT
>JAGQZA010000243.1 GCA_020435805.1 Flavobacteriaceae bacterium
AGCCCACGATTCATTCCATGCATTCTTAGGTTCTGGTATTAAATTCAAGGCATCTTTGTAAACTTCTATTGCTTTTTCAAAATCTTTGGAAAAGAAAAACTCTTCCGAAAGTTTTATTTTTTCCTCAATTTTTGAAACTAAATGATACTCTAAAAACTTCATACTATACTTTTTCAGGTAGCCTATATTCTTCATTTGATCTTGAACCTCTACCTCTATTAGAGGATAATGGTTCAAAAATATAATTGTTTGGATTTGTCATAAATTCCTTAACTTTTGGTGATCTTGGCCCAAATTTATACCCTATCGTATTCCACCAAGTCACAGCATCTACAGGTTCGTGGCTTAAATCACAAGTATCTAGTGGATGCCAATTTCCACTTCCTTTTGGGTATTCAATCAATTCAACCGGTGGGTTGCCTTCAATTTTATAAGTGCCTTCACCTTTCATTCTATTTTTTATAGCAGTTCCCACACTACTGTTTCTACTGGGATTACTTCCCATAAAGGTACCTCTTTTATCGGCAACATATTTTTGAACTTCTCCACTTTTTACAGCATCCTCAAAAACATCAAATCTTTTGAAGAATTTTCCGTTTTGAGCTACAAAATCGTAGCCAACCATTTTTGTGGAGTCATTTACTTCAACAATAATGGCGACATACATTCCATTTTTATATCGTGCTGAAATTACTTCACCCACACTAAATGATACTTTTTTGTCTTCATCAACACCTACCTCTATGGTAGTGGGCTTTTCACCTTCTGGATTGACCTTTCCTTTAATCACCCAAAATTTTCCTTTAGGCTCTGCGGTTAATACCTGAAAGTCATATCGAACTTTAATACCCGCTAGAATTGGATTTATTAGTTTTTTTCCAATATTATTGCCCTTCAATTTATTAACCGCTGAAACGGCTTTAGACAAGCCTTCCTCTAATTTTTCTTGAGGATTCTCAGGTGTTCCAGCTCCCACTATCTTTTTGAGGAATGATTTCCCTTTCGCAACAATCCATTCCACAATTTTATCCATGGCAGTATCTATAGGTGCCCTTATCTTGTTAACAATGTTAATAATGGCATCTGAAATTTTTCCAAGCCCGGCAAATTTGGCCAAGAAATTCACTGCCAAAGTTAGCATCCCGGCCAGTGTTTGTTCCACTTTATTGGCAGCAGCGGTAATTACGCCATTGGCAATAGCTGCTATGGAGTCGATAATAGCTGCGCCAACACGGGCAATTTGCTGAATTTTATCGATAAGGAAGGTAATGGTTTGGTAAATAGCAATAATAGCTTGGATAACTGCTCCTGCTGGATTTAGGCTAGTTACTAATTTTGCAATAGCAGTTTGAACTACCTGCACAATAACAAACTGACTAATTTCTGAAATAATCATAGACTGCAAGTTGCTCAAGTGCTCCATGATTTTTTCCCAAGCGGCGGCAGGACCTTCAGTAATTAAAATTTGAATAAGTTCAAATCCTGCTTCCAAAGCTTTCACGGCGGGTTCTCCCAAATGTTTCACCAGTTTGATTCGTAAATTTTCCCAAGTTAGTCCCAAAACAGAAGCCACAAACTTGAGGATTTCTTTGAAGCTTAGCTCTTGTGGTAGGTAGATTCCGGCACCTTCTAAGGATACTAATAACCAGTTAAGTAAACTTGCTTTGAGGTGTTTACCAATATTGGCAGCAAATTGTTGGAAACCTGTTTTGGCAGCGGTCACCAGATTACCCACAAAACCAATTGGATTTTCCAAAATGGTATTGAATGCAGCACCCGCTTTGGCGATATAAGGCATAACACCGGGGGCTACAACACTAAAGAGAATTTTCAGTAAATCGATGGTGGTACCCAAAGCCCAACTGGTAAATTGGCCTGCAATGTTTAAGAAGGCTTTTCCTACCTTAATAAAGGCGTTGGGTAAAATGATTAAATCGTCCCAAGTAAGTGAAGTTATAGTGCTGATAACAATACCAGGGATTCCCATAACAATGGCTTTAAGCCCCGAAAGTGCTCCTTGAAACCAAGTGTAGGCCTGTCCAATGGCTCCGCCTTTTTGAATGTTTTGCCAAATTTCTTCCTGGCCTATTAGCTTCATAAA
>JAGQZA010000244.1 GCA_020435805.1 Flavobacteriaceae bacterium
ATTACCCTCCCAAGAATTTCCAGAGACATGGCAACGCAAGGCATCCCCATTAATCTTGAAGAAAGTAAAGAAGGCGATTTGCTATTTTTTCAAACCAATGCCAAGAAAAAGGTCATTAACCACGTTGGATTGGTGGTTGAAACTAAAAATGGTGAAATCTTTTTCATCCATTCTACTGTTCAAAAAGGTGTAATTATTTCCTCAATGGAAGAGCCTTATTGGAAGAATAGTTTTGTAAAAGTGCGGCGCGTTATTTAAATTTCCTATCTTTAATACCCCTCCCTGTTAGTCACTTAGACATAAATAACGTCTATAGTGAAATTTTTACATCTTACCATCCTACAATTGGCAGTGGCCATGAGCCTAGGAATTTTACTTGCAGCAAGGTTTTCAATGGCTATTTTAGTACTGCATTGCCTCCCCTTAATCATAGGTGCCTTACTATTAGTTTGGTTATTGCTTCGTAGAAAACTTAACCCGCTCCCTTTTTTTGAAATCCTTAGCATGGTATTTTTTATCGCAATAGGATATGTCAATTTTCAACTACAACAACCTCATTTTCAACGAAATCATTATTCAATATATATTTCTGATTATAATCTGAATGTAATTCAATTAAAAATTAAAGAAGTACTGAAACCTTCTTCCTTTCAGGAAAAATATATCGCTGAAATTTTTCAAATAGACAGCATTAAAACCAAAGGAAAAGTAATACTCCAACTTCAAAAAGACACCATAAAAAAACCTTATGAAGTAGATGATATAATTTTAATAAACTCAAAAATAATAACCCTTCCAGAAGCTAAAAATCCGCATCAATTTAACTACAAAGAATACCTTCAGCATTTGGGAGTCCACTATCAAATAGGAGCCACAAAAGATAGCATTATTGCTTCTTCAGCAGGAAAAACCACAATAAAAGGACTGGCTGAAAAAACCCGAAATTACCTTATTACAAAACTCTCATTAACCCCTATTCAAAAAGAAGAAAAAAGCATTATTGAAGCGCTTGTTTTAGGACAGCGACAACATATTGATCCCGAAATTTATAAAGCTTATGCCGCCGCCGGGGCTATTCACATATTAGCTGTTTCGGGACTCCATGTGGGCATTATATATTTCCTGCTTTCCGGGTTGCTTTTTCCTTTAACTAGTTTGCGTAGCGGGAAACAAATGAGGTCGATTTTAATAATCATATTACTTTGGGGATTTGCTTTTCTTGCCGGATTGTCTCCATCGGTAGTAAGAGCCGTAACCATGTTTTCTTTTTTTGCTTTGGCAGGCATGTTAAACCGGCCTACAAATTCATTTAACATCTTGTTTCTTTCCTATTTTGTGTTACTCATTTACAATCCCAATTGGATCTTTCACGTAGGATTTCAACTTAGCTATCTCGCTGTTTTTTTTATCCTTTGGGTACAACCCAAGCTTTATAAACTGTATCGCCCCAAATGGAAAATAGACAAACTATTTTGGGATATTGCAACGGTTACCATAGCTGCACAACTAGGCGTTGCACCTTTAAGTGTGTATTATTTTCATCAATTTCCGGGATTGTTCTTTGTAACAAATCTTGTCATTCTTCCTTTTTTAGCATTATTACTTGGCTATGGAATTGTAGTGGTGCTGCTTGCCGCTTTTTCCTGGCTACCGGAAACAATGGCTCTAGGATACAATTTTTTATTAAAAACACTCAACCAATTTGTACAATGGATTGCTGAAAAAGACTCGTTTCTATTTCAAAATATTTCAATATCCTTTTTTGAAATGATGGGGTTCTACTTTTTAAGTATCACGCTTGTTATATGGTGGAAGCAGAGAAACCGCAAATGGATTTTTGCCTTTTTAGGAAGCGTTATTTTTCTTTTTACAGTATCGCTATATGAAAAAAAACAAGTAAAAGAAGAATTGATTATTTTCCATAAACCCCGAAAAACATGGATGGCAGTTACTTCGAACGACTCGATGCAACTTTTTCAGAAGGATACCCTTTTTATTGAAGATGAATATCCTATTAAAACGTATGCAATTGCCAAAAATGCAAAATACAAGGCTATAAAAAACGTACCCAACCTATTCACTTTTAAAAAGGA
>JAGQZA010000245.1 GCA_020435805.1 Flavobacteriaceae bacterium
CTATGACCGAGACCATTTTAGAAAATAATTTTCCTAAAACTTTTCATGCGGCATACGAAACCCAAGGGGTTTATAATATTCAGCGAAACTTTTTTTCTGAAATAAACGCCACAACCACCGAATGGCTTAGCGAAAGTGAATTTAGGTTTAGTGGTTTTGGCATGAAACTCCTTGGATGGCTTATGCCCGGAGCCTTTAAAAAGCAATCCATGAAATATTTAATCGATTTTAAGAACTTTGCCGAAAAAGGGACTTCAGTTTCAGATATTTAAATGGAACGTATAAAAATGATTTGGGACTTTAGAGGGCCCCATGCACAAAAAATAGCTGAGCATCACAAAATCCACTTAGATGAATTTATTGAAGCCAAAAACCTGAAAAATGTTTTTACAACAACAGAACAGGTTTCTGAAATGTATTGCATGGCCTGTATGATTGTTCCTTCGGGAGAAGTTGATGCATTAAGGCAACTATTAAAACCACATCGTGGTCAACGCTATTCCGAAAACTAAAAGTCTTGTTAACAAGCAACTTATTTGTAATAATTAATCAAAATTGTAGTAATATTGCTCTCCATTAAAAATTAAACTAATGAAATATTTATCGTTTGTATTCTTATTTGTTGCTTTTACCATCCACTCGCAAACTACAAAAGTGGGTACGGTAGATGTTGACTTTATTTTAAGTAAAATGCCAGAACTGGCCGGGGTTCAAAAACAAGTTCAAGACTATACCAAAGGATTGGAATCTGACCTTCAAAAAAAGATGAAAGACTTAGAAGACGGAGTGGCCGACTATAAACAAAACGAAACCAACTATACCATCAACCAAAGGAAAACCAAACAAGACTCGTTATTGCAAATGGAAAATGACATTACAAAGTTTCAGCAAAACGGGAACCAATTGATACTTTTAAAGCAGGAAGAGTATATGCGCCCTCTGTACGATAAGGTTGGAAAAGCATTAGAAAAAGTTGCCGCCGGAGGAGAATATACACAAGTATTGTTGCGCGACAATAGCATTGTATATGTGGACAATCGTTTTGACCTTACCCTTGCCGTTTTAAAGGAAATGGGGATTGAAGTGAAACCCGAAGAATAAAATTACATTGTTTTAAACATACAAGAAATAGGTTCCTGGGAACCTCTTTTTTTTATCTTGAATAATTAGGTGCTTCTTTGGTAATGGTTACATTGTGGGGGTGGCTTTCGTGAATACCGGAAGCGGTGATTTTTACAAATTTTCCAGTTTCCTTTAAGGTTTCAACATCTTTCGCACCACAATAGCCCATCCCGGCTCGAAGTCCGCCAATAAACTGCGTCATACTTTCTACTAAATCTCCTTTATAGGGTACACGTCCTACAATTCCTTCCGGCACCAGCTTTTTAATATCGTCTTCCACATCTTGAAAGTAGCGATCTTTAGAGCCTTGTTTCATCGCTTCTACACTTCCCATCCCGCGATAAGATTTAAATTTTCGTCCTTCAAAAATGATGGTCTCTCCCGGAGATTCTTTGGTACCTGCTAGCAAAGAGCCTAGCATGACACTGTCGGCTCCGGCAGCAATGGCTTTAGGTATATCTCCGGTATAGCGAATTCCGCCATCGGCAATTACAGGAACACCGCTTCCTTTAATAGCAGCAGCCACTTCTAATACCGCAGAAAATTGTGGGAAGCCTACTCCTGCTACTACCCTTGTGGTACAAATTGATCCGGGACCAATTCCTACTTTTACGGCATCGGCACCTGCATCTACTAAATATTTGGCTGCTTCGGGTGTAGCAATATTACCAACCACCACATCTAAGCTTGGAAACTTCTTTTTTACTTCTTTAAGTACCGTGACCACTCCTTTGCTATGCCCGTGAGCGGTATCTATAATTACGGCATCTACATGAGCACTTACCAAAGCTTCAGCTCTTTCCATTACATCGGGAGTAACGCCCAGTGCTGCCGCCACACGCAACCTTCCGTATTCATCTTTATTGGCGATGGGTTTTTGTGTAAGTTTAGTAATATCACGAAACGTAATTAACCCTAACAACCTACCGCTTTCATCTACTACCGGCAATTTTTCAATTTTGTTATTCTG
>JAGQZA010000246.1 GCA_020435805.1 Flavobacteriaceae bacterium
GGAGGGTAGGCCATAGACTGAAAGCTGACCACTAAAACCTCCCGAAATGAAGGCATAGTACTCGTCGTATTCGCCAGGAGCAACATATACTTTCTCGGCAGCGTTAGACGCTAAGGCTCCTTGCTTATTGTTGCTTTTTTGTGAAGGGTTACTACAACTTAAAAGCATCACTAGAAAAGCAAATGTGGCAATAAAATGGATTATTTTTTTCATTGTTTATAGTATTGATTAGTAATTAATTTTTTGGTAAAATGACAGCATCAACCACATGAACAATTCCGTTTCCTGCTGGGATACTTGCAATAATTTTTGCTCCGCCTATATACACATCGTCTCCTTTTACTTCAACAGCTACATTTTCATTACTTGCTTGCCCAAGGGTTTTAAATTTTTTCAAGAATTCTTTATCGTATTTACCCGGAGTAACATGGTGTTTTAAAATTGTGGCAAGTTTTTCTTTGTTTTCCGGTTTCAACAAGTTTTCAACCGTTCCAGCAGGAAGTTTGTTAAATGCTTCATTGGTAGGTGCAAAGACCATTAAAGGGCCTGCATTTACCAAGGCATTTTCTAATGCTGCGGCCTGTACAGCGGCAACAAGGGTTGTGTGGTCTGGTGAACCAATGGCAATGTCTAATACGTTGGCAGTGGCTTCATCATCTTTTAAAAAGGCCTGCCCTTGAACTTTTTTTGGCTCTTTTTGAGATAGATTCTCAGTGTTTGTATTTTTGGATTCGGTAGTATCGTTGTTTTTACAACTCAAAACCACAAGGAATCCTACTAATACAAATGTACATTTTAACAGTGGTTTCATAATTAATTGGTTATTGGTTTTTACTATCTATTTGAGTGTTCTGAAATATTCTAAAATACTCCTTGCTTCTTCTTCGGTTAAGCTTTGGTTAGCCATGGGAGATCCATTATTTTCAATTAATAACTGCTTTGCAATGGGGTCTTTTTGAACCATTTCTTCTGGATTTAAAATCATGTTCATAATCCATTCTGGACTTCTTCGTTCTAATATTCCATTAGGGGCTGGGCCAATAAATTTTTTTCCTATTTTATGGCAAGCAGTACATTTGGTCTTGAAGACTTCTTCACCTTTTGTTGCCATTGTGGTGTTAATAGCGGCATCTAGGCTAATATTTTTAACGGGACCAATCCCTTTGTTGTTTAAATCTATGGTTGCGATATTTGTGGATGACTCTTTTTTGACCGTTTCTGTTTTATTTTGGGTGGTTCCAATAGTTATTTTTTCTTCTTTTTTGGTCTCCTTTTCTCCACAACTTAAAGTTAGACTAATACAAGTGAGACATACTGTTTTTAAAATTGATTTCATAATAAGCTTATTGATAAGTTAATAGAACAAATGTAAAAGGTCTGCCGTTTTTGTAATATGATAAATATCATAAAAAAGACTTTTTTGTATTTTTTAAAAACACCTATTTTTGTATTGATTAAAGAAAGGACTTAGTATGTTTGCTAATAATTCAGAATATGGGCTAAAAGCCTTGCACTATATTGCTGTAAATGCCTCTGAAGACGAAAGGATGATGGCAAAAGACATTGCCAAAGCACTCGAAATACCTAAACCATTTCTTTCAAAAATTTTGAAGCAACTTGCAAATAAAAATTTTATTCAATCAGTAAAAGGGCCATACGGTGGTTTTTATTTAACAGAACTTCAAAAAGAAATATCGGTTTTGGATATTATTGTCGAACTGGAAGGAAAAGATAAATTTAAACAATGTGTATTGAATTTTGAAAACTGTAGCGATCAGCATCCATGTCCTATCCACGAGCTTGTAGCAATTGAAAAAAATGCCTTAAGGAACACCATAAAGAATGTTCGAATTGTAGATTTAAGCTCTCATTTTAACTATTGAATTGTTTAGGAATGACCGATATTACCCTTCTTACCTGTAAAAGCTATCTCTTTCCACAACCCGGAAATGCTTATGTGGAAAATATTTTCAAGGAATATCATTTACTGAAAACAGCTTTAGAAAAAAAAGGCATAAAGGTGGAAAGAACTAATTGGGACAACCCTGACTATGATTTTTCAAAAACAAAAGCAGTAGT
>JAGQZA010000247.1 GCA_020435805.1 Flavobacteriaceae bacterium
ATTTGTAAGCACCATAGGGTCGTCCTTAAAATTTAATGAAAAGCTTTTTATTAGCTGGGTAGGCCCTAGAGGAATTGTTGCCGCAGGTATTGCATCCCTTTTTGGAACAAAGCTGGCGTTAAAAGGATTTGTGGGGGCAGAATATATTACCCCCTTGGTCTTTGCCGTTGTTTTGGTTACGGTATTGTTAAATGCCACCACAGCTAGATTTTTTGCATCCATAGTAGGGGTATTTTTAAAAACTTCAGAAGGAATACTTATTGTAGGAGCGTCTAAAGTTTCAAGACTTATTGCCAATTATCTTCAAAAAAATGGTCGCCATGTGGTTTTAGTGGATTCCAATCAAGCAAATGTTAATCAGGCCGAAGAGCTGGGCTTAGAAGCTTTTACTGCCAATATCTATGCCGCTGATCTTGCAGCCGATATTGAATTAAGTGACGTGGGGTATTTATTAGCACTGACCGGTAGTGAAGAGGTAAACAGACAAGCCATTAATCGTTTCGGAAAAATATTTGGTGAAACGGGAATTTTTAGGCTTATGACTCCCGAGGAAAAAGAAGGGCTTGTTGAGGCAGATTCAAAAGCACTATTTTCAAACACTCACGACTTTGCTATGCTGGAAGAAGTTGCCAGGCTATATCCCTCTATTCAGGAAGTGCCGCTTCAGTCTAAAGAACAATTTCTGAAATTACTCTCCATAATTGAAAAGGATGACAGTACAGTAGCCTTATTTTTAAAGCTTCCTTCAGGATATTTAGAAATAATTAATACGCCTAAAGAAATGGAAGTAGGCGAAAAGTACCAATTAGTGTATTTAGGAAAGCCTTTTGATATAGAAGAACTCAATAGTGCCACCCGAAATCAACGAACTTCCAAAAAATAAATGCTATAATAGACCGTTTTTACAAAATGAACGCTATAAAATTTCTCCCTTTTCTTTTCTTTTTTATAGGATTTTGTTTTTCCTGCAAGAAAGATGATTCGCACACATGCACAACCTGTAGCTCTTCACAAACTTTTGAGTTTGAAGTGTGCCGCGAAAGCAATGGGAATGCTTATGTTAATGGAGAAGACACCGGCACCAATTACGATGTATATATAACAGGTTTGGAAGATGCAGGAGCAACTTGTGGTAATTAATCATTCAATTTAAGAACCGCCATAAACGCTTCCTGTGGAATTTCAACATTCCCTACAGCACGCATACGTTTTTTCCCTTTTTTCTGTTTTTCCAGAAGTTTCCGTTTTCTTGAAATATCACCTCCATAACATTTTGCGGTTACATCTTTTCTGAGTGCTTTTACCGTTTCGCGTGCAATAATTTTGGCTCCAATTGCAGCCTGAATAGGAATATCGAACTGTTGTCTTGGGATTAATTCACGTAGCTTTTCACACATTTTTTTACCAATATCGTACGCATTGTCTTGGTGTAATAATGCCGAAAGTGCATCAACCGCATTTCCGTTGAGAAGCACATCCACCTTAACGAGTTTGGAAGCGCGCATTCCAATGGGAGAATAGTCGAAGGAAGCATAGCCTTTGGAAACGGTTTTAAGGCGGTCGTAAAAATCGAACACAATTTCTGCCAAAGGCATATCAAAAGTAAGTTCTACCCGTTCGGTGGTTAAATACGTTTGATTGGTAATCTCACCCCGTTTTTCAATACAAAGCGACATCACGTTTCCAACAAAGTCTGATTTAGTAATAATGGTTGCTTTAATATAAGGTTCTTCCACGCGGTTAAGCGAAGAAGGTTCGGGCAAATCGCTAGGGTTGTTTACGAGAATAATAGTGTCGGGTTCTTTATTGGTAAACGCATGGTAAGATACGTTAGGAACTGTGGTAATAACGGTCATGTCGAACTCACGTTCCAATCGCTCCTGAATGATTTCTAAATGCAACATGCCTAAAAATCCGCATCGAAATCCGAAACCTAATGCCGCAGAGCTTTCAGGTTGAAAAACCAATGAAGCGTCATTTAGCTGAAGCTTTTCCATAGAGCTTCGCAACTCTTCATAATCTTCAGTATCTACCGGATAAATACCCGCA
>JAGQZA010000248.1 GCA_020435805.1 Flavobacteriaceae bacterium
AGTATGATTTAGCAACTTCCGAAAATAAAAACCATATAAAAGATATGGAGGGGCGCATCAATACCCTTCTTGAAAACCCCGAACAACTGGAGCAAAGAGTTCAAAAATCAATAAAGAATGAACAAACCCCAGTAGATGACTTTGACAGGGTATTGTTAAAAAAGATTTATGCCCTTATTGAGCGCTCCGAAAAACAAGGGATACAGTTGGTCTTTATTTTGTCTCCCAGAAATATTGATACAGAAACCTATAAAGTGTCCACACAAATTCCCCAAGAACACTTTTTAGATTTATCCAGTGCTTCCCGATTTCCGGAGTTGTATTCTCTGGAAAATTCTTTTGATTTAGGACATTTAAACGATCAAGGGACAGCCTTTTACACCAAACTCCTTGTGGAAGAATACGTAGCTCGCAACAAGAAATAGCCGCAAATGTGTGGAGGTGTTTTTGATAAAGTTTATATTTGAATACCAAATAGCACGCCTTGATTAACGTTACCAAAACATTTCTCCCACCGCAAGAAGAATATCAGGCCATTCTGCAACGGGCTTGGGACAAGGTATGGATGACCAATCGTGGCGAATTGGTACTGGAACTGGAAGAAAAAGTACAAGCCTATTTGCAATCGGTGCCCCTTATTGCCATGACCAATGGCACCCTCCCGTTACAGATTGCCATTAAGGCATTGGGAGTACAAGGAGAAATTATTACCACCCCCTTTAGTTATGTGGCCACCGTTAGCAGTATTGTGTGGGAAGGATGTACCCCTGTGTTTGTGGATATTCACCCGGACTATCTTACCATAGACGAGTCGCTCATAGAAGCAGCAATTACCCCTAATACCATTGCTATTTTGGCTACTCATGTGTTTGGAAATCCTTGTGCGGTAGAAGAGATTGAGCACATAGCCAAAAAACATGGGTTAAAGGTAATTTACGATGCCGCTCACGCCTTTGGTGTTACCTATAAAGGGCAAAGCTTATTTAACTATGGCGATGTAAGTACATGTAGCTTCCATGCTACTAAGTTGTTCCACACAGGCGAAGGGGGAGCGGCTTTTTGTAAGGATGATGCACTACGGAACCAATTGTTTTTTCATCACAATTTTGGACATAAAGGACGCGAAGATTTTCAAGGTTTGGGTATTAATGGAAAAATGAGCGAGCTGCAGGCAGCCATGGGACTTGCTGTATTGCCTTATATAGATTCCATTAAGCAATCCCGAAAAAATGCCGTCGATTTTTATGAAAGGCATTTACCACAATTTACTACCCTGAAAATTAGGGAAGGTACCCAATGGAACTATGCTTACTTTCCTATTATTTTTGATACAGAAACAGCATTGTTGGCAGCGCAACAGCGCCTCAATGCACAAGGTATTTTTCCTAGGCGGTATTTTTTTCCAAGTTTAAATACATTGCCTTATATTGTTCACACCGAGATGCCTATTTCTGAAAGTATTTCCAAGCGGATATTGTGCTTACC
This sequence comes from Flavobacteriaceae bacterium, assembly GCA_020435805.1. Lineage (GTDB taxonomy): Bacteria > Bacteroidota > Bacteroidia > Flavobacteriales > Flavobacteriaceae > Halomarinibacterium. The sequence goes on from JAGQZA010000248.1 coordinate 1,486, forward strand.
CTTATCTCATGATATTTCGGAAGCCGAACAGGGTATTGTTATTAAAATGCTTGCCAGATGAATGCTTCCATTGCTATTATGCAGCCCTATGTATTTCCATATATAGGATATTTTCAATTGATTGATGCTGTGGACACTTTTGTTTTTTATGACGATGTGCATTTTATAAAGAAGGGATGGATTCATAGAAATAGGTTGTTAATGGACGGGAAAGATTATTTGTTTACCATTCCGCTTCAAAAGGCTTCTCAAAATAAACTTATTAATGAAATAAAAGTATTAGAAACAGAGGCCTGGCTGGATAACTGGTATAGAACACTTTATCAATGCTACGCAAAAGCTCCTTATTTTATTCCGGTCATGGAGCTTTTAAGAAATATTATGGATAGCTCTTCTGATACGATTTCAGAGTTGGCAATAAAGAGTATTAAGGACATTTCCTCCTATATTGGTCTGTCCACTTCTTTTGAAGTAAGTTCGGAAACCTATTCAGACAGTAAGGGGATGGAAAAGGCAGATCGATTGATTGCTATCACAAA
>JAGQZA010000249.1 GCA_020435805.1 Flavobacteriaceae bacterium
TACGCTGGGTGGAGCGCTTATAATTATGTTTTGGGGAATCCGGTGCGATTGGTTGACCCAAAAGGTATGGCAGCAGCACCACCACATGATTATTTTGATAAAAATGGTACTTATTTAGGAAATGATAAAAGAGTTGATGAGTATTATAAAGGAGAAGGAATAAGAATTGTCACAAAAGAAGGGGCTTCTTCGGATGAATGGTTTTCCAACAGTGTTAGGTTCAACGAGGAAAGGCTTAGCGAAGATGCTGTAGTGAAAATTGCAAAATACTACCAAACCAAGTACTTAAATGAACCAACGATTAAAGTTATAGCTAAAACAAACATTAGGATAGGGTTACAGACTGGCAACTCAGACGGATCGGAACTTTTCGTTAGAGGAAATGAAGTTTTCGCCAAAGACCCTGCAGTAATTGTGGGGATGAGCGGATACAACAGAGTTCAACATATGCAAAATGACAAATGGTTTTTTATAAATAGCTTACACCATGAAAATATTCATGTGAATTCATTTTCATATGATCCAAGTATAAAAATGTATAGAGCACCAAATGATATGGACGGATATGGAGATGATGCAAATTTTTTGCACGGATTAGTGTATTTACAACAAGTTCACCATCCTTCCTATTCAAAAATGGGATCATTAACTCGTATTTTTGCAAATGGATATATTAAAACAGATCTTTTAGGAGCATTTTCATCAACAAAAACTGGGCAATCATACAAACGTAGCTTAGAATATATGTTCAATAAAATTTTAAAGGATTGATTATGGTTTAATATGGCTTTGTTGTATGGACGTTTTCATTTGGCAAAATGACCGTAATGAATTCAGATATTTCATGAAAGCCTTCTCCGGCAGAAAAACTGTGTGGAGTTGGAAATAGAATTTTAAATACACAACCTGTCATCGGAAGTTTGTTCTTGATAACAGGTGTCGCGAAATTTAAGTAAAGTGGTAATTTTCGGTGGCTATTTGACTTCGTGACTAAGTGCGAAAAGGGAAAATAGCGGTACGTACTGTTGGACTGAGGAACAACGGCCTCAAGAGGCCAAAGAGACTGCCAAACTGCTTTAGTATTTAGATTTCGCGCCACTAGCATACATGTGCACGTAACTCGTCGGGAAAGCAGCTTTATATTTAATACACAATCCGATGATAGTCTGAAATTTAAACCACTCCTAATAACAAGTATATGATTTTAAGAAAAACACCTATTATGTTTTTTTTCTTAATTCTATTTTTTCAATTTATTAATTGTAAGAATAAAATAAAAGATACATTTGAAGCTTCAGATTCAATTGTTGAAGGCAAAATTCTTTATGTAGATACTACGCAGAAAGGAGGTATTTATGGAGCCTTTCATATTGGTTACGGTTTAAGATTAGAAAATAAATCCAAAGATTCTGTTGTGGTTTTTGGCTGTGGTATTCAATATATTTATGTAATTGATTCAAAAAACAATTCGATTAAAGATAGCATTTGGTTGCCTCCATTCCCGAGTTTTTTAGCTCCGTATGAAGTTGATAGTTTTGAAGTTAGTTTAGGAAGGAGAAATAATATAAACATGGGAATTGACGACGTACGATTGGAGTATTTATTTAATTTAAAAAGTCAAAGTGACTGCCCTTTAGATGAAAGACTTGATTCCCTGTATGTTGTGAAAAAACTTGTGTTTCGTAAATAACAGTCATCGTGTTTCAGCCCCAAAACAGATCGGACGCGATTACAGTTCAAAAACTGTAATTTCAAGCATGGCAAAACGCAAATTCACTGCCAAGCCGGCAATGCTCAATAACGTTTTTAACAGAACCTGTGTAAGCCAAATTCGCAACAAAACCACCCCGATCCGGCCTGGCGTGTTCGAGCCGGCAGCAGGCGGCCCTGCAATCCGCGCTGTCGGCGCTTGATTCGTACATGACCAACCTCAACCCGGCTTCTCTGCCGCTGCCCAATACCCTGCCCCGTGTGCTGGAAGCCCGATTCGGCAACAACGACCTGGAGGCGAGGG
>JAGQZA010000024.1 GCA_020435805.1 Flavobacteriaceae bacterium
GTTTACTTTTTTAAAGCGTCTCTAATTTCAGTCAATAAATCAATTTCGGAAGGTCCTGCCGGAGCTGGTGCTTCAGCTGGTTTTTTGGTTTTATTATAGGCTTTTACAATCATAAAGAGAACAAATCCAACAATTACAAGATTAATTAGCGCATTGACCCATTTGCCCCACATAATAGCATTTTCTGGAGTAACGTTGCCTTCTGCGTCGGTAGTAGCTTCAGAAAGTACAACTTTTAAGGCTGAAAAGTCCATTCCACCCGTAAAATGGCCTACTAAAGGCATCATTATGTCATTGGTAAAACCTGAAACAACGCCTCCTAAGGCGGCTCCTAAAATCACAGCAACAGAAAGGTCAATCACGTTGCCTGTCATAATAAAATTCTTAAATTCTTTAAGCATAATCGATTGGTTTTAGAGTTAATACGTACCTAATTTACGGAAAAAAATAATTGCATTGCCAATTTCATCTTTTCAGCAAATCATTTTCGGCAAACAACTCTTTTTACTCGCTGAGAGACTGATGTTATCAACTCATAGGAAATAGTTCCCGCATGAGTTGCCATGCTATGGGCACTTTCCGTTAGGTCAAAAACGATTGCTTCATCGCCTTCCTTGCAATCTATTTGGGTAACATCGGCCATAATCATATCCATACAGACATTCCCTACTATGGGGGCTTTTTTTCCGTGGATAGTCACCCAACCCTTGCCATTTCCATAGATACGTGAAATACCATCGGCATGACCTAAAGGCAGGGTTGCGGTTTTGGTATCTTCTGTTGCTGTAAATGCACGGTTGTAACCTAAACTCTCTCCTTTTTTTATTTCGTGGATTTGAGAAATGATAGTTTTTAAGCTCCCAATAGGACGAAAAAAAGAATCAAATTTTGGGTCATTCCCAAAACCGTAAAGCCCAATTCCCGAACGAACCATTTCAAACTGGGCTTCCGGGTAATTTAAGATTCCCGAAGTGTTTAAGGTATGTCGAAGCGGTGTATATCCTAATTTTTGAATTAATAGCTCTGATATGTTTTTAAATTTTTCAATTTGCGAAAGAGTGAAAGCGGCTTCAGAAAGATCTTCACTCGCTGCAAGGTGCGAAAAAATGGATGTTACTTTTACGCTTTTGGTTTTTGAAAGTATCGCTGCAATTTCTTCAATATCTTTTTCAGAAAAGCCCAAACGATTAAGCCCCGTGTTAAACTTAATATGGATAGGGTAGTTTTTTTGATTTTCCTTTTCAGCAAAGGCAATAAACTCTTTTAAGATTTTCAGCGAGTAGATATTGGGTTCCAAACATCTATTGATGAGAACATCGAAATTAGCCGGCAAGGTATGTAATACCAAAATGGGAGTCATGATGGAATCATTTCGAAGCAATTCGCCTTCTTTGGCATACGCCACGGCAAAATAATCGATCCCCAATGAAACTAATTCTTTTGCAACTTCAACGGCATCACTGCCATAGCCATAAGCTTTTACCACGGCCATTATTTTTGTGGTAGGTGATATTCGGGATTTTAAAAAATGATAATTGTGGTCTAAAGCGTTGAGGTCTATTTCCAGTACAGTTTCACCAACATTTGCTTGTGTGTTTGCCATGCTAAGATTGCTTTTTAGTGGGCAGTTGTTCGGGTTCTTTTACCTCAATTTTTTTCACACGCTCTCGAAGCATGGCTTTGTAGTAGGCAGCCCGGCTTAAGGGTTCGTACTCTTCCGTTTCTCCTAACAAAACCAAATCGTCGCTTTGTGCTTTTCGGTAGCTGTAATGTGCCAAATTTCCTGTGCGGGTACACACGGCGTGTACTTTGGTAACATATTCTGCCGTTGCCATCAATGCCGGCATAGGGCCAAAGGGATTGCCTTTAAAATCCATATCGAGACCTGCTACAATAACTCGCATCCCTTGGTTGGCGAGGTCGTTGCATACCTTCACAATTTCGGCGTCAAAAAATTGGGCTTCGTCAATGCCAATCACATCGCAACCATCTGCTAAAATTGGGATATTTGCCGCAGCAGGTACAGCAGTAGAACGAATTTCGTTACTATCGTGGGAAACCACTTTGTCTTCATCGTAACGAGTATCGACAGCAGGTTTAAAAATTTCTACTTTTTGGCGGGCAAATTGGGCACGCTTGAGTCTTCGGATTAATTCTTCGGTTTTTCCCGAAAACATAGAACCACAAATTACCTCAATCCACCCAAACTGTTCTTTCTGATTAACGGTATTTTCGAGAAACATAATTCGTTTTTAGAATAAAATAGAAATCTTTGACGTTTACGTATAGGATGCGTAAATTTAGCAAAACAAAAAATAGCACACCGTATAAAAAGTAAAAGTTATGAAGAAGGAATTGCAAAAAAAATTAAAGGAATTGGCCACCTCAATTTTGGCATCAGATTCTTTAATGGAGATTGCTGAAATGAAGGAACAGGCAAGAACACTGTACGAAAAACTTTCGGTGTTGGAATACTTTGAAGCACAGATTACAGGAAATACAAATTCTGAAATTATAGAGGAATCTTTTGATTCTAAAAGTTTTCGGGAACAAAATTGGTTCAAGGATCCCAAACCGGTTCCATCACCTGAAAATAAAGAGGAGATCGTTGAACCTGCCACCGAAAAAATTAAAGATATTGTAGCTCAAATGCCGGAAGAATCTCAAAAAATGGAAGCACTTTTGGAGGAAGTATTACCCACGAAACAATTTCAGAAAAACGATTTAGAGGATTTTGCGGCGCACTATAAAGAAATGCCTGTTTTTGAACGAAAAGAGTTGCCGGAATCTTCAAAAACTAGTGCTTTTACCGAAACCATGGAAAGTCCAAAACCGGCCGAGTCTAGTAAGCAACAAGATAGTGAAAAGCCAAAATCCATTAATGATACTATTTCGTCTGGACTTACCATTGGCCTTAACGATCGAATAGCATTCATAAAACATCTTTTTAATGGGAATGCCGAAGACTACACCCGAGTGCTTTCGCAAATAAACACCATGCCAAGTTTTGAAAAAGCACAGGAATTTATTAAAGGAAGAGTAAAACCGGACTATAATTACTGGCTTCATAAAGAAGAATACTCTGAACGCTTTATGACCATTATTGAAAAGCGATTTAATTAGATTGGTATGGGAAAACTTTACCTTGTTCCCACTCCCATTGGCAACCTAAAAGACATGACTTTTAGGGCAATTGAAGTTTTAAAGGGAGTAGATCTTATTCTTGCCGAAGATACCCGCACCAGCGGAAAACTATTAAAACACTTTGAAATTGCCACACCCATGCAATCGCACCATATGCACAACGAACATAAAACCGTGCAGGGAATTGTTTCCAAAATTCAAGGAGGGCAAAATGTTGCTTTAATTAGTGATGCCGGTACCCCGGCTATTAGTGATCCCGGATTTTTGTTAACACGCGCATGTGTGCAAGCAGACATTGAGGTCGATTGTCTTCCCGGAGCTACGGCTTTTGTTCCTGCATTGGTAAATAGTGTTTTCCCAAATGATCGCTTTGTTTTTGAGGGATTTCTGCCCGTAAAGAAAGGACGGCAAACCCGATTACAAGATTTGGCAGAAGAAACCCGCACCATGATTTTTTACGAATCGCCTCATAAATTGGTTAAAACACTAGGCCAATTTTTGGAATATTTTGGAGAGGAAAGACCCATTTCGGTATCCAGAGAGCTGTCTAAACTGCATGAAGAAACTGTACGAGGAACTATTAACGAAGTACTCAAACATTTTGAAGCCAAATCTCCCAAAGGGGAGTTGGTGATTGTTGTTTCCGGCAGATAAATTTACCCCTTCAACCAAGCTTTTCTAAGGTTTCTCTGCTTTTCTGTAGCCTTGGTATTCTCTTTCAATTTTTGACCTGTAGTGTAGGATTGTGTCAATTCCTTTTCAATAATTATTTCTTCTCCTTCGCGATCTAGCACTACTTTTACTTTAGTTCCGGGGGACCACATGTACATATCGGTAAAGGTTTGTTGTGCATTTTCAAAAGTAAGGTCTGTTCCGTTAACCGATTTGAGCACATCGCCAGCCATGACCCCGTTTTCGTTCCAAAAACTGTTTTGTGTTACTAATTCGGTAAAACCAATGGTGCCTTTTGCTCTGTTGGGAGCAAAAATAAAAGCCCCATCATTTTGAATATAATTGGTTTCGATGGTTCCTTCTACCAATTCAAGACCTGCTTTATCAAAAAATTCAGTATAATTTATGGGCGTTATCCCTTCTACATGAGTTTTCAGAAATTCTCCTACGGATGGATAGGTCATTTGGGTAATTTCAGCAATAAGAGTATCGTCATTAAAGGGTTTATTCTTTCCATATTTGTTAGACAGTTCTTTCATTAATGAAAGCATACTTCGTTGTCCGTTACTTTCTTCGCGCATGAGAATATCAATGCACATTCCTATAAGTGCTCCTTTTTGATACACATTATAATAATTGGATGCATACGGCTGGTCCAAGACATTTTCACTCATTTTAGTGAAACTCATAGCATCATCCATACTCATAGAGGTTTTAATTTTACCTAACATAGTAGCATAAAATTTATCCTGAGGAACGAGCCCTTCATACACTTGAAAATGTTGGGCGAAATATTCAGTCACTCCTTCATACATCCAGAGGTGTTTTGAAAAAGAAGGTTGGTAATAGTCAAAGTAGTGAACATCTTCGCTATGCACACTAAGAGGAGTTACAATATGAAAAAACTCGTGCGCCACCACATCAATCATGCTTTCTGCAAGCCCTTCAAGAGATGAATTTTCAGGAAGTACCACTACGGTAGAGGTATGGTGTTCTAAGGCGCCCATTCCTTTTGGAGAAGTTTCTTTCCCATCGCTTAAATACAGAAAAATATCATAACGTGGTGTGGAATTAACATCGCCTAAATACTTTTTTTGTGCCTGCATCATGGTAAACATGCTTTCTTTCAAAGCAGCTGCGGTATGCACTTTATTGGGGGAATAGACGCTTAAAACAATTTTAATACTCCCCACTTGGAATTCTTCTACATCCAATTCGCCATAAAACATGGGATTATCGGTTATATCAAAATAACGCGGGGCAAAATAGCTGGTAGTCGTGGTTTTCCCGTCGGCACTGGTTTGTGTTCCTGTTTCTTGAATGGCCGAAGAGCGTTTAAAAGTACTTGGGGCAGTAACATCTAGTTTGTACTGGGCGTTTTTCAAGGAATCGAAATAGCCTATAAATCCGTGCAAATTAAGCACATAATTGGTAGATTCAATGTTTGTTCCTGCAGGGGAGAAGGGGTTTTCACCGCCAATTCCACCACTGGATTCTGTATCGAAAGTATCGTTTACTTCGTAGGTAATTTTGTCCAGTTGAGCTGCATTTGGAATAGACCATGAATTATCATCCAGCCGGGTACTTGGTATTTCGTTCCCCTTGTAATCGTATGCTTTAAAATTCTCCACATATTTCCCAAAATCGCTTACCGAATAGGTTCCTTGAACTACTTTGGGGATTCTGTAAATTTCTGTTTGCGTAGTGAAACGCCCCGGGTTTATGGTTACCGGTACTTTATCATTGGTTACGTTTACTAAGTTTACACTGGTTTCGATAGGATTTGAAACGGCTAAATCATTTTTGATTGCTTTGGAAGAGGTACAACCAATAAAAAGAACAGAAACGGCAAGAATTGTAAAAAGATGTTTCATCACGTTTTTTGAAATTTATCTCACAAAGATATTTTTTTTCAAACGCAAGAATCTTAAAATTTTACCAAAAGAAAAAGTTCTGTTTGTTAGCTGTGTTTTCCTTTTTCCCAGCCGTGTTTTCTCAGGTATTTTTTGCCGCTTTCTAACCTCCCTTTTAAACACTAACCGGCTATTTTATAAAAATTACGATTAATTAATCTCGCAATTTTTATAAAAAAACCACCATATGCGTATGGGAACTTCCATTTTGTATTATGTATGCTTTCCTTTTTCCCAGCCGTGTTTTCCCAAATATTTTTCACCACTTTCCACAGCACCATCCTCAATGGAAGTTCCCATACTGTCATTCCAACGGTTGAGGTACCCAAACAGCGCAATAACGCCTAACATTTCGACAATTTCTCCTTCATCCCAATATTGATACAAGCGGTTTTTAATTGTGTCATCAACCTGATTGGGGATTAAACTTGCTTTCAGGGAAAAATCCAAAGCGGCACGTTCGGCTTCAGTAAAGGCAGGATGGGTGGTATATTCCCAGATATTATCCAGTTTTTCTTGTTCTGCTCCGTAACGCTCTGCCGCTCGAATGGCATGAGCCTGACAATAACGGCATCCCGTAGCGTTGCTGCTTACCCATGCAATCATCCGTTTTAAGGCCGAAGTGACACGTCCTTCATTGGTCATGACTGCTTTGTTAAGATTGATAAACGCCTTGCTAATGGCAGGTCTGCGTTGCATAGTAAGTACACTATTGGGGCAAAACCCAAGGGTTTCGTTGAAAAATTCGGCGAGTTGTTTTGTTTCAAGGTCGTGTTCTGGGGAAAGTGGGGTAACTAAAGGCATCGTATTAATATTTGCCCTAAAATACAAATAACACGCAAATAATAATTGGATTTTGTACCTTTACACAATAACTTCCCACCTAATACTTTCTGAAAAACTATGCGTTGGACGCTGTTACCGAAACCGGAAAAAGAGAAAATTACCCGTCTTTCCGAAGTTTTGGGTGTGGAACCCATCATTGCTTCACTATTGCTTCATAGAGGGATAGAAACTTTTGAGGAAGCCAAGAAATTTTTCCGCCCAAGTTTAGAAGATTTGCACGATCCATTCTTAATGAAAGATATGGATAAAGCCGTGGCACGTATTGAAAAAGCCATCACAAACGAAGAAAACATCTTAGTCTATGGGGATTATGATGTGGACGGAACTACTGCAGTAGCTTTGATGAGCTCTTATTTAAAGAGCTATTACCCCAATGTCGCTACCTATATTCCCGACAGATACGAGGAAGGTTACGGAATTTCTTACCAAGGAATTGATTTTGCAGAGGATAATAATTTTAGTCTCATTATCGCCCTCGATTGTGGCATTAAAGCCATAGAAAAGGTGGCTTATGCCACTAAAAAAGGAATTGACTTTATTATTTGTGATCACCACCGTCCTGGTACTGAAATTCCAAAAGCTATTGCCGTTTTAGACCCAAAAAGAGAGGATTGCGAGTACCCCTACAAAGAACTCTGCGGTTGCGGAGTTGGGTTTAAACTAGTTCAAGCACTGGCAAAAAACAAGGAGCAAAGCATGGAGGATTTGGTGTTGTATTTGGATTTGGTAGCGGTTGCTATTGGGGCCGATATTGTCCCAATTACGGGGGAAAATAGAATCTTGGCTTATTATGGATTAAAAGTCATGAATAGTAATCCCAGAACGGGATTTAAGGCAATTATTCAGCAGCTTAAGAAGAAAATACTAACCATTACCGATGTGGTTTTTATCATTGCACCGCGCATTAATGCAGCGGGGCGAATGAAACATGGAAATCACGCAGTGACGCTTCTCACAGAAACAGATAGTACAAAAGCTGCCGAATATGCGTTGGAAATAGAAACCTTTAATACTGAACGCAGACAAACCGACCAACAAATTACTGAAGAAGCATTACAGCAAATTCTCGATAATAAGGAAGAAAACCGAATGACCACCGTGGTCTATAAAGACTCTTGGCACAAAGGCGTTATTGGGATTGTAGCTTCACGACTTACCGAGACCTACTATCGCCCTACCTTGGTTTTCACTAAAAATGAAAATAAGTTAGCCGCTTCAGCTCGCTCTGTAAAGGGGTTCGATGTATATAATGCTTTGGAAGCTTGTTCCGAATATATTGAACAGTTTGGGGGGCATATGTACGCCGCAGGGCTTACCCTGTTTGAAAAAGATTTTGAAAATTTTAAAGAAGCTTTTGAAAAAGTAGTTTCGGAAACCATCGATGCAAAACTCCTTACTCCCGAAATTAAAATAGATGCTGAAATTGATTTTAAGGACATCACTCCCAAGTTGTACCGAGTTCTGAAACAATTTGCTCCTTTTGGCCCAGGAAATATGACCCCTGTTTTTATGACGCAGAATATAAAGGATGTTGGCTACGGAAAAACCGTAGGGGAGGACAAAACCCATTTACGGTTGGTGGTAAAGCAGGGAAGTTCTCCCCAATTTACAGCCATAGGTTTTGGAATGGCCGAAAAAGAAACCATTTCTTGTCAAGGGAATCTGTTTAAAATGGCCTACGTGATTGATGAAAATGAGTGGCAAGGAAATGTGAGCCTACAGCTACGGATAAAAGATATTAAGGAGTGAAATCTAGTCGAGCACAGTCGAGACCTATTGTTTAAACTCTTTCAGCTCAAAAGAAGTACCGTCAAAAACACCATAGGTGTAATGATGAATCCAATCTCCTAAATTATAATACGTAGCATTTTCTCCCACTTCAATTTTCATGGGAAGGTGACGATGACCAAAAATAAAATAATCGTAATGCTTTTCTTCCAGTTTTCGTTTTGCATACAGTGCCAACCATTCGTTATCTTCTCCTAAAAACTTTCGGTCTTCATCTCCTGAAATTAATTTATTTTTCACGGATAGATAGTGGGCCAAACGCATGCCCCAATCTGGGTGTAACCAGCGGTACAACCACTTTGAAAAGGGGTTGATAAACACCTTTTTCATGCGCTTATACCCTTTATCGCCAGGACCTTTTCCATCGCCGTGGCCTATCAAAAAGGTTTTGTTGTTAAAGGTAAATTCCTTCACATCGCGATACACAGGAATATTCAATTCTTTTTCAAAGTAATCTTTCATCCACAAATCGTGATTTCCCACAAAAAAATGAATGAGGATGCCACTATCGCTAATTTCGGCCAGTTTTCCTAACACACGCACAAACCCTTTTGGGACAACGGTTTTGTATTCAAACCAAAAATCGAATAAATCCCCTAACAGAAAAATAGCTGCGGCATCTTTTTTTACTTCGTCCAGCCAGGCCACAAATTTTTTTTCACGGGGCACACTCTCAGCTGCATTGGGAGCACCCAAATGATTATCACTGGAAAAGTATATTTTTTTGCCTAAAGGTAGTTGCATGGGTTAAAGATAGGAAACATCCCCCTTATCCCCTTCAAAGGGGGAATTAAAAGTGAGAGTTTATTCGATTTCCTTTTAAAATGTAAAACTTTCCGGTTTTTGTATTTAGCAAACATAGAAGGTAACATTCTGCAGCATCTGTATCAGGAATCTGCATGGTACACAAATAAACCTCCTGATTTTCATTAGAAAATGGTGTGGGAAGAATATCTACTATGGAATATTCTGAAATAATTGAATCTGTTAATGTATTATTTCTAAAAACAAGAATATTACCACTATTGCTTTTAGTAAAATCAACATGTGATATAATGTTAAAAGTATCTTTTTCTTTTATAAAAAACTTGCTCAAAAAAATATCTTCCCCTTCCTTAAGCGGTTTTTTTCTTAGCTTTTGAACACCTTTTTGGTTTATATGTAACAAGGCTTTTGAGTTTGGCAATAAATTATTGACAACTCCTGAAAAAACCATTGGCGTATCTTTTTTATTCTTTGGAGGCGAATATCTTGCAATAAAAGAAGATTCAATTGAAAGATCTAAAATGTTAATTGATTCAAGAAAGAGGGTATCAACATTTTTGTTGTTATATAAATAGAGCGTGTCTAAGATATCTACATCAAAATATTTTTCAGCGATTTCTTTATTTAATATCCTTAAAGAAGAAAGCGAGTCATTGTCAAAATAATAAAGAAGAGAACTTTTATCATATATGGATGAGAAAGTTTCATAGTCAATTTCAGATTTTGCTTCAAGGGCTATATAAAAAATACTATCATAAACACTATTTAGTAGGGTAACTAAAATTGAATTTTCGGTATCTTGATTAATTATATGATGGTTGTAGTTTGAGTAAGGGACACTATCAAAACTTATTTTTTCTTTAGTCTCATTAGGTTCTATTACTAGAGGAGTTTTTTTTTCGTTGGAATTACAAGAAAGAAAACTTAAAGAAACGAATGATAAAAGATAAAAAAGTCTCATATCTTATGTGTTATCATTTGCAAACCATTCGGCATAACTGGTTTCGGTTTCTTGAAGCTTTAACGAATAGAGATTGATGTTTTTGGGAAGGCGGGCTTTAATTTTTTCTGAAAAATCGATCACCATCCCGTATTTCACATGACCGGGATCGGTTATGGGGTGTCCAATAACGGTTACCGAAAGTTTGTAACTATGCCCGTGTACATTTCGGCATTTGCCATCGTAGCCGTAAAGCGCATGCCCTGTTTCAAAAGTAAACTGTTTGGTGATTCGTATGGTTTTCATCTGGCTCCAAAGATACCGAATTTTCAATTGAAAAGAATTTTGCAAAAGCAATTGGTTTTGAAATTATATTTGCACACTTTTTTTCTGAAGTCTATGAGCAATGAACTTTTTGAACAACTGGATTTTGTAGAAAACCCCTTGTTTGAATCTATTATTGAAGATCTTATCCATTTAAAGTACAGCGTTGTGGATGGTTTTTTTTCAGAAGTTGAGGTACAGGCACTTCGGAAGAATTTAATGGCTAAATATGAAGAAGATCGATTTAAAAAATCGGCTATTGGCAATCGTACCAATGAGGAGGTAGATAAAACCATACGCGGGGATTTTATTTTATGGATAGACGAAAACAAAACCGATATTGCAGAGCAGTTCTTTTTCAAAAAAATTAATGAATTAGTGCAATACCTTAATAGAACGTGCTTTATGGGGATTTTAGAAAAGGAATTTCATTATGCCTTGTACCCAAAAGGGACCTTTTATAAAAGACACATAGACACTTTTCAGAATGATGACCGAAGAAAACTTTCTTTGGTGTGTTATTTAAATGAGGACCATTGGCCTATAGAAAACGGGGGAGAACTAACCCTTTACCTTAATAAGACGCCGTTAGATATTTTACCCATCCTGGGGCGCATGGTTATTTTTGAGAGCCAACTTATAGAACATGAAGTGAAAGAGGTAAAAGCTTCCGAGAGGTTGAGCATTACAGGGTGGCTCAAAACCCGTTAAAGAATTAATTATAGAAGGCTTACATCTTGATCTTTAACATACAGGAAGTTTAATTTACCTTAAATTAGACTATCTTTAATGATTCTGAGTTTTTGCTTTCTTCATAACTACTATTCATGCGTACATGGACAATATATCTATTTTGTTTGGGGGTGTTTCAATACGCCTTTTCACAAGATTGCCCAAATTTATTACAGCCTTTAAATGGCGCAACGAATGTGCCTGTTGAAACAAGTATTAGCTGGGAAAATGTTGTAGGCGTTACAGGATATATTATTTCTATTGGAACAACACCCGGAGGAGGCGAAATTGTTAACGAACAATTGGTGGGTAGCGACACCACATATATGCCTGTTTTAGGGCTTCCCGAAGCTACCACTATCTATGTTACGATAATTTTATTTTTCTTTGATCAAGATAACATTGTATGTCCAAGCCAATCTTTTACAACCCAGAATGTAACCTCTGCACCCCAATGTACTTCACTTGTAAATCCTGAAAATGGAGACGTAAATGTCAATGTTGGAGTAAGTCTAACTTGGAATTACGCTCCACGCGCATTGGGATATCATATTACTATAGGCACATCTCCCGGAGCCGGAGATATTGTTAATAACCTCGATGTAGGAAATGTACTAAATTATAACCCCCCTACCAATTTTCCAGCTAGCACCCTGATTTATGTTTTAATAACACCCTATAATGAAAATGGCTTTGCATTAGGATGTAACGAGGAGAGTTTTACAACAGGATCTTTGGGAGAACCTCCAGATTGTACTCAACTCATGAGTCCAGAAAATGGAGCCATTAATGTTTCCTTATCTCCTTTTTTAGAGTGGGAACCCGTTCCAAATGCTTTGGGGTATAGGGTTTATATTGGCAAAACACCCTTTGTGAATGATATTCTGGATGGGGCTACTTTTACTACCACTTCTACCTATGTTCTTAATTTTGAATCTAACAATACCTATTTTGTAAGAATCGTTCCTTTCAATAATGCCGGTGAAGCAGAATCTTGTGGACAGGAATATTTTTCTACAATCTTGGGCTGTGGACCCTTTTACGATCCCGATACAGGAAACCTAATTTCTTATTATCCCGAAAGTGATTTTCCGGATACTGTGGGTATTTGCGACGGGAGTCTTCCAACTACCATAGAATCCCCAGATAATGCCGATGGGTATAGATGGTATAAACTCTTTAGCAATGGAGATGAAGTTTTAATTTCAGAAGATAGATTGGTAGCTATTTCTGAAAATGGGCTGTATCGGTATGAGGTTTATAATATCATCGAGGAAGGAGGAGAAATACTAGAATGCGCTTTTAGCAAAGAGTTTCTAGTGGAAACTTCTTCTTTAGCATCCATAGATAAGATTTATAAAGTTCAAATAGGTCAACTTTTTACGGTTACCTTAGAAGTTTCAGGATTAGGAGATTATGAATATTCCGTGGATGATTCTGCTTACACCGATAATAATTTTTTTGTAAATCTAACATTAGGCACACACACGATTAAGGTAAATGATAAAAAGGGCTGCGGGATTACCGAAACCACCATTAAATTAAATTATCCTCCTACAGGATTCCCTCCCTATTTTTCTCCCAATGGTGATGGAATTAATGATTTGTGGCACTACATTCCTCCCAAAACCAATGCCTTAATTATTTCGGTAATTTATATTTATGACCGTTACGGAAAGTTTATTACTCGCGTAGGAAGAACCAGTAAAGGATGGGATGGAAATTATAATAACAACCCCATGCCGGCGGATGGTTATTGGTATAAAGCCATTACCAATGAAGGAAAAGTATTTACAGGATATTTTTCGTTATTGCGTTAATTTTTAAAACCAATTCGTAACAATAAAAGGGAAATTCACTTTGTTTTGGAAAGGAAATATTCCCCAGTTTGGCATATCCTCTTGCTTCGTAAAACTTCTGATTTCTTTTATTTTTACTGAATGTATCTAGTCTAACAGAATTTGCCTTCTTTTCTCTGGCTATATTTTCGGCAAAATCCATGAGCTGGCTTGCAAGCCCTTGATGTTGAAATTTAGGATGAATTGCCAGTCGGTGAATGTAGATAGTACAATAGTCTGGCGTGAGCCATGGGATGGATTCATATTCTTCGTCTTTTAAAGTAGAAATGGTAATACAGCCCTGTAATTCATTTTCAGAAATTAATACATAAAGTTCGTCTCTTTCCAAATCTTTTTGAAAAACTTCTTTATTGGGATAGTGTTCGTTCCACTGAAAAATTCCTTCGGACGTCATCTTTTGTGTACACGCTTTTGTAAGCTCAACAATAAGAGGAATTTCAGAAGATAAAGCCTTTCGTATCATAATAAACCTTAATTTTGCAAAAAATTAAAGATACAGAAACTCATGAAAAATATATTGGTTCCAGTAGGCTCCACGCAAAGTGCCATAACCAATTTACAATATGCTGTTAATCTGGCTTCATTAACGGGCGCAACCGTGTACCTTATTAATTTATATAAAGAATTTTCGAAGGTAGGAAGGTTAACCAAAGTAAATGATGTAATTATTGAAGATAGCGAAGAAAAACTACAACGAGTACTTAATGAGGTAAATACGAATGGAGTAGAAGTAATATCAAAATCCCTTAAAGGAGATTTTTTTGAGGGGGTTCAAAGAATTTCGGAACAACTTCAAATAGATTTGATTATTCTTTCTCCGCAAAGTGTTGAAATTGCAGATGAAATTTATCTTGGGAGTGTTACCGGAAAGTTTGTAAAGCAAGCAGATATTCCTATTCTATTGGTTCCACGAGGGTATATTTTCAGAAAAGCAGAGGTAATTTTATTAGCCTTTAAAAATGGACATTTAGAAAACAAAGATGTCCTAAAACCGCTTACCAGTATTGCCCACTATTTTAGCTCAAAAATTAATCTATTACACGTTATAACACCCGATGTGGCTGGTGAAAACCAAACAATAGACAAAGAACTTTTGGATTTGAAAGCAACACTTACGGTTACTGAAAACGCTACTATTTTTCAAGGTATTGTGGAACACTTTCAATCCAATCAACCCGATATTTTGTGTGTATTTAGAAGAAAAAGAGGATTTTTTGAAAAGCTTTGGGAAAAAAATACCATCCTTAAAAAGGATTTTTACACCACAAAACCTTTACTCATTTTAAAAGGCTCAGATTAATTTTTTTTAGTATTTTCGCCAAGAATTATTGGAAAGTTGCTTGGCAACTTTTTTGAATAACAGCTAGCAAGAGTTTATATCTTGGTAGTGCCAGTAGGGGGATTAGCTCAGCTGGCTAGAGCGCTTGCATGGCATGCAAGAGGTCACCGGTTCGACTCCGGTATTCTCCACTAGAAAGAAAGAGTCCCAAATAGGGACTTTTTTTATGACATAAACCAAAAAACAATTAAGCTCTTTCAGAAATCATGGCAATTATGCCTATGACCAAGCAAGCCAGAAAAGTCCAAATTACAATTGCACCTACGCCCATAGTATTCACTATTTTAGATTACTATACTAAGTTAACGATTTAAAATTACATTATGTAATTTCTTTTTCGGTAAAGGGATGTTCTGGGTTTAATACCTTTATGAGTAATTCTTTAAGAGCTGTTTCGAAGTTTAGAAGTATTTCCGAATCTATTACAGAAATTCCATGAGACCTAGGGGCTTCTTTTTTTTGGAAACGCATATATCCTGCCTGTAAGTTTTTAAAAGATATAATTCCGGCCTGGACGCCTTCCAAAGAAACATTTTTACGATACATATAGGCGTACATAAGTACCTGAAAAGCTTTGCTGAATTTATAATCTTCGGTAAGGAGCTCCCAATCAATAATATCCAATTCTTTTTGTTCCACTCTTCCGGTTTTATAATCAATAATGCGCAACTCATTATTGAATAGGTCAACCCGATCTACCGTGCCTTTTAGGGTTATGGGAAATTCAATCTCGGGGAAGGTTACCGTAGCCTTCAATTTTTCTTCAAGAGCAATAATTTTTATAGAATTACCTTCTTTTAAGCAATGACTATCATAATTAATTAAATTTTCTACATATTTTTTTGCTACTTCAAAAATGATGAGGTTTTTCCCTTTTGAATAATCTCCTAGCTTGTAATGAGTTTTGAATTGCTGTGTAACTTCCGAAGTGATTCTTTTTTTACAATCCCGAAGCATTTCAACACTTAATTCTGAATTTAGAAAGGGTTTGTATAAATTTTCCAGTGTTTGGTGAACAATGGTTCCAAGGGTATTGTAGGCAACGGTTTCCTCCAAATTTTCGGCCTCATTGATTCCTAAAATTCGTTCAAAATAAAAATCCATAGGATTCCTTATATAGCTTAGCAATGCCGAAGGTGAAAAGCCTTGCTCCCCAATATCTTTAAGTTTTGCAAGGATTTGGGGTGTTTTTTTTACTTCTTTTGGATGTTTGTTTTGTTTTATTATATGGGAGGCCTGGGCATAATGAATCAAGGTGTTTTCTTTTCTCTTTTCAATTTCCAATTGCATTAAAAACCTGCTTTTTTCGCCAGAATTTAACCCGTTGGCATGACTATTATAAATAAAAGTGCAGTTTTTGGCCCGGAATAGTAAATGGTAAAAATGATAGGCATAAACGGCATCTTTCTCGGGAGTAAGCGGCAACCCAAATTGTAATTTTAAATCGTGGGTAATAAAGGAACTATGAGTTTTTCCGGAGGGAAGCGTTCCTTCATTGACCGAAAGAAGCAGCACATTTTCAAAATCGAGCACTCGCGTTTCCAGAATTCCCATGATTTGTAATCCTTGGTCTGGATTACCTTCAAAATCTAATGTTTCTGAAGCTACTATTTGTTCGTAAATAGTTTTTAAAGAAAGAGGGTTTTCAATAAAGGGATACTGCTGATGAAGCATTTCTAAGCGGTTAAAAACTCCCTTCAGCTTAGAAAGGATAAGATCTTCGAAAAAAGAAAGTTGTTTCGACGTTTGTATTTTTTGAATCAGCAATTGAAAATTAGCTACAATGTTGCCAACGTTTTCTGAAAATTTATGGAAGAGTATTGCAAGTAGTTCCTCATTTTTTTCCTCAACGAAAGGCAGCAAGTCTTTGTGTGAAATATAGGTAATGTTTTGTTCTTTGATATAAGCTAACATCGTTTCAGGGTTTCCTAACAATACTTTTGCCCAAGGATGGAGCAGCAATGTTTCAACCTTTTTATAGTAATAAGGCGAAGGATTTAAGAAAAAATCAAAAGCAGCATGAAAAAACTGAACTTCTTTAAGGCTGTTTAATGGAACTCCCATGGTTACATTTACGGCTTTTATCGAATCGGGCAAGGAATAAAGCAGTGGAATTAGAAGTTTTTCATCGGCCAATACAATAGCTGTCTTGGAGATTATATCTTGCGAATAGTGAGAAATTAATTGGGCTACGTATTTTACTTGTCCAATGTCATTTTGGGCATCGACAATGGTAATTTCTCTTTTTTCCAATGTGCTATTAATAACAACAGGGTCAATTTTTTTATAGTAATTCCATTGTTTCAGATAATTTCTCAAAAAATGGGAAGCGGCGTGATCCTTGTCATCAAGGATTCTCGAATCCATATCCCAAAAAACAGTGGTATTTCCGGTTTCTAAAAGCTCTTGAAAAATGGTCTGTTCAGCTTTGTTTAGTGCATTAAATCCAATAAAATAATGTGCCTTAAAGCCATTGGCTAAGATGTAGTGTTCTATGTCTTCGGCTGCTTTTCTATAGACCATTCCTTGATATCCCATTTGTTTTTTAGATAAGGCATCAATAAGTTGGTCATAATAAGCCTCTAAACTTTTCCAAAATGATAAATAGTTTTTTATAAAAGGGGTTTTTTCATTTTTGACTCCCCACTTTTCCAAAGTTTGAATACTTAATAAGTAGCTAAAAAAATCTTTTTTAGGGATAAGATATCGGTCTATTTCATTGAAATCATTCAAGATAGGTTGAATCCAAGTAGAAAATTCCTGAAAAGTATCTTTTTCTACAAAAGCATCTGTGTTTGAATAGACTTCAAAACTTGATAGTAATAAGGTTAGATTGTCGCTAATTTTTAAGCCTGAAATGTCTTCAATAAAGGCTTCTATACTAATTACTTTTGGAGCAAAATAAGCCGCATGGCTTTGCTTAACAAGTGTTTTTTTTAGAAAGGCAACCGCTCTTTTACTAGGCAAAATAAATATGGCGTCAGCATTAATGGGTTGCTTTTGCGTAATTTCAGAAAGTACCTTTTCTATAAAAGTTTGCATCTGTTAAAAATAAGAAACGCCTCCGAAAAGGAGGCGTTCCAAAAATGAATTATTTAAATTCTAATTAGTTTTTCAAAGAAATCTCAACACGACGGTTTTGTTGTCTTCCGGCTTTTGTGTTGTTAGTAGCAATAGGTCTAGTCTCACCATATCCTATAGATGAAAGACGGCTGCCATCCATACCAATAGTAGTTAGGTAATCTCTTACTGCTGCTGCTCTAGAATCGGATAGTTTTTGATTGTTAGAATCACTACCTACGCTATCTGTATGTCCTTCAATTACGAAAGAAGTAGTTGGGTATTCTTTCATAATATCAACAATGCTTTGTAACACCGCATAAGACTCTTTACGAATGGTAGATTTACCAGTATCGAATAAAATAGTCTTAGAGTATTCATTTAATTGATTGATAATTTCAATTGTTACTTCAGGACATCCTTTGTTAGCTACCGTACCAGGAACATCTGGACATTGGTCATCTTTGTCAAGAACTCCGTCACCGTCACGATCTTGGTAAGGGCATCCTTTGTTAGCTTTAGGACCTGCTTCATTTGGACAGTCATCTTCAGCATCGGTAATACCGTCACCGTCAGCGTCTGGACATCCATTCATAGAAGCCAAACCAGGAACAGTTGGACATGCGTCTTGAGGATCAGCAATACCGTCACCATCTGTGTCAGGGCATCCGTTAAACTCTGGAAGACCTGCAACATCTGGACAAGCATCATTTCTATCTTCAATACCATCACCGTCTGTATCAGGACATCCGTTGAATTGCGGTAAACCTGGGGTTTCTGGACACTCGTCTTCGTTATCATAGATTCCATCACCATCGGTATCTTTTCCACCAAACTTAAAGGCAACACCTACTGAGTGTTGGAAATGTTTTACGCCGTACTGGTCTTCAAAAGCGTGTTTATAAGTACTTTGGAAGTTAAGTGCCAAGCTTTCAGTAACCCAAAAACGAACACTAGCAAGTGCGTTTGCAGTGCCGAAACCAATATCATCAATCCAAGTATAACCTCCACCAACACCAAGAGATGGATCAAACCAACCGCTTCCTAGAACGTCTCTAAGGCTATATCTAATTTCCCCATCAACGCCGTAGTAAATAAAATCATCTACAGGAACGTCTCCAAAAGTTTTAATTTTGTTGATAGTTCCT
>JAGQZA010000250.1 GCA_020435805.1 Flavobacteriaceae bacterium
TTTAATGGCAATACTCCCCAATTGTGGAGCTGTGAAAGAGGAGAGGCTTCCCATAAAACTTCCTATGGGAGTTCTGGCGGCTGCTACAATGACAACTTTTTTGGTCATAACACTTGTTTTATATGATGTGCAAAAGTACAATTTATAAATGAAATATTTTTGTTAATCTATGACGGCTTGGGATAAATGAAAGCTTATTCATACCTTTACTTTTCTATTATTACAAATGAAAAACCTTGTTTTCTTCTTAACCCGAAATCAATCACTTATTTATAAGGTTTTTTTATATTTTCTCTCCACACTTTTAGTTATTTATCTTTTGCCAAAAGGAGGACAGTTTAAATATAATTTTCAGAAAGGGAAACCGTGGCAATATGAAAATTTATATGCTCCTTTTAACTTCACCATAAAAAAAGACAAAGAACTTATTGAAAAAGAAAAAGAGGAAATACGAACTTCAGCCGTACCCTATTTCGATTTGGATATCCAAGTAAAAGAGGAAGCGGCCAAAGCTTTTAAAGCTAATTTAAGTGCTGATTATACAGATAGCCTCTATCAAACCCCAAGGTATCGAGTACAGCAAATTGGGGATGCTATTCTACATGAACTGTATTCCGTAGGTTTGGTGGCAGATGACGTTTCTTATGATGAGAATAGATTAGTGTATTTAAAACGAGGCAATGAGGTAAGCGAAATTCTCTTTTCCCAGTTTTTCAAAAAAGGAAATGTAGATTTTCTCATTGAAGAAAAATCTTCTTCGAATAAAGATGTTTTGCCTTTGCTAAAAGAACTCATTCATAATGTAGCCATAGTAAACACCAAATACAACCCAAAGCGAACCGAAGCTACTATTGAAAATGCCATTGGTCAAATAAACCCTAACAAAGGTATTGTTGAAAAAGATGCTCGCATAATAGCCAAAGGCGAAGTTGTTGAAGGTGATAAATATCAAATGCTTGTTTCCCTGCGGGAGCAATTCCAATCGCAAGTTTGGAGCCAGAATAATTTTTATTGGCTTGTCTTTGGGTATTCCATGCTGGTATCCTTGGTTTTTATTATGCTTTTCCTGTTTCTGAAAAAATATCGCCCAGAGATTTATACAAACAATACCAAAGTAAGCTTCATTTTTTTTAATGTAATTATTATGGTTTTTGTGAGCACACTGGTGGTTAAATACAATGCCAATTATGTGTATATCATTCCACTATGTATTTTACCCATCATCCTAAAAAGTTTTTTTGATGCCCGCTTAGGCTTGTTTGTTCACGTGTTAACTATTCTGCTATTAGGGTTTATAGTGCCTAATAGCTTCGAGTTTATGTTTCTTCAAATTATTGCGGGAATAGTCACCATTTTAACTGTTTCTGAATTGTACAAGCGCGCCAATTTATTTATCTCGGTAGGGCAAATTACCTTTATCTACATATTGGGATATTTTGCATTTTTTATTATTCAGGAAGGAAATGTAGCGCAAATTGAGCTGGAAAATTTTGTGTATTTTATTATTTGCGGTTTAGTGACGCTTTTTGCTTTTCCTCTCATTTATATCTATGAAAAAATATTTGGATTGGTTTCTGAAGTTTCCTTGTTGGAATTGAGTAATACCAATTCGGCACTTTTAAAAGAACTATCCAATAGAGCTCCGGGGACTTTTCATCATTCATTAAACGTGGCCAATTTAGCTGAAGCTGCAGCCAATGAAATTGGCGCAAACTCTATGTTGGCTAGAGTAGGAGCGTTGTATCATGATATTGGTAAAATGGTAAACCCTTCTAATTTTACCGAAAATCAATTAAATCAAATTAATCCCCTCAATGAACTTTCCCCAAAGGAGAGTGCAAAAATTATCATTGATCATGTGATTAAAGGAATTGAAATAGCCCGAAAAAATAAGCTTCCGGATAGAATTATAGATTTTATAAGAACCCATCACGGAACCAGTTTAGTATTTTATTTCTACAAAAAGGAAGAAGAAATGAATGCCCAAGTGCAAAAAAAGGATTTTCAATA
>JAGQZA010000251.1 GCA_020435805.1 Flavobacteriaceae bacterium
CATTTTTAAATGAAATTTCATTTTGCACATCATGGAATTCACCAATACAATCGAAATGATGGATATAAGCTAAATCAATTCCTAAACCAATGACAAACGGTTTTACATTAATACCTTTTGCTCGCAAGGCCATTGCAATTTTACAAGGATCTTTACCACAAGCTTCAACTCCGTCGGTAATTAAAATAATCACATTTCGGGAATCTTTATTAGGGAAATCTCCTGCAGCAGCTTCTAGAGAAAGGGCAATAGGAGTAGTTCCTTTGGCTTTTACGTTTTTAATGGTCGCCTTCGCTAAATCATGGTTGTCTGGTCCAAATGGAACTTCTAATTTGGTGTCGTTACAATCTTGGTAAGTGGAAGTTACAGGAGATTGATGACCATAAATTCGCAGTCCAATTTCTAAATTTGGAAATCCTCTCAAACTATCTACAGCCGAAGCTAATAGTCGTTTAGCAATTTCAATTCTCGTGCTTCCCTGCCATTTCCCATTCATACTATTTGATGCATCGAAAATGAAGAGAATTCGAGTTAAATTCTTTTGTGAGTAACTCATTTGAGCTGCTCCGAAAAGTAAAAATGCTATGAGAAGGAATCTTTTCAAATTAATAGTCTCCTAGTGTTTCTTCTAATTGACTCAAGGCATTGGCTGTTTGATCCGCATTTGGTGGTGAACCATGCCATTTGTGAGTTCCCATCATGAAATCCACGCCTTGACCCATTTCTGTTTTCATTAATATCACAATAGGTGTGCCATTTCCTGTCATTCCTTTTGCTTTCTCCATGGTTGAAAGTATGGAGTCGAAATCATGTCCGTCCATTTCTAATACTTTCCAACCAAGCTCCTCCCATTTTGCTCTTAGATCTCCTAAGCTCAAAACATCATCCAAATCACCATCTATTTGTCTTCCGTTGTAATCAACAGTAGCTATGATATTGTCAATTTTTTGATGAGCTGCATACATGGCTGCTTCCCAAATCTGACCTTCCTGTAGTTCTCCATCTCCGTGAAGTGTATAGATAAGATTTGGGTCATTATTTAGTTTTTTTGCTTGTGCTGCTCCACATCCAACAGACAATCCTTGTCCCAATGAACCTGAAGCCATTCGGATACCCGGAAGGTTTTTGTCTACGGATGGGTGTCCTTGCAATCTTGTATTGATCTTTCTAAAAGTAGCCAATTCAGAAACTTCAAAATAGCCTGAACGAGCCAAAGTGCTGTACCAAACTGGAGAAATATGGCCATTTGATAAAAAGAAAATATCCTCACCGTTTCCATCCATTTTGAAGTTTTTAGGATCGTGTTTCATGATATTGGAATACAACGCCACGAAAAAATCAGTACATCCTAAAGAACCACCAGGGTGTCCGGATTGAACGGCCGAAACCATCCGAATAATGTCTCTTCTAACTTGAGAACTAAATTTCTTTAAACCTTCCTTGTCCATTTTAATTTCAATTTGAGTACAAATTTACTTTTATTCCAAAGCCACGAGTGGACAGTTTGGAATTATTTTATATCAATTTTTAACAATTGTTCATTATTCACAAAAGCTGTCAGTTGATCTCCTATTTTTACGGGTCCTACTCCAGCTGGAGTCCCTGTAAATATAAGATCTCCTATTTTTAAGGTTACATATTTTGAAACGTAGGCAACTAACTGATCAATAGTAAAGATCATGTCTTTTGTATTTCCTTTTTGAACGATCTCGCCGTTTTTCTCTAGATGAAACTCCAGATTATTCAGGTCCTCTATTTGAGAAATGGGAATAAATTTTTCTCCTACAGGAGCACTATGATCAAAGGCTTTTGCTTTTTCCCATGGCAATCCTTTTTCCTTACATTTTTGTTGAATATCTCTAGCCGTAAAATCGATTCCTACCCCAATTTCATCATAATATCTGTGCGCAAACTTTTCTGAAATATTTTTCCCTAAACGATTGATTCGAACAACAATTTCA
>JAGQZA010000252.1 GCA_020435805.1 Flavobacteriaceae bacterium
CAATTTTGAAAAGGGTTTATTGACTAAATAGCCTGAATTGTTAATTAAACTATCCACATGTTTCCATTCATTTTTAAGAAACTCTGAAACTTTATTCAAATCGGAAGCACTCGTAATATCACAAGGCATACAGTAACAGTTGGAAATTTCCAATCCCGAAATAGGAACTTCATTTCGCGAAAGTGCCAATACATTATGACCCGCATCGGTAAAAAGTGCGACCAATTCGTAGCCAATACCGCGGCTTGTTCCTGTAATGACGATATTTTTAATCATTTCTTATTTTGAAATATTTATAAATTTTAAAAATTACAAATCCAATCATAAAAAGATTTAATAAGTTCCATAGTTGCAAAGATACAAAGACTGTTTTATCAAAACCTGTCATACTTCCCCAACTCAAATATGCTCCTTTTGATGGTTCATAAAAATCATCATAAGCCATCATTGCAACGCCTAAAAAAAGATACACACAAATATCCATCAAAATAAACAAGATTAATACGAATATATTTTTAGGGGAAAATAATCTTTTATTCATTTCATAAAAATAACAGATCCCGTTAGTTTCAAGATAGAAGCTAACGGGATTGAATTTATAATTTGCAAGGTTTTATACAAACATAGTCACCGGATTTTCAATATAATTCCGGAGTGTTTGTAAAAATTGTGCTCCCGTAGCTCCATCCACAGTCCTATGGTCACAGGCCAAAGTCACGGTCATGGTATTTCCAATGGCAATAGCTCCGTTTTTCACTACCGGTTTCTGAATAATCGCACCTACCGATAAAATGGCAGAATTGGGCTGATTGATAATGGAGGTAAACTCTTTTATACCAAACATCCCTAAGTTCGAAACCGTAAAGGTACTTCCTTGCATTTCTTCGGGGGTCAATTTTTTATTTCGCGCTTTTCCGGCAAGTTCTTTTACAGCGGTACCAATTTGTGAAAAGGTCATTTGGTCTGTAAATTTCAATACAGGCACCAATAAACCATCCTCTACAGCCACGGCAACTCCTACGTGAATGTGTTTAGCAATTTTAGTAACCTCACCCGCCCATTGGCTATTTACTTTAGGATGCTTCCGCAAGGCCATAGCACAGGCTTTTACTATCATATCGTTAAACGATACTTTCACTTCGGGATCACTATTAATGGCATTTCTGGAGGCAATGGCATTATCCATATCCAACTCGATGGTAAGGTAGTAATGAGGTGCCGTAAATTTCGATTCTCCCAAACGTTTTGCAATGGTTTTTCGCATTTGCGAATTGGTTACTTCTTCAAAACTTTCTACCCCTACTGGAACATAGGCTTGTCCTCCACTAGCAGCAGGTTGATAATTTTCAATATCGGCTTTTATAATCCTTCCATTTTCTCCGGTTCCTTTAACAGTAGCTAGATTGATTCCCTTTTCTTCTGCGATTTTCTTTGCCAATGGAGAAACGAATATTCTTGTTGAATTTGAACTTGAAACAGATGAGATAACAGGCATTGCAGCTGCTTTGCTTTCTACTTTTTCTTCTTTTGGAGGCTGCGCTACTACTTTCTTTTCTGAAAAAGGTTTTGAAGTTGTTAAAGAAACTCCCGAAACATCTGTCCCAGCAGGGCCAATAATGGCTAATAGTGCATCTACTTTGGCCGATTCCCCTTCTTTGATTCCTATTTTTAACAGCGTACCACTGTAAAAGGATTCAAATTCCATAGTGGCTTTGTCGGTTTCAATTTCAGCTAAAATATCGCCTTCCTGAACCGTATCTCCTTCTTTTTTCAACCAATTGGCGACAGTTCCTTCTTCCATGGTATCACTCAATCGAGGCATGGTAATGATTTCCACTCCTTTGGGTAAAACTTGGGAAGCAGGTTTTTCAGAAGCTTCGTCTTTATGCGATTCTTTTATATGAGTCATCTCGGCTGCGCTCGACATGGCATTACTTTCAG
>JAGQZA010000253.1 GCA_020435805.1 Flavobacteriaceae bacterium
CACTCCAACTTCCGGAACCCGTAAGCTTAGCCAATTCTTGATAATAGAAATTGTCAAAAGGGGCTTTTTCTTTAGAAGAAAAATTTGTTTGTTCTTGAAATATTTTACTTCGCTTTTGCGCTAAGAAGCTCATAAATCATCAATTTGGGGGACCGAAAGATAGTCAATTTTATAAAATGTACAATATTTCCTACAAAATTTTAAAAAGAATGAATTTTTTCAGGTGTAATACAGAAGTGCAATGGAATATCAAAAGGATCTTTTTCCAGCTGTTCTTCGGGTTCAAAAAATGATAGGCCCACAAAGATGCAAGCGGGATGGCATGCCTTTAAAAAACGATCATAAAATCCTTTTCCGTATCCTAATCTATTTCCGTGAGTATCAAATGCCAACAGTGGGACAAATACCACATCTATTTTTTCTGAAGGTATTTCAATACCCTCCAATGGCTCTGGAATTCCATAAGGAGAGGTCTTTAGTGCTGTATTTTCTTGTAAAAGGAAATGTTTCATCTCTCCCGAGTTAAAATCTGCCTTAGGAACGACAATACTTTTATCCCGACCTTGAAGGATATGAAGCAAGTATTGCGTATCTACTTCTTTTTTTTCTGAAATGGTTAAAAAAAGATGGTAATAGGTTTTATCCCAAATAAGCAGTTTAAGGGATTGATTTGCGATGGCCAAGCTAAAGGAGTCTATATCCATAGTAGTAAACCGCATTCTTTTTTCCAAGTATTTTTTCCGAAGGAGTGGTTTTTCCATTATTGTACCTGCGTTGAAATATGAAACAGCGCATCTCCTTGATATACTAAGGGAGCTTCGTTTACATTTAATACAAATCCTTCGCCGCTAGCCTTAATCCAGATATGAATCTTTCCGTAAGGATCGGTAATGTGCCCCACAATTTCCTGTGGCTTTACAAATTGCCCTACTTTTACTGAAGACTTGAACATCCCCGAAGCTTGGGCTCTTATCCACTTACTGTTTAGAATGGTTACCGAAGATTTGGAGGGCGAGGAGACGGTAAACTTTTTTTGAAGCATTCCTAAATGATGCAAGACTCTTTTCGAGCCGTTTACTCCCGTATTACTTACCACGCTGTCTATGGAATTAGATTTACCCCCTTCAAACAATAATAATGGTATCCCTTGCTTTTTACAGACATTACGGAAGGATTTTTTTAAATTCTTGGAGTGTAATATAAAAGGAGCGTTAAAAATAGTCGCCAAGGATGAAAGCTCTTTATCGTTCCTTTCAATTCTAATGTGGGGTGCATTAAATCTACTGGAGCCTCCCGTATGAAAATCGAGACAATAATTAACCTTAGGAACAATTTCATTCATTAATTTGTAGGCAACTTGAGCTGCAAGAGAACCCTTTTTGCTCCCCGGGAAAGATCGATTTAAATCTCGTCCATCTGGAAAATTTCGTTCTTTCTGTAAAAAACCAAAAATATTTACCACCGGGATACAAATAGTGGTTCCTATTTTGGGTTTATTAATTCCTTTGGAAACCAACTGCCTTACAATTTCAACTCCATTTACTTCATCTCCATGAATGCCCGCAGTAAATAAAACCGTTGGGCCATCATACAGAGAACGCTCCACAAAAATAGGGACGTCTATAGGGGTATTGGTGTGCAACTTTGCAACACTGAAGGTAAGCTCACGGGATTCTCCCGGAAGTATTTCTTCTCCAAATAATTGCAAAACCGTAGCCTTCTTTTTTCCCATTATTTATTATTTCTCTCTATATAAGTAATAATACTTTGCGAAATATCAATACCCGTGGTTGTTTCTATTCCTTCTAATCCGGGGGTGGAATTTATCTCCAAAACCAAAGGGCCATCTTTGCTTTGCAGAATATCTACACCACAAACCCCCAATCCTAATGCTTTTGCAGCTTTTAAGGCAATGGCTTCTTCTTCATAAGTT
>JAGQZA010000254.1 GCA_020435805.1 Flavobacteriaceae bacterium
AACCGTTTGGGAATTAAGTATGAAGGACATTATCGACATGTCTCGTCATAGAGGCTATTTTATCGATCAGTCGCAATCATTAAACCTGTTTATGGAAAATGCCAATATGGCGAAACTTACTTCGATGCATTTTTATGCGTGGAAGAGTGGGTTAAAAACAGGGATGTACTATTTACGTACGAAGAGTGCCGTAGATGCTATTAAGTTTACCTTAAACAATGAAACTAAAAAAGAACCCGTAGCGGCCGTTGCCGAAACCAAAGTGGAAGCCGTATCGGCAGCTTCAGAGAAACCGTTAACCGCGCAAGAGCTCAGAAATTTATTGGCACAGTCCAAAAACGCTGCCGAAAATGATGAAGATTGCTTAATGTGTGGTTCCTAAATTTTAAGTGTTAGTTACAAAAAAGGAGCGCTATTTAGCGCTCCTTTTTTATTTGACAGCTTATTTACTTATTTAACTTTTGTTATAGCTATTATAATACTCTTCCATCAAGTTCATAATGGCTTGTACTAAATCTTTAGTTTCCAACAAAATATTAAAATACAGCGTCGTGTTTTTGGGACTAGACTCCTCAGTTCTGGTACGGGCTATTTGTTTTTCTATCCGCTGAGAGATTCCGGCTAAAATATCATCTTTTTTATCGATAACTGTTTTAATTTGTTCAAATTTCTTTTCATTGAAAATCACTTCAATTTCAGTTAATAGAGCCCCTAGGGTATCGTCAATTTCTTGTAACTCTTTAATTTGGTTAAAACGAAGTGCTTTATGATTATTATGAACGTGTTTATGGCTTTTCTTAGAAATAAAATCAAGTGATTGGGCTATATCAGTTAGGTAAGCTAAAATGGTGATATAGAAATTGCTGCCACGTACACTGGTTTCATCGAGATTTTTGATAAAATAAAATATATTATTTCTTAAGTCTTCAATCTCAGCATCCAGTTTTTCAACCCCTTTTTTACTTTTCTTAAGAGTTTTCTCTTCTTGTTTAGAAAGCCCTTTTAGAACATCCGAATAAATTTTATGGGTCCTGGAAACCACATTGGAAATATTATGGGCACTTTCAGAAATAATTCCTTGTACTGTCTTACTTTCCGATTTTTTTAATCCAGATTTATTGAGTTTTGCAACACTTTTCTTTTTATGAAATATATAGTTTCTAATCAATAACCCAATAGCAACTAATAGTAGGATTGCAATGGCAGGTCCTCTTCCAATATAGATAATATAGGTTAATATCCCTGCCGAAATAAAAGCAATAAATGCAGTAAAAAACCACCCTCCTATTACATTAAATACTCCAGCCACTCTATACACAGCGCTTTCTCGTCCCCAAGCTTTATCTGCTAAGGAGGTTCCCATAGCAACCATAAATGTTACATACGTAGTTGAAAGGGGTAATTTCATAGAAGTTGCAATTGAAATAAGGATACCAGCCACTGTAAGATTAATTGCGGCACGAATTAAATCAAATGCGGGTACTTCATGAGCTTTTGAAGCAGGAATATTATATTGAGGTTTTTCAAAACTTTTTGCAATTTTCTCTTGTGTTGATTTTGGAATTGCTCCGCCTAAAAGGGATGTTAATTTTGTACTACCTTTTACGACGGCACGGGAAAGAATATTTGGGTTGAATTTTTCTGAACCTTCCCCTTGTCTTGACAATCCTATTTCAGTTTCGGTTACGGTTCGGGCTTTTTTAGAAAACCAAAGAGTAATTACCATGACGAATCCTGCAATAAAAAGGAGAAACGGTTCTGCAGGAACTTTTTCTTCCAAGACGTTCATAGAAAAGGTAGAGGCAACTTCACCCGAGGCAACCCAGGCTTCATAAGAATGGTAAGCAGCCATGGGAACCCCAATAAAATTTACTAAATCATTTCCCGAAAATGCTAATGCCAAACCAAAAGTTCCTATGGCAATAACTAT
>JAGQZA010000255.1 GCA_020435805.1 Flavobacteriaceae bacterium
TTTATTCGAAAACTATTTCATCTATATATATTTCGTGAGACATGCCTTCACCACTAGAAAAAATCACAAATCCAGACCGAATACAGCTTAAGTCAAGTCTTTTAGTTTTAATGGTATATTTTTTCCATTCGTCTGTTAAGTATAATGCAGTCATTTTTTTACTTGTATCAATAAATGGTTTATCACCTCCTATCAGTCCAAAACCTACTTCGACTTTTAAATTGTTATAACCTGCCTTTGCCCAAAAACTGAATGTTTTGGCTCCGCTTATATTATAGCCACCAAGTATATCACCCCAATCATTTGGAGGGTCTACAAAACCCACGCCATACCAACCATTTTTTGCTCTGTAACTGATTTTAATAGCAGTTCCTCCAGTTTTTACTGTTTCGGTATTGTCTAAATCAACCTCTATATCTTTATAATTACCCATGTATGCGGAGGGCACATAAGGTAGATTTTCATTGTCTTTATAAACATAAAATGGTAGTTCAACCCGAGGCACCAAGAATTTTCGTTTTGCTGCCTTTTCATCAATGACTGAAATAGAGGTCGTAGAGATACCAACATTATTGAAGGTGTCATTTACCATTGCATAAACCTTTATACCACCATGCTCTTGTGGAAGCTTAATCTCAAAACCATTGGAAAGGCCACCTCTAAATTCCAAGGCTACCAATTGGTCACGCCTTTTTCTGCTTCCAGTTCGCTGATTATAATAAAAACTAACTTCTAACTTTTCTTTCTCTTTATCTGAGGCTTCAAGTTTTACAGGAATCCAAGCGCCACTTTTTGTATTAGTATCTGGTAATTGAAATGATTTAATAACCGGAACATTATTATCTGGTTTTTTTCCTGTATAAGCTTCTCTAATTGCCCAATATTGTGGCCGAGTCATTCCTTTGAAATGAGTCAGTAACCAAGGTGCTATATGTCTATTATCAGTCGCGTATTGAAAAACATAAACGCCCAGGCAATTAGGTTTAGGTTTAATCCATTCATTATAGCCTTTAACGATTACTTCATATTTCTCCTCATCGGTTGGTTCTGGTTTTACTCCGTTTTTGTCTTCCTCAATTTCCCATTCTCCTCTAACTCCAAACTCGGTAATGACATAGGGTTTATCCACACCTTTTTTTGCTAGTTCTTCTGGCAGAACATTAGCTCCTTCTCCATAAGTGTTTATCCCATATATATCAATGGATGGAACATATTTCAACCACCAGTCTACTCCAAAAGTCCAGGCCTCTACAGATGTAACCGGATGGTTCTTGTCTATTTGTTTTATTTGAGAACAAATTCGCTCCAATAATTTAGAATAAGCAATTTTTTCTTCATCAGTAGCCGTATTCAAATAAACCTCATTACCGACACCCCAAGTAAGTATAGCTGGGTGGCCTTTGTATGTTTTTACGATTTCAAGAGCGTTTTCATACATCTCTTCTTTGCCCTCTGTATCATTCAGATAATCAAAACTATCGTCAGCTTCCATACCTGCTCGGCCATGTCGCATCCAAATACCTAACATTACTTTAATGCCATGTGCATTTGCAGCGTCCAATAGCCTAAGGGTATTTTTATTTGTCCCCCATGTTCTAATGGTATTGACACCCAAGAATCTCAGTTCCTGAAAGTATTTGTCATAGTTAGTTACATCTTTATCGTAACCAAAAGTAGCCCCTTTTACATCAAATGCTTTTCCCTCAATTAGAAAAGTCCATTTACCATTATTATTTTCAACAGTTGTTTGAGCGTTAATAATGAGAGGGAAAAGTGTTGAGAAAAGTGGAAATATAATTATCGTAAATTTAATTTTATTCATGATTCGTTTTTTACAATGAATGATAACGTGGGGCTACCTGCGGTGTGTAGGGAATGTGGAATA
>JAGQZA010000256.1 GCA_020435805.1 Flavobacteriaceae bacterium
CATCGCATGGGAAACGTTGTTTCCTACCATTGCTTTTTTTCCAGTTAGCTCACAAACTCTTGACATAACCTAATTTTTGATAGATATTTTTAAACAGGGTGCAAATTTAAGAAATTAATTGGGTTGCACAACACAAATTATCATCTAATTTTTTGAAATTTCTTTCAGAAGCATTTCTAGGGCTTTATTTACAGATTTCCCTATGACCCGTTCACGCACTTTTCCGAAGAGAAATTTTCCTGAAATAACTCCTTCCGGGCCAGCAATAGCAATACAAACCGTACCTACCTCATCGTCGCCATCGCCTTTGGTGGGGCCTGCAATTCCGGTGGTAGCAATGGCATAATCACTCTTAAAAAGTGTATTTGCCCGAAGTGCCATAGCCTCTGCCACTGGGATACTAACTACATTATACTTTTGGATAAGGTCTGCATCTACTCCCAAAATAGTTGTCTTCAGTTCAGTGGCGTAAGGTATAATCCCTCCGCGATAAAAGGAAGAAACTCCGGCATGTTTTGTAATTTCTTCAGCAATGGCACCTCCCGTGCAGCTTTCTGCCACACTAAGCGTATTTTCTTTTTGGGTTAAGATACTTCCTATAGTGTCAATGAGTGAAGTTTCTTCCTCAAACCCAATGGCAATATCTTCCAATTGTAAACGAAGTTCTTCCATATAGCTATCCACCTCATTTTTCAAAAGCACCTCATCAATATTTTTTGAAGACAATCGTAATCGAACCCGACCCAAAGAAGGTAAGTACGCTAACTTTATATGCTTTGGAAGGTTATCTTCCCAAGTTGTAATTCGTTCAGCAATAGAACTTTCTCCCAATCCGTAGGTAAGCAAGGTTTTATGATAAATAAAAGGTCTTTTGAAATGATTGATAACCTTAGGAAATACTTTTCCAGTAAGCAAATGCTTCATTTCATAAGGAACGCCTGGCATGGAAACAAACACGACACCGTCTTTTTCCATCCACATTCCGGGTGCTGTTCCGTGTTCGTTCAATAAAACAGTAGCTTTTGAAGGCACTAAGGCTTGTGCCAAATTCATTTCGGTAGGAACCTTCTGAAAATATTTTTCAAATAAATGCGCAATGTTTTTTTTAGTAGCAGCGTCTTCCACAAGGGTATCCCCAAAAAACTCACAAAAGCATTGCTTGGTAATATCGTCTTTGGTAGGCCCTAATCCCCCTGTAACAAGAACTAAATTAACTCTTTGAGAGGCTTCTTTGAAAGCTGTTAAGATATGCTTCCTATCATCTTGGATAGAGGTGATTTGATACACTTGAACCCCTATTTTATTTAATTGCTGACTGATAAAAGCCGAATTGGTATCTACAATTTGGCCAATGAGAATTTCATCACCAATAGTAATAATTTCGGCGAGCATTTATAGACTGAAATCGTTTTTAAGTTGTTCAAAAACTTTGTGAAGGGTATCATTAACATTATCTACCATTTCTTTAATGGAATTCTTGTTTTTTGAAGAACGTGTCCATGCTTCAATGGTGGTGATATCTTTTAGAAGATCAATGCCAAACATTTCAATATTGGGTTTCATTTTGTGGGCAAACTGGTAAGCCAATTCCCGGTTGTCATTCTCCACAGCATTAACGAGGGCCTCCAAATCGGGCGGAATTTCTTTTAAAAAAGTTTCAGCAACTACAGCCATGAAATCGGTGTCGTCTCCGGCTATTTCTTTTAAACTATCTACAGAATATAATTTACTCATAGGTTATTTTACTTTAATTGAAAACATTTCTTGGTTTTCTATACATCCTTTTAATACATCATTGGAGCTAACTTTGCCTACTCCGGCAGGGGTACCCGTAAAGATAATATCTCCAATCTTTAATGTAAAATATTTTGAAATATA
>JAGQZA010000257.1 GCA_020435805.1 Flavobacteriaceae bacterium
ACACCCGCTTCGTCCATAAACCATCGCCAATAATAAATACCGCTGCTATCGGGAATTTTTCGCTTTAAGCTTCGTATTACTCTTTCACCGTCGTAAAGCTTTAGGTATAAAGAATCTTTATTGGGGCCTTTTGGCTTTTCCACTTCTTTTTCTTCTGAATTTTCTTCCGTTTTTTCTTCTTTTGAAGTTTCTTTTTTCTGAAAATAATATTTAAAATTTGCTCCGTATTCTCTATTCTCACCATTATAAAGGGCATCTGCTCCAAAACGACTTCCGGTAGGTTGTTGATAGGCAGCTTGATAAGCCGTTGGCGGATTAAAAAGTTTAATATCTTCATTTAAAACAGAAGTATTTTTCGCAATTTCTCGTAACGGACGAATGTCATCCAGCACCCAAGCAGCTCTACCGAAGGTTCCAATAACCAAATCGTGTTCACGGGGGTGAATGGCCAAATCTTTTACGGGAACGGTTGGGAACCCTTGGGTCCACTTTTGCCATGAAGTTCCTGCATCTATAGAAACATATAATCCGTCGTCAGTGCCTAAAAACAACAGATTTTTTTCTATTGGGTCTTCAACAATACTCAAGGCATAACTGTTCACATCGTTTTCATCCACAAGACGTTCCCATGTTTTTCCATAGTCTTTGGTTCTGAAGGCATAGGGAGTATAGTTAAATCTTCGGTAATCATTAGCGACTAATAGTGCTTCGCCTTTCATTTTGTTGGAAGCTTTTATTTGAACAATCCAGCTTCCTTGGGGTAATCCTTTGATATTTTTTGAAACATCGGTCCAACTTTGCCCTCCATTGGTAGTATATTGAACTTTGCCATCATCGGTTCCTGCCCAAAGCATGTTTTTTTCTAAAGGGGAGGGCTCAATAACGAGAACGGTTGTATAATTTTCAGCACCCGTAGCATCCATGGTTAACCCACCACTTTCGTGTTGCTTCTGCTTTTCAGGGTCGTTGGTGGTTATATCGGGTGAAATGATTTCCCAAGTTAAGCCTTTATCGGTGCTTTTGTGAACAAATTGGCTTCCGAAGTAAATAGTACTGTTATCAAATGGATCAATATTGATGGCACTATTCCAGTTAAAACGTAATTCCACTTTTGGATCCGGATGTGTGGGACGAACCGTATAATTGTTGCCCGTTTTCCAATCGTAACGGCTTACATATCCTTGCTGACTCATGCTCCAACCATATTGACTATCATCTTTATCGGGTACTACATCAAAACCATCGCCAAAGGAAATTTCCTGCCAATAACTATTTCTAATGCCTTGATCTTTCCAAACATAAGCAGGACCTCGCCAACTTCCGTTATCCTGCATTCCCCCATAGACATTGTAAGGAAATTCATTGTCCACGGCGATGTGATAAAATTGAGCCACGGGTAGATTTCCTATAAATCGCCAGGTTTTACCACCGTCTTTGGTAATATTTAAACCTCCGTCATTACCGTCCATCATAAAATTACCATTGGCGGGGTGTATCCACCAGGCATGATGATCGGGATGTACTCCATTATCCACGCCATAAGCTGGCATAAGTTGCGAAAAGTTTTTTCCGCCATCTTCCGAGACATTTACATAGGTAAATACCGAATAGACCCTGTTTTCATTTTGGGGATCTACATAAATTTCAGAATAATAGAAAGGTCGGTTTCCAATATCATCCTTGTCATTCACTTTATTCCATTTAAATCCGCCGTCTTCACTTTTGTACAGCGCATTTTTCTTTGCTTCTATTAGGGCATACACCACATTGGGTTTGTTTCTCGCTATGGCAATCCCAATTCTACCTAAATCACCTTTGGGTAGTCCGTCTGTATCAGTTCGTTTTTCCCAAGTTTCGCCACCGTTATGAG
>JAGQZA010000258.1 GCA_020435805.1 Flavobacteriaceae bacterium
TGGTGCGATTTAATTTTATTGAAATGCCTGTGTTCGCTTAAATATTAATCCCAACAGGCAGTAAATCTTTATAAATCCTTCTGTTTTTTCTTAAAAAGCCAACAATTTCTGGACTAGTGGGCATTAAGCTGATGCCTCTTTTCTTGATTTCTTCAAATACCGCTTTAATAAAAATATCCCGAAACCCTTGCTCTTCCATATCGGCCGGCATATCGTATTTGGTAAGAAATATTTTTCGGTCTTGTAAAGCATACTCAATACGAGCCATATTATCGCCTACTTCAAGTTCAAATTGTCTTAAAAATTCGTTGTCGGTAATCGCTACATCTTCAATCATGGTGGGGGAGTTTTAATTCATAGGTACTTCTATTAACAATAATTTGGTGTCTTTAGTAACAGAAAATGAGATTTCATGAGAATCCCAAATTCCTATGGCGTCTCTATCTTTCAAGATTTCATCTGCGATGGTAATTTGCCCTTCAATAACCATAAGGTATATTCCGTGGCTTGGAGTTTTCAGAAAATAATTTACTTCCCGATTTTCCGTAAATTCTCCCAGATTAAAATAAGCCTGTTGATGTACCCATAGTTCATTTTCGTTGGCTTCATTTTTGGGCTTTACAACCGTACTAATTTCATTAGGTTTAACAAGGGAAGCAATCTTTTTTTGGTCATAACGCGGGGTTACATTTTCTTCTTCAGAAAAGACCCAAATTTGAAAAAGTTTCAAAGGTTCTTTTGCACTAGCATTTACTTCGCTATGTTCCACACCACTTCCGGCGCTCATAACCTGTATCTCCCCCGCGGCAACAATGCCTTCGTTTCCCATAGAGTCTTTGTGCTTTACGGCACCAAATTGCGGTATGGTTACAATTTCCATATTGGCGTGAGGATGTCTCCCAAAACCCATGGCAGGAGCTACAACATCATCGTTTAACACTCGAAGTAAACCAAATTGCAACCGTTGCGGGTCAAAATAATTGGCAAAGCTGAAAGAATATTTTGCCTGAAGCCATCCATAATCGGCTTTTCCGCGGGTGGATGCAGGGTGAAAAATCTTTTTCATTGCTTTTAAATAGGAATAGTATCTTTACATGGTAAAGTTACAAATTTTATCCCTTTTTAGTGTTAAAAGGACTGTTAAAGCATTTCCCATGAGTAAAACCCATATCTATTTTGTACCGGGACTGGCGGCAGGTAAAGAAATTTTTAAAAATATTATCTTATCTGAAGACACTTATGAGTTACATATAATAGAATGGTTGCTTCCCGATAAGAAAGAGTCGCTTTCAGCCTATGCAAAACGAATGGCATCTTTGGTTACCGAAAATAATTCAGTACTCATAGGGGTTTCTTTTGGTGGAGTGATGGTACAGGAAATGGCTGCCTTTCTGAAGCTGAAAAAATTGATTATTATTTCTAGTGTAAAATGCCGAAGCGAACTTCCCAAACGGTTTACCGTGGCAAAACTTACTAAAGCGTATAAGCTATTACCCACGGGTTTGGTGGCAACAGCGGGTGATCTTGCACGATTTGCAATAGGCCATAGGAGTAAAAAGCGGTTAAAATTGTATGATGAATACCTTTCTGTAAAAGATAAGGTCTATTTGGATTGGGCCATTGAAAATATGATAAATTGGAGCCGAAAAGAACCTTCAAAAGAAGTGTATCATATTCACGGAGATATAGACCCTGTTTTTCCTATTAAAAACATAAAAAACGTCATTACACTTGAAAATGGGAGCCATATCATGATTTTAAACAAGGGCAGTAAAGTAAGTAAATTAGTGCAAAATATTATTGAAAACGCTTAGCTGGCCACAGGCTATTTTTTATCTTTAAAGAAAAATTTGAATTATGAGTA
>JAGQZA010000259.1 GCA_020435805.1 Flavobacteriaceae bacterium
AATGACGATTCAATAAATAGGAATTAATTTGCTGCATGGTATCTATAGCTACACCCACCATAATTAATAGTGAAGTACCGCCGTAAAATAATGCCCATCCTTGTTGTATTCCTAAAATCTTTACCACAAATGCAGGGAATATTGCTATTAATGCTAAGAATAAAGATCCAGGAAAGGTTATTTGCGACATGATTTTATCTAAAAATTCTGCCGTATCTGTTCCAGGCTTTATTCCGGGAATAAACCCGCCACTACGTTTTAAATCGTCTGCCATTTTATTGGTAGGCACCGTAATGGCAGTATAGAAATAGGTAAAAATGATAATCAATAATGCAAAAACCACATTATACCATAGTCCAAATATATCACTGAATGTAGCTCTAATTGATTGTGCTAATTCACTTTCAGAAAGGCTAGCCACAGCAGAGGGAACAAACATGATAGCTTGAGCGAAGATAATAGGCATTACTCCCGAAGCATTCAACTTTAAAGGAATAAACTGTCTTGCTCCAAAAATGTTTTTCTCGTATCCTCCACTTGCTGTTCTTCTGGCGTATTGCACCGGAATTTTACGAACAGCCATCACAAGCATAATAGAAAGTAAAATGATAACAAACCAAATTACCAACTCAATAAGTATCATAATTAATCCTCCATTAGACTCAAACACTCTTGATGCGAATTCTTGAGCAAATGATAAAGGTAGTCTTGCGATAATACCTACCATAATAAGTACCGAAATACCATTTCCTACTCCTTTATCAGTAATCTTCTCTCCCAACCACATGGCAAAAATACAACCGGTTACAAGGATGGCAATAGATGAGATATAGAACATGGTGCCCATACCTTGATTTACCATGACAAAGGCTTCTTGGGGAACCCCTAAAGCCGGAAGACCTGCTAAATAACTAGGTGCCTGTACCAAACAAATACCAATGGTTAGCCAACGGGTAATTTGAGTGATTTTCTTTCTTCCACTTTCTCCTTCTTTTTGAAGTTTTTGAAGATAAGGAATGGCAATTTGCATTAATTGAACCACAATAGAAGCCGAAATATAAGGCATGATACCTAAGGCAAACACAGAAGCGTTAGCAAAAGCTCCTCCTGTAAATGCATTCAGTAATCCGCCAATTCCTCCGGCATCAAATTTTCCGGCAAATTCGCTCAATTTGGCAGCGTCAATACCCGGTAAAACTACTTGTGCCCCAAAACGGTACACTAATAGAAGTCCTAACGTAAGAATAATTCGATTACGTAATTCTTCTATTTTATAAACATTTTTTATAGTTTCAATTAACTTCATGCTATCAAAAAAATTACAATGTTACAGTTTCTCCACCAACAGCTTCAATAGCAGCTTTTGCAGTGGCTGTAAATTTATGAGCAGATACATTTATTTTAGATTTTAACTCTCCTCTTCCTAAGATTTTAACCATATCATTTTTACCGGCCAATCCTAAACTTACTAGTGTTTCAAAATCTACAGTATCCTTTATTTTTTTATCATCTATCAATTGTTGAAGGGTGTCAAGATTTACACCTTGATACTCTTTACGGTTCACATTGGTAAAGCCAAATTTAGGAACACGACGTTGCAATGGCATTTGCCCTCCTTCAAATCCTACTTTTTTAGAATATCCAGAACGTGACTTTGCTCCTTTGTGCCCACGTGTAGATGTACCTCCCTTACCGGAACCTTGCCCACGACCTACTCGTTTTGCTTCTTTTTTAACCGAACCTTCTGCTGGTTTTAAATTACTTAAATCCATTGTTATATATATTATTTAGTTTCAACAGTATCTAGGTGACTAAATTTTTATACTATACCAAGAATATCTGGCGTATCTTCATG
>JAGQZA010000025.1 GCA_020435805.1 Flavobacteriaceae bacterium
TAGAGTATTTAGGGAATGGGTAATAGGTGATAGGTTTTGGGTACTGGTCATTAATCTTTTATTAAATAAACGAATAAACATTTAAGTTACATACATTGAATACATTAAACTCCAGCAATTATTACGCCGTCATCATGGCCGGAGGCATTGGCTCGCGGTTTTGGCCGGTAAGCACCACTCAGTTCCCAAAACAATTTCACGATATGTTGGGAACCGGGCAAAGTTTGCTTCAAAAAACGTTCAGAAGGTTGGAAAAGATGTTACCTTCAGATAACATTCAAATTTTAACACACGAACGATATTTAGACCTTTGTTTGGAGCAACTTCCTAAAATTACAGAAAGACAAGTAGTGTTAGAACCCGCCATGCGTAATACAGCTCCTTGTATCTTACTTTCAGCATTAAAAATCTATAAGCAAAACCCCGAAGCACTCATGTTGGTTGCTCCCAGCGACCATTGGATTGAAGACGAAGCGGCCTTTAAAAAAGATGTGGAACTATGTTTTAATGCCTGCGCTGAAAAGGATATTTTAATGACTTTGGGTATTCAACCTACTTTTCCTAATACAGGATACGGCTATATTGAAAGTGATTCCCAAAGTATTTCCGAAATAAAGCAGGTACAACGGTTTCGGGAAAAGCCAGACTATGAAACCGCAAAACAGTTTTTGGCTGAAGGGAATTTTCTTTGGAATGCAGGCATATTTCTATGGAGTGTCGAAAACATTTTGAATGCTTTTAAAAAATACATGCCAGATTTATTTGCGTTATTTAATGAAGGGATCGAGCTTTTGAATACCCCTTCAGAAAAAGAATTCATTGCGACACATTATCCGAAAGCAGAGAATATTTCTATCGATTACGGCATTATGGAAAAATCAACACAGGTTTTTGTAAAAAAAGCCACTTTTGATTGGAACGACCTTGGCACTTGGGGGGCTTTGCACGAAAAATTGGAAAAAGATGCTAAAAATAATGCTATTGTGCGGGCTACTTCGTATCTTAAAGACGCTAGTGAAAATATGATTTTTTCCACTTCGGAAAAATTAATTGTAATAGAGGGATTGTCAGATTATATTGTGGTTGACAAAGAAAATGTGTTACTTATTTACCCAAAAAACAAAGAGCAAAACATTAAGAGTTTACTAACGGAAATATCACATACTTTTGGCGAAAAATATAGTTAAATGGAAACTACTCAAAACGATAACCAAGGAATAGAAGAGAACAAAAAAGCAATCCGGCAGGACGCTAAGGGGCTTGTTAGTAATTTAAAAAGGTTTATTTTGGAATTGCTAGATTTTAGGGCAGATACCGATAGAGAAGCGACTATCGATGCCATTGTGAAAGACATTCCCTTAAAAGGTGCCACGGCATGGATTCTTATTTGTTCTATTTTTGTGGCTTCCATAGGGTTAAATGCCAATTCTACTGCAGTTGTCATTGGTGCAATGCTTATTTCGCCGCTTATGGGACCTATTTTGGGGATAGGTTTGTCTATTGCTATTAATGATATAGATACACTCAAAAAATCATTAATCAACTTTGGGGTGATGATTGTGTTGAGTGTTTTTACCGCTTTTTTGTTTTTTTGGTTGTTTCCGCTAAGGGAAGAATCTTCAGAGTTGTTGGCGCGAACCAAACCCGATATTCGTGATGTACTCATTGCCTTTTTTGGGGGATTGGCACTCATCATTGCACGAACCAAAAAAGGAACCATAGCCAGTGTTATTTTTGGGGTAGCCATTGCCACGGCACTTATGCCGCCACTTTGTACTGTGGGGTATGGTTTGGCCGAAGCCTTTATAGGAAATTTAAAGGGGCTAGCTTTTGCGGGAGGAGCATTTTATCTATTTCTTATTAATACCATATTTATTGC
Source organism: Flavobacteriaceae bacterium (assembly GCA_020435805.1). Classification (GTDB taxonomy): domain Bacteria; phylum Bacteroidota; class Bacteroidia; order Flavobacteriales; family Flavobacteriaceae; genus Halomarinibacterium. The sequence goes on from JAGQZA010000025.1 coordinate 1,880, forward strand.
CTTAGCCACATTTATTGCTTTAAAAGTGCTACGTTTTCCAATGCTGAAATACGCCAACTCTATAAAAAGAAAGCGTATTGCAAGGCTTGCTTCCATCATTGCGCTTATTGTTATGATTTTTCCGGCCATTACTTTCTACCAAGTGTTGAAGGAAACCAGCTTTAAAAACGATGCGCAAAGGTATATTGCCAATGAACTAAGCGAGTTACCCAATGCCTCTTATATTAAGAAGTACGCAACCTATCACTATGTCCCCAAAGGAGAATCGAGCATTGAAATTATTTCTTTTGGGAACCAACCCATTGAAGCAACCACCGCAGATGTTTTAAGAGGAAGATTAAAAGCCTATTCTTCATTGCAAAACACACAGCTATTGATTAATCAAGGAAGTAATGATAACGATCTTGAAAATGAAATGCGTTATATGTTAGAGCTTCGTTCTAGAGATTCCTTAGATATTACTTCAAAAACGCAAAAAATAGCCTTTCTGGAAAAAGAAGTGGCTAAGTTGAGTAAGTTAGAGAAGGAGCAAATTCCTTTTCAAAATATTTGCGATGAGGCCAAAATTAACTACGAAAATTTAAAGAGTTTAAGCTATTCTTCAACGCTCTATTCCAATTTTGAAAAAATTGATACGTTACGTACTTTTCAGACACAGTGGAAGGAATCGGCAAATCAGTCAACCATTCAAAATGAAAAAGGAAAGCTTTACCAATGGTTAAAATACAAACTCAATTTAGACACGCTGGTAGTAAAGTAAGTTAGTTTTCCATATTTTGAATATCCCTTATTTTTTTAAACAAGTCTGAAGAATACACAAAGTCGGTTACATCTTTGTTAGTTGTTTTAAAAATTTGGGTATTATCCCCTTCCCATGCAAGGTTCCCCTTTTGCAGAAAAACTATTTTTTCGCCAATTTCCATCACGCTATTCATGTCGTGGGTATTAATTACCGTAGTGATATCGTATTCTTGGGTGATTTCCTGAATTAAATTATCAATCAAAATGGCAGTTTTGGGATCCAGACCCGAGTTGGGTTCGTCACAAAATAAATATCTGGGGTTGTTTACAATAGCTCTGGCAATAGCCACTCTTTTTTGCATCCCACCTGAAATTTCGGAAGGAAATTTTTTGTTGGCATTTACCAAATTTACCCGAGTTAAAACTTCATTTACCCTATGGAGCATTTCCTCTTTTTTCTTTTTGGTAAACATACGTAAGGGAAACATCACATTTTCTTCAACCGTCATCGAATCAAACAAAGCCCCTCCTTGAAAAACCATACCCATATGTTCGCGCAACTCCTTTTTTTCATCGTCATTCATTTCCTGAATGGCTTTTGTACCGTAAAAAATCTTTCCGGTTTCTGCTTCAAAAAGTCCTAACAAGCATTTTAAAAAAACAGTTTTTCCGCTTCCGCTTTGCCCTATAATTAAGTTGGTTTTTCCTTTTTCGAAAGAAGTAGAAATTCCTTTTAATACTTCTTCTTCGCCAAAGCTTTTATGTAAATTTTCAACACGTATCATTAGCTAAGCAATAAAGAAGTAATGATATAATTTGCCAAAATAATAAGGACGCTGGTCCACACAAAAGAATTAGTGCTGGCTTTACCTACCTCTAGCGCGCCCCCTTTCATGAAATAGCCTTGCCACGAGGGTACCGTTGCCAAAATAAAAGCAAAAACAAAAGTTTTAATAAAGGCATACACCACATGAAAAGGTTTAAAATCTTCCTGTAATCCTTGAATAAATGCATCGGAAGTACTAAAGCCACCATAAACACCGGCCACCCATCCTCCCAAAATACCCAAAAACATAGCAATGGCTATAACAAACGGATACAACAACAGTGCAATCACTTTAGGGTAAACTAAATAGTTGAGAGAGTTAATTCCCATCACTTCAAGCGCATCAATTTGCTCTGTAACTCGCATGGAGCCAATACTAGAAGTGATAAAAGACCCCATTTTACCTGCCATGATAATGGAAATAAAAGTGGGGGCAAATTCCAGTATTACCGATTGGCGGGTGGCAAAACCCACCAAATAAGAAGGAATTAACGGATTGTCAATATTTAAAGCCGTTTGTATAGCAACCACGCCCCCTACAAAGAAAGAGATGAAGATGACTATTCCTAGAGAATTAATTACCAATTCATCTATTTCTTTATAGATTAACTCTTTAATGACTGATGTTTTGGTAGGACGGCTAAAAACGTTTCCCAACATAATAAAATAGGAACCTATGTCGGCAAGATATTTCATAGGTAGCTAAAGTAAAAAAAATAGCCCATTATTGGGAGACCAAAACACTTTATTCTGAAAGTAACGATAGTATTTTATGAAAGATTTGAGTGTTTTCATAAATGCCGCCAAATAATTCCGCACCCGGGCCGAAAGCAAATACCGGAACCATGGTAGCACTATGTCCTTTGGTAGAAAAAGAAGGGACAATTTCGTTGTAATTTTCTCCATTTGAAGCGAGAGTAAAACCTCCGGTTTCGTGATCGGCAGTAACAATAACCAGCGTTTCTCCATTTTCTTCAGCAAAATCTATGGCGGTACCTAAGGTGTTATCAAAATCGATAAGTTCTGAAATTAGATAGGCAGCATCATTATCATGGCCACCCCAATCTATTTGCGAGCCTTCCACCATTAGAAAGAAGTTTTTGTTGTCTTTTGAAAGAAAGTTTATGGCAAGTTGGGTAGCCTTAGGAAGAAAATCACCTCTTTCTTCCACCATTTTGGGCATACTTTTTTCTGCTAATAAAAAACCTATTTTTTTATCTTTTTTTTCTGCTAAAGCAACCGTATCAATAGTAAAACCATTTTTCTGAAAATCACTTAATAGATTTTTTCCATCTTTTCTTTTATTGAAATACTGGAGTCCGGCACCGGCAAAAAAGTCAATTTCAGAATTAGGCAAAAAAGAAGCAATCTCTTCGTGAAAGTTTCTACTTTTTGAATGTGCATAAAAACAGGCCGGGGTAGCGTGGGTAATGGATGAGGTAGCTATAATGCCTGTATTCATTCCTTTTTGGGAAGTAAAGGCAACTATGTTTTTAACCTTTAGTGAGTCTTTATCCAGTCCTATGGCACCGTTGTAGGTTTTTACTCCATTGGCAAAAGCTGTAGCCCCGGCGGCAGAGTCGGTAATTAAATCGCTGGAAGAGGAAGTTTTTATAAGCCCAACTACCGGAAATCTTTCATAATTTACGGCTCCTTCTTTAAAATACTGCGCAGCAGAAACCTGACTTAAACCGGTTCCGTCGCCAATAAGAAGGATGATGTTTTTGGGCTTTTTTACTCGCTTTTGAGTTTGGGCAAAAGTAGTGGCTGAAACAAAAATCAATGATAAAATTAAAAGAAAGTAATATTTTGTTCTCATGGTAGAAAATTGTCATGCAAAAGTATATAAAAGATACCACCCCGCCTTGCGGGCAGCCCTCCTAACATAGGAAGGGAAAGAAAAATAACTTTTTCTTAATATTTCTCCACCGCAGATTTCTAATAAACCTGCCTTCCTCTTTGGAGACGATGAATTCATTTTTTGCTTTAAAAAAGCCAACCATTGTGTTGAAAAAGAAGCCCAAGTTTTTTTTCTTTATAGCCAACTTAGTAGAAGCAATGAACGTTAACCAAAATCCGTAACGCATTTTTTTAAATGCTTCTCCTTGTTTGTATTTTGCTTTTATTGAATATGTAGCTCCAGTGGGTTTTAGATGTTTTACTTGTAGGGACTCATCGGTAATAATTTCCCAACCGTGGTATTGTGCCAAGAGTTCATCTACCGTATCCCAGCCCATGGATTTTTTAAGGCCGCCAATTTGCTGAAAGCACTCTTTGCGGTAGGCCTTTAAAGCCCCCCGAATATGATCTTTGCCAGTGAGGTTTTCTAACATCCAAGTTCCATTTTTTTCAATAGTACAGAAACCGCCTGCCATTCCACATTTTGGGTTTTCATGGAATCGTTCGGAAATTTTTTCGAGATACTTATCGGGAAAAATAAGGTCTGCATCAAACTTACAAAGGATGTCGTAGTCTTCGTCTAGTAATTCCAACCCACGGTAAAAGGCATTTATGACTTTGGAACCGGGCTGGTGGTTTTCTTCGGAAGAAATTTTAAGAGATGAAACAAATGGGTACTTTTCTGAAAAGGAATCTACTATTTGTTGAGTGATATCTGAAGAACTATCGTTTACCACCACTACCTTTTTAGGTAAAAGACTTTGCGAGACTAATGATTGCAAAGTGTTTCCTATATAGGCTTCTTCGTTATGGGCTGGGATGACAATATAAAAATTCATTAATGGCGTTCTGCATATACTAGATAATACCGTGGGGTAAACCGTCGTAAAATAGGCCGAATTCCTACTTTTTTTACAGGGTTGGTAAACTTTTCCCGTTTTTTTATTTTCCAGCCTGCTTTTTCCAAAAGCCAGTCAAATTGCCAATCTTCAAATTCATGATAATGATTGTCCCATGGTTCCTTTCCTCGATAGGCAGAAGCAAACCAAAGTTTTAACGGTACTGAAGCAACCAATTTTTTTGCTTTAATGTCTTGTAAAACATTAAAAGGAGACACCAAATGTTCAAAAATTTCAAAAGCAGTGACCACATCGTAATTCTCGTTTTTTACAGCAGCAGTGTCCAAATCTAAATCTTCACCTTGGGTATTGGTTACTTGAAAGCCTTCTTTTTTCAGAATTTCTGAAAAAGGATTTTCAATTCCTAAATCCAAAATTTTGTCTTCCGTAGAAACTTTTTCTTTTAAAAATTGAAGGGTGTGTTTATACCTTTTTTTGGGGAAATTTCCTTCGTACATATATTATACTCTATAAACAATGGCGTTGATGTTCATTCCGGCTCCCACACTGGCAAAGATAACAATATCCCCGGGATGAATATGGTGACCCTCAACCTTATTATTAAGTACTAAATCGTACAATGTAGGCACTGTTGCCACACTGGAGTTCCCCAGTTTATGGATGGTCATGGGCATGACAGTTGTAGGAGCGGTTTTATTAAATAATTTGTAAAAACGCTGAATAATAGCTTCATCCATTTTTTCGTTGGCTTGATGGATAAATATTTTTTTAACCTCATCAATAGAAACTTGTGCTTTCTCTAAGCAAATTTTCATGGCAGTAGGGACATGGGTAATGGCAAATTCGTAGATTTTACGACCATACATTTTAATGTACCTTCGGGCATCGTTTAATTCTTGGTTGTAGGATTCTCCAAAATAGATAAAATGTGCTTCATCATAGGCAAAAGTGGCAGAGTGGTGCGCCATAATTCCATGGGTAGTATTTTCTGAAGTTTCCAAAATAACCGCTCCGGCACCATCGCTGTAAATCATAGAATCCCTATCGTGTTGATCGACGACCCTAGATAGGGTTTCGGCACCAATAATTAAGCATTTTTTTGCCATTCCAGCTTTCATGAAGGCATGGGCTTGAATCACGCCTTCTACCCAACCAGGGCAACCAAAGAGGATGTCGTAAGCAACGCAACCAGGATTTTTAATTTTCAGTAAATGCTTTACTCGTGAGGCAAGACTGGGTACGGTATCACTTTGGTGGGTCCCGTGTTTTACATCGCCATAATTATGCGCTACAATAATGTAATCGAGTGTTTCTCGATCTAGCCGGGCATCTTCTATGGCTTTTTCTGAAGCTTTGGCGGCGATTTCTGAAGTAACTAATTTATTTTTAATATACCGCCTTTCAGAAATACCAGTAATAGCCTTAAACTTTTCGATAATGACCGTATTTTCGTGAGATAAAGGAGAGCCGTCTTCATTATAAAAGTTATGTTGCTCGAACCCTTCATTGGTAGCTACTTTGCTGGGGATATAGCTGCCGGTACCAGTTATAATAGACCTCATGTATTAGTAGATTTTACAATAAAGGTAGGTAAAACCAATAAACTAAATAAAGACATTTTGTATAAAACTTTCAAATTTGAAAGATTGACAAAATATTCTCTAAAAATCGATTATTTCTCATTTTTAACGCCTTTTAATTAACGAAGAAACAATGTACTTTAAAGATATCAAGCCTCCATAAATGCCTCTATAGGGGTACAGGTGCAAATTAAGTTTCTGTCTCCGTAAGCATCGTCCACCCGACGTACCGAAGGCCAAAACTTATTTTCTGAAACATATTCCAACGGAAATGCAGCCTGTTGCCTAGTGTAAGGGAACTCCCAAGCATCGGCAGTAACCATGGCTTGAGTGTGGGGTGCATTTTTTAAAGGATTGTTGGGATTATCTTTGTCTGCAACTTCAATTTCTTTTCTAATGGCAATGAGCGCATCACAAAAACGATCTAGTTCTTCTTTACTTTCACTCTCTGTAGGTTCTACCATAAGGGTTCCGGCAACCGGAAACGATACAGTAGGCGCATGAAAGCCATAATCCATGAGTCGCTTGGCGATATCGGTTACTTCAATTCCTTTTTCTTTAAAGGGGCGACAATCCAAAATCATTTCGTGGGCGGCACGTCCTTTTTCACCTGTATAGAGTGTTTGATAGTGTCCTTTCAATCGCTCTTTAATATAATTGGCATTTAAAATAGCATATTGCGTAGATTTTTTTAATCCGTTTTCTCCTAACATACAGATGTATCCGTAAGAAATTAAACATGCTAAAGCACTTCCCCAAGGAGCTGCAGAGATAGCCGTAATGGCTTTTTCTCCACCTGTTTTAATTACTGGATTGGAAGGCAAAAAGGGTACAAGCTGTTTTGCAACACAAATAGGACCTACACCGGGACCCCCGCCTCCGTGTGGGATTGCAAAGGTTTTATGTAAATTTAAATGGCATACATCGGCTCCAATGGCACCGGGGTTGGTCAATGCTACTTGGGCATTCATATTGGCGCCGTCCATATACACTTGTCCACCATTTTCGTGGATAATACCGGTAATTTCTTTAATAGCACTTTCATAAACCCCATGCGTAGAAGGGTAGGTAACCATTAAACAGGAAAGATTTTCTTTATGTTCCTGTGCTTTTTGACGAAGGTCTTCCACATCAATGTTTCCATCCTCTGTGGCTTTGGTTACAACTACGTGCATTCCTGCCATCACAGCGCTGGCGGGGTTGGTTCCGTGTGCCGAAGAAGGAATCAAGCAAATATTTCGATGATGATCCTCACGGGATTCGTGATACGCCCGTATGACCATTAAACCGGCATATTCCCCTTGTGCACCCGAATTAGGCTGAAGTGAAGTTCCTGCAAAGCCTGTAATTTCAGTTAATTGATTTTCAAGATTTTTAAGCATGGTTTGATATCCTTCGGCTTGGTTTACAGGAACAAACGGATGGATATTTCCCCAGTTAGGATCACTTAGTGGAAGCATTTCGGCGGCGGCATTCAGTTTCATGGTACAGGAGCCCAAGGAAATCATTGAATGATTTAATGCTAAATCTTTTCGCTCCAGCTTTTTGATGTAGCGCATCAATTCGGTTTCGCTATGGTATAAATTGAAGACTTCTTGTTGCAGAAACGCTGTTTTTCTAGCCACTTCTTTTGGAATAGCATTCCCTTCGTTTATTTCTGAAAGTACTAAAGGAGCAACACCTGAAGCTTCACTAAAAACCGAAAGGATATTGTTTAAGTCTTTCAGATTAATAGTTTCATTTAACGAAATGGAAACCGTTTCGGCATCCGGATAATAGAAATTAATATTTTTCTTTTCTGAAATGGTTTTAATTTGAGCCACATTCGCTTTTACGGCAACCGTGTCGAAAAACATCTCGTTAAGTTGCTGATAGCCTAAAGATTTTAACCCTTCAGATAAAGAAACAGCCGCATGGTGTACTTTTTTAGCAATATGTTTTAAGCCTTCGGGACCGTGATACACGGCATACATTCCTGCCATAACGGCTAATAAAACTTGCGCTGTACAAATGTTTGAGGTAGCCTTATCTCTTTTAATATGCTGTTCCCGAGTTTGTAATGCCATTCGTAACGCTCGGTTGCCGTTAGTATCTTTGGTTACGCCAATAATTCTACCGGGGATGAATCGTTTGTATTCCTCTTTAGTGGCAAAAAAGGCAGCATGAGGTCCCCCATACCCTAATGGAATTCCAAATCGTTGGGTAGTTCCAACGACGACGTCGGCACCGAAATTTCCCGGAGATTCCAGCATGACCAAGCTTAAAATATCGGCTGCAAAGGCCACTTTTATATTGGCAGCTTGTGCATTGGAAACAAAACTTTTAAAATTGTGTACAGTTCCGCTTTTTCCGGGGTATTGAAGAATGGCTCCAAAATATTCCGAAGAAAAGTTGAAGCTTTCGTGATTTCCTGTTACAATTTCAATCCCAAGAGGTGTGGCACGGGTTTGTAAAAGGGATAAATTTTGGGGAAGGATTTCATCGGAAACAAAGAATTTGTTTACACCTGCATTTTTTTGGTCTTTATTTCGCAGTGCAAAAAGTAGCGTCATCGCTTCGGCTGCTGCTGTGGCTTCGTCAAGCAACGAGGCATTGGCAAGTTCCATTCCGGTAAGATCTGTTACCATGGTTTGGAAGTTAAGCAGTGCTTCTAACCTTCCTTGGGCGATTTCAGCTTGATATGGCGTATAAGCTGTGTACCAACCCGGATTCTCCAATATATTTCTTTGTATAACAGCGGGGGTATTTGCTTGATGAAACCCAAGGCCTATATAGGTTTTAAATACCAGGTTTTTTTCGGCCAATTCCTGGATATGTTCCAAATATTCTTGCTCACTTAAAGCCGGGGCTAAAGATAGGTCCTTTTTTAATCTGATATCATTGGGAATAGTCTCATTTATAAGCTGTTCCATGCTGTCTGCGCCAATGATTTTTAACATTTCGGGAAGGTCATTTCTTCTAGGGCCAATATGTCTAAGTGCAAAAGAATCGGTGTTCATTTAATTTGAGTTAAAAAATTTGTCAAAATTACCATTTTTAAACCATTTTAGATGTGTTTTGTATTGCTGAAAAGCTATTATTTTTCAACTAAAAAAAGGACTTACTAACACTTTGGTTATTTTTGTTTTTATGAAGTTTTTTAAAAGTGTTTTAGCCTTTTACTTGGAGAGTAGTATTCATGTTTCTTTTGCGGTACTCGCCTTTACTGTTGCCACATTTTTTGAATTTCAACTACCTATGGAAAGGTTTGTTTTGGGGTATGTTTTCTTCGGAACCATTACCGGCTATAATTTTATAAAGTATGCAGGAATTGCAGGAGAGCATCATAGAAGTTTGGCAAAAAATCTACAACTCATTCAGCTTTTTTCATTTTTGTGTTTTGGCTTTTTTCTTTTTTTTCTTTTCCAGATCTCAAGAAATGTACTTTTTGTCAGTTTGGCGTTTGGAATAGTAACACTATTGTATATACTCCCGTTTTATGGTAAAAAAAATCTACGGAGTTTCCATGGTCTTAAAGTATTTATAGTGGCTTTTGTTTGGGCAGGAACTACTGTTATATTACCTTGTATTGCTACTGAAAGTAGTTGGAATACAGACTGGAGTCTTACTTTTTTTCAGCGGTTTTTATGGGTATTGGTACTCATTATTCCTTTCGAAATTAGAGACTTGGCCTACGATGATAATGCATTGGGAACACTGCCTCAAAAATTGGGGGTAAAAAAAGCCAAAGGCTTAGGATTGGTATTTTTGGTTGCAGTGCTTTTTTTGGAAGGTTTGAAAGATGAAATAAACGGGTTGTTTTTTGTTTCTTTCTTTTTGGCTGTAATAAGTACGGGGATATTTTTAGTGGTGTCGAAGAAGAATCAAACGAAATATTTTTCTTCATTTTGGGTAGAAGGAATTCCTATTTTTTGGATGGGATTTTGGTTGTTAATGCACCATTATTTTTTCATTTCCTGAAGTAATTTTTCTTTTAAAACCTTTTTATCTTCCTCGCATAAGGTTTTTATCGTAGTGCTTTTAATGGTTTTGGTAAGTCTTTGATTGTTGGCGGTGTATTTTCTGCAAAAGTCACAATAGAGTAAATGTATGTTTAGCTTTATTTTTTCCCAAAGACTGGCCTCTTTGTATTGTGATTTATCACAAATATGGTTAGACTCATTACATTTAATTTTTAGCTTCATTTGTTGAACCAATTTGTTTCTAGGCAATCTGCCATGGCTTTTCGGGCACGGTGAATAATAACCCAGAGGTTAGACGGAGTGATATTGTATTCATTACAGATGGTTTCGGTATCGACACCATCCAGTGTTTTTAATTTAAAAATTTCAGCTTGCTTTTCATTGATAGAATCCAAACATTGTAGAATGGCAAGCCCTAATTCTTCATTTTCCATAGATTCTTCAGCGTTCATTGCGGAATCGTCTTGTATTTTTTCTTCCAGCCAGTCACCTTCATTGTTGGAGTCGTTATAGCTAATTCGCATTTCTGCTTTTCCTTTGGAGCTATTTATTTTTCGGTAATAATCAATAATCTTTCGCTTTAAAATAGCGATGAGCCAAGTTCTTTCAGTAGCCTCTCCTTTAAAGTTGTCTTTTGATTTTAAACCGGCCAAAAAAGTTTCAGAAATAATATCCTGTGCCACCTCATGGTCATTCACTCTCACAATGGTGTAATTATACAAGTAGTCTGAATAACGATCTACCCAAGTTTCAGGATGAAGTTCAATTTTATCCATAGAGGCATAAAAATAGAAAAGATTTTCAGAATAAAATTACGTAACTTCTATAAGTCCCGCTCTTTTTAATAGTGCGTCGGGATTGGGCTCTTGTCCTCTAAATTTTATGTACAATTTCATCGGGTCTTCTGTTCCGCCTTGCGAAAGCACAAACTCTTTAAACTTTGTTGCCACTATTTTGTTGAAAATGCCTTCCTGTTTAAAATATTCAAAAGCATCTGCATCCAACACTTCGGCCCATTTATAACTGTAATATCCTGCTGAATATCCTCCTTGAAAAATATGCGAGAACGAAGTACTCATACACGTTTCGGGCGTATCTGGAAATAATTGGGTGCCCTTAAAACCGGCGTCTTCAAATTCTTTTACTGAAGCAATTGCTTCCGGTAACTCGTTGGTGTGCCAAGCCATGTCCAGCATTCCAAAACTCAATTGCCGAAGCGTTTGCATGCCTTCATGAAAGGTAGCCGATTCCTTTATTTTTTGAACTAACTCCATAGGGATTAATTCTCCGGTTTCATAATGTTTCGCAAAAAGTTCTAAGGTTTCTTTTTCGTAACACCAATTTTCCAGCACCTGACTTGGAAGCTCCACGAAATCCCAATACACATTGGTTCCCGATAGGCTCGGGTAAGTAGTATTGGCAAGCATTCCATGTAAGGCATGGCCAAATTCGTGAAATAAGGTGGTAACTTCATTAAAAGTGAGTAATGAAGGCTTATTAGTTGTAGGTTTTGTAAAATTACATACGATGGAAATATGCGGTCGGTCATTTTTTCCATCCTTTATTTGTTGCGGTTTAAAACTCGTCATCCAAGCACCACCACGTTTTCCCGGGCGAGGATGGAAATCGGCATAAAAAATAGAAACCAAAGCCCCTTCATTATCTACTATTTCGTAGGTTTTTACATCGGGGTGATATTTGTCAATGGTGTGTACTTCCTTAAATTGAAGGCCGTATAACTTTTCTGCAACCATAAAAACCCCAGCAATTACTTGTGGTAACGGAAAATATGGTTTCAGTTTTTCATCGTCGAGATGAAAACGTTCCTGTTTTAATTTTTCGGCATAATAGGCGCTATCCCATTTTTGTAATTGGTCAATCCCATCCAATTTTTTGGCATACGCTTCAAGCTCATTGAATTCAGCTTTGGCGGCAGGTTTTACTTTTTCTAAAAGTTGGTTTAAAAAGGAATGAACTTTTTCCGGCGTTTGCGCCATACGTTCTTCCAATACAAAATGTGCATGCGATTTGTAACCTAGTAATTGTGCTCTTTTATGGCGAAGATTGACAATTTCAAGCACATTTTTTTCATTATTGAATGGGTTTTGCTGAAACGCTTTTGCCCCAAAAGCTACAGACAGTTTTTTGCGAAGCTCTCTATTAGAAGCATACTTCATAAACGGAATATAACTGGGGTAATCTAAGGTAATTACCCAGCCTTCTTTTCCTTTTTCTGAAGCTGTTTGCGCAGCGGCTTCCTTAGCATCTTCGGGTAAGCCTTCTAAGTCTGCTTCGTTGGTAAGGTGCATTTCAAATGCATTGGTCTCGGCCAACACATTTTCACCAAATTTTAGAGTCAGTTTTGAAAGTTCTGTATCAATTTGGCGGAGCATTTTTTTCTTTTCTTCCGAGAGGTTAGCGCCATTTCTGGAAAATCCTTTGTATTGTTTTTCCAATAGCATTTGTTGCTCGGGAGTTAATGTAAGGGCTTCTTTGGTGTCAAAAACTTCTTTTACACGTTTAAAAAGAGCTTCATTAAGCAGTAAATCGTTTTTAAATTCTGAAAGCAGTGGAGAAACTTGTTGCGCTATTTGCTGAATTTCATCATTCGTTTCAGCACTATTCAGATTAAAAAAAATACTCGTTACCCGATCTAATTGAACTCCCGTTCTTTCCAATGCTTCCACGGTGTTTTGAAAAGTAGGTTTTTCAGAAGTATGTGTAATTTTAGTAATTTCTTCTTTGGTTTTTTCAATTAATTCTTGAATGGCAGGAAGAAAATGTTCGTTTTTTAGCTGTGAAAAAGGAGAGGTGTCGAACGTTTGTAAAAGAGGATTTGTCATAAAAATTATTTTCTAAAAATGAAATACACAGCAAGTATCAAAAACACAAAACCTACAAAATGATTCCATTTGAAGCTTTCATTTTTGAAAGCAATGAGGGTAAAAAGGGTAAATACAATAAGGGTAATAACTTCCTGAAGGACTTTAAGTTGTACTAAGGTAAAAGGCCCTCCATTTCCTTTGAAGCCTATTCGATTGGCTGGAACTTGGAAAAAATATTCAAAAAGAGCAATGCCCCAACTTATAAGAATAATAGAAACCAATCCTAATTTGTGAAACCATTTAAGCTCGGCAAATTTTAGATGTCCGTACCAAGCAAGTGTCATAAAAATATTGGAGAGTACTAATAGACCAATAGTATAAAAAGCCTTCATTAATTCTAATAGGTTTTGTTTGTCTGCTTACTGCTTCTGCTTACTGTTTACTAACTTTGCTCCTTCTTCCACTTTTTGCTTCAGTCCTTCTTTATAGGCGATAATTTTATCAAGGATACATTTGTCATGAGAGCCTATAATCTGTGCCGCAAGAATTCCTGCGTTTTTAGCGCCATTAAGCGCTACGGTGGCTACAGGTACGCCACCGGGCATCTGTAAGATGCTTAAAACGCTGTCCCAACCGTCTATTGAGTTGCTCGATTTTACAGGCACGCCAATTACAGGAAGTGGCGAAAGTGAAGCTACCATTCCGGGAAGGTGTGCGGCACCACCGGCACCAGCAATAATAACGGAAATACCATGGGTGTGAGCATTTTTTCCGTAATCGAAAAGTTTATCGGGCGTGCGATGCGCCGATACAATATCTACTTCCACTTCAATATCAAATCCTTTTAAAACATCAATGGCTTCCTGCATCACCGGCAGGTCGCTTGTGCTTCCCATAATAACTCCTACTTTGCTCATAGTATTAATTTGTCAGGTCGAGCGCAGTCGAGACCTATTAATTTTAAATCTCATTTCAGAAAAACCTCTCGACTGCGCTCGAGGGGACATTATTTGCTTATCACTTTAATGGTGTTTTTAACTTCTTCGGCTATTTTTCTAGCCTTGGTAATATCTTTATTGACTATGGTCACATGTCCCATTTTACGGAAAGGCCGCGTTTCCTTTTTTCCATAGATGTGCGGGGTAACACCTTCCAGTTTCAAAATGTTTTCAATGTTTTCATACACCACTTCTCCGGTATGATCTTCGGCACCTACCAAATTTACCATAATTCCGCCAACCTTGCTATCGGTTTTTCCTAAAGGGAGATTTAAAATGGCTCGAAGATGTTGCTCAAACTGATTGGTATAACTGGCTTCAATACTGTAATGACCACTGTTATGAGGTCTAGGGGCAACTTCGTTTACCAAAATCTCGTCGTCTTCGGTTTGGAACATTTCTACCGCCAGTAATCCTACATGCTCATAGGCTTTGGAAACTTTTTCTGCCACCGCTCGTGCTTTTTCAGCCACTTTTTCATCAATTCGGGCAGGACAAATAACATACTCCACTTGGTTGGCTTCCGGATGAAATTCCATTTCGACTACTGGATAGGTAGTTGCCTCGCCAGAGGGATTTCGAGCCACAATGACTGCCAATTCATTTTTAAATGGAATGAGTTTTTCGGCAATGCATGAACCTTCGGCTAAAGGGATTATATCTTCTGCCTTTCGTATAATGGAAACGCCTTTACCGTCGTATCCTCCTGTGCAGCTTTTCCAAACAAACGGATACTGCAGTTCTTTTTGAACAATCGTTTCGTTTAACTCCTTTTTATTCTTGAAAACACGAAATGCAGGGGTAGGAATTTGGTGGTTTTTATAAAACTGCTTTTGTACCCCTTTATCCTGAATATTTCTAAGTGTTTTTGCAGAAGGATATACTTTTTTTCCTTCCGCTTCCAGCTTTTCGAGTGCTTCAATATTGATGCCCTCAATTTCAAAAGTAAGTACATCCACCTTTTTCCCGAAGTGATACACAGTGTCAAAATCCATTAAATCTCCTTGCTCAAATACGTCGCAGGCAATTCGGCATGGGGCTTCGGCACTGGGATCGAGTACGTGGGTTTTAATGTCGAATTTGCGGGTTTCGTAGAGCAACATTTTTCCTAATTGGCCACCGCCTAAAATTCCGAGGGTAAATTCTGAAGAAAAATAATGTACCATAGCGCAAAGGTACTTATTCAAGTTAAGAGTTAAGAGTTAAGAGTTAATAAAAAATGCTTTCTAATCAAAATAAATTTGATTTTTCAAATTCAATTTCGAATTCGATTTATCGCCGTATCTTTGCACCCGCATTATGTGGCAATTTTTTAAAATACTATTCAGAAAGAATCAAAAAAAGATGAAAAACATCGTTTTATTTGGCCCTCCGGGAGCAGGAAAAGGTACGCAAGCCGAATTTTTAAAAGAAAAATACCAATTAGTACACATCTCTACAGGTGACGTGTTTCGATACAACATTAAAAATAATACCGACTTAGGGGCATTAGCTAAATCTTACATGGATAAAGGTCATTTAGTGCCTGATGAAGTGACCATTAATATGCTCAATGCGGAAGTAGAAAAAAATCCAAAAGCCAACGGATTTATTTTTGACGGTTTTCCTAGAACCGAAGCGCAAGCTATTGCGTTAGCCACCTTAATGGAAACTAAAAACAGCCAGATTAACGCTATGGTAGCTTTGGAAGTAGATGATGAGGTACTGGTAGGGCGTTTGTTGGAACGCGGTAAAGTAAGTGGTCGCGCCGACGATGCCAACGAAGCGGTAATTAGAGAGCGTATTGCCGAATACTACCGAAAAACGGATGTTCTGAAAGAATTTTATCAAAAGCAAGATAAATATTATGGTGTTGATGGTGTAGGAAGTATTGAAGAAATTACAGAGCGTTTAAGTAACGTAATAGATAAACTTTAACGTTTTCCCTCCCTTTGAAGGGAGGGCTAGGGAGGGATGTTGGTTTTAGTGCTAAAACATCCCCCTAAATCCCCCTTCAAAGGGGGACTTTTAAATAAAAATTGGTTATGACTGAAGGCAATTTTGTTGACTACGTAAAAATACACGTGTCTTCCGGAAAAGGAGGCCCGGGGAGCAAGCACCTTCGGCGTGAAAAATATATCCCCAAAGGAGGTCCCGATGGGGGTGATGGTGGTCGTGGTGGACATGTAATTTTAAAAGCCAATAAAAATCTCTGGACCCTGTATCATTTAAAATTCAAGCGTCACTTTTCTGCTGAAAATGGTGCATCGGGTGGAAAACAAACCAGTACGGGTGCCGATGGTGCCGATGTCTATATTGAAATCCCTTTAGGGACTGTTATAAAAAATACCGACACAGGAGAAATCTTAAAGGAAATTACCGAAGAAGGAGAAGAGTTTATTGTGGCCAAAGGTGGAAAAGGTGGCTTGGGGAATGCCCATTTTAAAAGTGCTACCAATCAAACACCCCGTTACGCTCAATCTGGTTTGGAAGGAGAAGAAGTAAATATTACCCTCGAAATGAAAGTACTGGCCGATGTGGGTTTGGTAGGTTTTCCCAATGCGGGAAAATCAACTTTATTATCGGTAGTAACTGCAGCCAAGCCCAAAATAGCCGATTACGAGTTTACTACGCTAAAACCCAATTTAGGAATCGTTACACATCGCGATTTTCAAACCTTTGTGATGGCAGATATTCCCGGAATTATTGAAGGAGCTGCCGAGGGAAAAGGTTTGGGGCACTATTTTTTAAGGCATATTGAGCGAAACTCTACTTTACTTTTTTTAATTCCGGCAGATGCGAAGGATATTCGGGAACAGTATGACATTCTATTGGATGAACTTCGTCGTTACAATCCCGAATTGTTAGACAAAGAGCGCCTTATTGCCATTTCCAAAAGTGATATGCTGGAT
>JAGQZA010000260.1 GCA_020435805.1 Flavobacteriaceae bacterium
CTTGCGGAGCCACCCCAATTACGGCTTAGCTAAAAGACAAATGCGAGGTTATACCGGAATGCTTTCTTTTGAATTAATTCCTTCAGTAAATCCTCAAGCTTTTATGGAAGCACTACAATTAATCAAACAATCGATGAGCTTGGCAGGGGTAGAGTCCACCATCTTATCGCCTTCAAAAACCTCTCATGCGTTGCTTTCTTCAGAAGAGCGAAAAAGGCAAGGTATTGCAGATGGTTTGTTGCGTTTTTCGGTAGGTATTGAAGATAAAAAAGACCTTATTGAAGATTTGGAGCAAGCTTTTGAAGCAGTTACAAAAAAACAAATTCAAACCACATGAAGTTAGATATATTAGCTATTGGTGCCCATCCCGACGATGTAGAAATGAGTTGTGGTGCTACTCTTGCCAAAGAAATTGCCAGCGGTAAAAAAGTAGGTATTCTTGATTTGACCAGAGGCGAATTAGGAACTCGTGGGAGTGCCGAAATACGGGATGAAGAAGCAAAAAATGCAGCAAAAATTTTAGGTGTGGTGATGCGTCACAATATGCAATTTGCCGATGGTTTTTTTGAAAACAATCATGCAACCCAACTTGAGGTCATTAAAATGATTCGAAAATATAGGCCGGAGATTGTGTTGTGTAATGCCATTGAGGATAGGCATATTGACCACGGAAAAGGAAGTAAATTGGTTAGCGATGCTTGTTTTTTAAGTGGATTGCGTAAAATTGAAACCATCCATGAAGGAAACCATCAAGCTGCATGGCGGCCTAAACATGTGTATCATTATATTCAATGGAATGAAATTACACCCGATTTTATAGTGGACGTTACCGGATTTATGAAACAAAAACTGGAAGCTGTCTTTGCGTATAAAAGCCAGTTTTATGATGCGAACAGTAACGAGCCCGAAACCCCTATTTCCTCTAAAAACACGATGGATAGCCTTAGTTACCGCAATCAAAATTTGGGGCGATTGATTGGTGTTGAATTTGCAGAAGGTTTTACCGTAGAGCGACCTGTAGCTGTAAATTCTTTGGAAGACTTAATTTAATTTTTAAAAGTATTGCGCATCCATGCAAATTGAATTATATTTGCTCCCGCTTTTAAAGCAAAACCCTAAACGGTGGTTGTAGCTCAGTTGGTTAGAGCGCTTGATTGTGGTTCAAGAGGTCGCCGGTTCGAACCCGGTCTTCCACCCAAAACAAAAAAGCTTCTCATTTTTGAGAAGTTTTTTTGTTTTTACTGAAATCGGGTGAGAAGTTTACACCGAGGGTAGTCGAGGTGAACCTGGTCTTCCACCCAAAAATAAAGCCTTTCATTTTTTGAAAGGCTTTTTTAATTTTTAAATACTTCTGAAGACTATTTCAACTTATCTGCCGTAATTCTTCCTTCTCTATTAGCAAGCTCCCACGCTGTTTGAAAGATAAGTTTGGCACGCTTTGCCATTAGTTCGTATTCAATTTTGTCTGGAGTATCGGTAGGTTTGTGATAATCTTCATGTACCCCGTTGAAATAAAAAATAACAGGAATATTGTTTTTAGCAAAATTGTAATGGTCGCTTCGGTAGTAAAAGCGATTGGGGTCGTTTTCATCATTAAAAGTATAATCCAGCTCAAGATGAGTGTATTTTTCGTTAATCATTTCAGAAACATCATGGAGCTCTTGGCTCAGTTTATCGCTTCCAATTAAATAGACATAGTTAGGATTGTCTTTTTTCTCGGGGGCAATTCTACCCACCATGTCTGTGTTTAGGTTACAAACAGTATTTTCAAGAGGAAAAATAGGGTTTTC
>JAGQZA010000261.1 GCA_020435805.1 Flavobacteriaceae bacterium
TTTATATACATTGTTAGCTGTTGCTTTTCCATTATTCATTCGTGGTTATTTCAGTCAAAATTTCTCCGTCATATTTCCAAATTCCGTTTCTCCCACCAAACCAAATATTATCCTTCTTATCTCCTAAAATGAAAAGAATGCCTGTTAGTTTTTGACCATTACTCTCAAATTCTGTAAAGCTTTGACCATCGAAAACGCAAAGATTACCAATTCCTGAACCAAGCCATAAGTTTCCTTTTGTATCCTTATAAATTGCTCTTACTCGTTTGTTGCAAAGCCCATTTTTTAAAGAGTAAGTTTTGAATGATGTACCGTCATAAACGGTCAGTCCACTTTCTCGGTTTCCATTAAATCCAAACCAAATATTTCCAGATTTATCAGCATAGATGGTTCTTACTTGGTTGTCGCTCAATCCATCTTTTTTTAGAAATTGAGTGAAATTATTGCCGTCAAATCGATTCACTCCACCGTATGTCATTGAAGCAAACCATAAATTTCCGTTATTGTCTTTACGTATAAACGGAATCCAGTTGTGGTATAAACTATCTTCTTGTTTCCTGCCTATTTCGGTTAAATAGGAGTTAAAATTTTCTCCGTCATATTTGTATGCTCCACCGCCAGCAGTTCCAATCCACAAGTTGTCATTATCGTCTGTTGTCAGAGAATTAACGGCATTTGGGTTTATTGTTGGATAAACTTTATCGAGCCAAACACCAGTAGTATCTTGGTATGGTAGTGGAATGTGTTCAAATTGCTTTCTGTCATATTTGACCAGTCCATTTTGAGTTCCGAACCAAAGATTATTTTTCTCATCTGAAGTAATTGTAAATACTTGATTACTACTCAATCCGTTTGTTTCGTTGAAGTTTTTGATTGTTTTTCCGTCATATCGATACACACCACCTCCATTACTACTGAACCAAAGTGTTCCGTCTTTATCGACAAAGCCATTTGAAAATCCATTTTTAGGGTTTGGGATTTTTATTGTTTGCGAAGTTTTTTCTTGGTCGACTGATTGTTTTTCGTTTTTAACTTGTCCGTTACAAGAAAGGAAACTTGAAAGCAAAATTAGTAGTATTGTATTTTTGATTAATAATATCATTTTCGTTTCGGGTCTTGGTTACAGCTAACGGTCTAGTATAAGAGCAGTAGCGGATTAAATGCATTTTCTTTTCGGATAGCAAGATAGTCAATTTAAAGAAAAAACGGTTCAAGTTTACACCTAAACCGCTATTGCTTTTATACATTGTTGGCTGTAGTTTTTTTCTTCTATTTCAACGTTTCAAACCATTCATTAAACTTTTTACTCATTTGTTTTGGGTGGCTTTCCGTCAAAAAGTGTTTTCCTTTTCCTAGGTATACATAGGTTGCGTTTTTGAAGTTTTCTTTGGCGTATTCAACTGCTTTTTTTCTGTTTACTAAACCTTTTTTTGCACACCACTAGACATTTTGAAAAAGAAGCGTAAAGTGAACTATCTTTAAAGTCGACTAAAACCATTAAAGATGTCGGCCTTTACGCTTCTTGAGCAAGATACAGAAAAGACCTTGGAACTGCCCGTAAATACCCTTAAAAACACCTTGATCGTCAGTCATTCGATCCTGTTGGCGGGTACGGTCAACCTGAATAAGGTGAAGAACAGTGTACCCCATGTTCGTGGTTCTGGCCAAGCCAGCGCCCATGCTGATTATAAATTATTGACACGTTACTTCGACCAAGGCAAGGTGCTAAGCGAGCAAGATTGCCAACAATATGAGC
>JAGQZA010000262.1 GCA_020435805.1 Flavobacteriaceae bacterium
GAGTTGAACAACACAGATGGATTATTTTATCGTAAATATAAAAAAAGGTCGCCATTGGCGACCTTTTAAATGCATCAATTCTATTTTAAATGCCTTCCAGTAAAATATTATCCAAGGCAAATTCATCTCTAGAGCCACTCCCACTAATATCATCTCCTTGAAATCTGAGATAAATAAAAGCGCCGTTAGCCACAGTGGCAGAAAAGTTTCCTATTCTATTAACCGCAAAAAAACCACCTCCCGATGCTGCATCGGGCGAAGTATAATCTAATGAATTTAGAGGAGTGTAATTTGTCCCGTCTGTAGAATATAAAAAGTTGAAAGAATTCCCTCTGGCTTGATCATTGTTAACAAAAATGTCGTACGTAATTCTGAAATTTTGCAAAGAATTACCCGTTGTGTTTCGGATTCTGAAATCAAATTCTCCGGGGGTAAAATCACTTCCTCCGGGCTGAACCCCAAGAGTCATATTGCCACCTCCTAAATCAAAAGCAAAAATACCTCCAGAGGATATCCCTCCCGAACTGATTCCTCGTGCAAAATCTCCAGTAGTTGCCGAGCCGCCAAAGGCAAGACTTCCATCACTAAGACCATTTACAATTACGATATCAGAATCTAACTGCCCGGCTGCAGGAGTAGGAGTAAAGCCCGCTCCGGTAAAACCTGTAAAATCTTCGGAATATAATTCTTGGTAACAGCCATTATTACTGGCAAGAACTCCGGTAATTAAACCGTAATTAAGCGATTGCCACTCCCAATTTCCTGAAATTCCTGAGCAATCATTGGGTCCGGAGGCTTCATTGTTAAATAGGTGAGTTCCTATCCAAATCACAGGATTGCCATTTGCCAAGAAACCGGTGGTTGTGGTACTTCCATCACCACTTTCGATGTCGCAGGTGGTAAAAATTCCATTGGCATTACAATTATCTTGATACCCAATTCCATTAAACACAGTAGCGCCAAGCGTTACTTGTGTTGCAATTTGTCCAATGCCATCAGGAGCCATAAAAACAAAGTTGAATGTTTGTAGTTCCCCTTGATTTAAGAACGGACTTCCTCCACACTGGATACATTGGTATGTACCGTCAATAGGAGTTACAGGAGCTCTTTGTGTATGCTGAAAGGCCATAATATCTCCTGTTTTTCCTAAATAGGTTATATTAGTGATGGTTGCCTCAAACGCATTGTTTTGATTTGAAAAATCAAAGCTTATTTCTGAATCTTCAAAATGAATTGTATTTTCAGAAATACTTGTCGAATTTCTTATTCCGGAAACAAGGATTGTTTTTCCGTTTGAAAATTCAATTCTTGCAATAGGCGGTTTATTTGAAGTGGGAATTTCAATAAAAACTTTTGCTTGGTCACTTCCGTCAAGGGTAGTAAAAACACCTCGGTATTGTGTTGTTTTACTATACGAAATTGCAGCGATTTCTGAAGTAATTTCAAGTTCCGAATCCTTACTGCAACTTGTTAATAATGAAATTGTTATGCTTAAAAAAAGAAGATGTTTCATTGTTCGATTAATTTTTTTCAAAACTAATCTCCTTCCCTAAAAGTATTCCTATAATGGGTGTTATTAAATTGTTTTAAAAATGAAAACAATATGTGTCTTTTTAAAAATAACTAAAAGTATCTCCCTCTTTAATTACAAGTAAGGATTCGTAAATAAGTTTAATCACATTTTCCACATCGTCTCTATGGACC
>JAGQZA010000263.1 GCA_020435805.1 Flavobacteriaceae bacterium
CTAGTATTATCAAATCGAATACTTTGGTTCTTTGAAAATCCATTGGCAATATTGAATTTAAAAAGGCCGGCTTTTGTATTTAAACCTAATCCCAACCCAAATCCGTATAGCTCTTCATTAATATTGACGGTTTCATTTTCAAAATAAGCAATGTCAATAATAGAGTGTACATAAGCATTTTGATCGAGAAGGTATCGGTATTCTGTAGTAAGTGCCGAAAATAAAGAAGCATCGATACTATTTTCCCGAAACCCTCTCAGGCTATTGATTCCTCCAAACCTGAAGAGTTCATTGGTTAGATAGTTGGGGCTATTCAAAAAACGGGTATGATTTTTTATAAAAATGGAATTTCTTTCGTTTAAATTAAAAATATGCTGCACCGTCCCAGAAAATTTGTTTTGTTTTGAGTTGTCATTAAAGGTGCTTCTGTTTCCAATCTCGCTTTCAAGACCGGCAAAGGTTTTAATAGGAAACAGCCTTTCGTTTTGAAGCTTCGTGTAATGAATTCCTAAAAGTGCGAAACCAGAAGTAAAGTCCTCTACAAAGATACCTGCATTTGCCTCGTTCAATAAATTGTTAGACTCGTATGATTTGTAACCTATATAAAAGTCTAAGCTTGGAGTTGCTTGATAATATAACCTTGCTTCTTGATGCGTTGTGGAAAAAGTGGAGTCTCTTTTAAATAGCTCAAGCTCCATGCTTATCCCAAACGGACTTTTAAATAGGTAGGGCAGCTTTGTAAAGATTCTCAAATTTTGTTGCTCGCGCCCGTCTGCCTTGTAATTTACCGAAAGTTGTTCGCCATAATTCAAATTATTGTTGAGTTCTAAACTAAGGTACCCGTTAAATTCTATTTTTTGCGTTTCTTCATTGGTGGCAAATCCTAAGATTCCATCAAAAAGGTTGTTCTCAAGTTTTTCAAGGTAGAAATAGATTAAGGTAGAATCTTTCTTGAAAAGCGCTTCGGGCGGTTTTATTGTGGACACAAAACCCAAACTATTCAAAAGCTCATTTTTTTCAATTAGTTTTTTTTGGTTAAAAGTTGCTCCTTTTTTTATTCCGGCATAGTATTTTAAAAAGGGCTTTGGAAATTTTTCATATCCTTTTACTACAAGCCCGTCTATAGTTCTTTTGTTATTGGAAGTTGTATTTAATACTGCCGTGAGGAATTGGGAATCTTTTTTTTGAATGTTGGAAAGCTGTATTTTTGAAAAAGGATCCCCTTTTTCAACATTTTGTTTAGTCAAGGCCCAAAGTAAGTCTTCTGCTTTGGCAAGTGGAATAGTAAATACGGTGTCATTTACATTGGGAATTAACTTTTTTAATTCGGAAATTGAAAAATCCTCCGCTCGGTATTTTATCTCTATTAGCTTCCATTGGTTTCCTAAAAAAAAGTGGGCTTCAAATAAGGAATCATTTTTCTTTTCCAGTTTTTTTAATTCGGAATCAATAAAACCTATTTTTTGAAATTTCAAACTCAATGAATCAATTTCAGCTTTCAATGCTGTATAATTTTCAAATTGAAACTTCAAATTCAATGAATCTAAAAGGGAAGGGCTAATTTCTTTTTCGGCTTCAATTTTCAATACTATTGATTGAGCTATAACTTGCCCAAAAAATTGAGTATATATATATAGGTATAAAATGAAGAAAAAAAACTGCCTCAATGTCAAGTCATTTTGTGCTGTAAATCTAA
>JAGQZA010000264.1 GCA_020435805.1 Flavobacteriaceae bacterium
GTTTTTCTACGGTCGAAACTGCCGTAAAACGAAGGTTGGCAATCTCGCTAGTGGATTTACCCTGCCCTATGAGTTGCAGGATTTCCCGTTCACTTTTGGAAAGCAGGGGCTTTTGATTTGTGGATGAAACTCCCTCTTTTAGGGAATCCTTGGGTAAAGAAGCATCAAAAAAGTCGGTACACCCGGCTACAGCTTCAATCGCTTTTAGCACTTCTTCCAGCGGGGAGTTTTTAAGCAAGTACCCGGAAGCTCCCGCTTCCAACATTTGTTGTACGGCCTCTTCCTGATCAAACATGGTAAAAGCGATTACCCTAATATGCGGAAATTGCTTTTTAATAAGTTTGGTCGCTACAATGCCATCCATTTTAGGCATTTTGATATCGGTTAGGACCACTTTGGGTTGTTTTTTCTGCACAATCTCCCAAAGTGCCTCTCCGTCGTTGACCATCCCTACAATTTCAATATGGTCCTCATATTTCAATAATAGCGTAATGCCATCTACCAGGCTTTGGTGGTCTTCGGCAATGGCTAGTGTGATCATAACGGTAATTCAATTAAAATACTGGTTCCTTTATTGGGGGTACTGTCTACTTCCAGCGTACCCTCCAGATGTTCAATGCGTTTTTCGATGCCGGATAATCCCATGCCCTCTTTGGAATGTGTTTTTCGGGGGTCGAATCCTTTCCCGTTATCCTCTACAATAATGCTAAGCATAGTATCGTGTTGGGTAATGGAGATAGTAGCTTCGGTGGCTTCAGAATGCTTAATGATGTTGGTTACCAACTCCTGTATCATTCTAAAAATACTTATTTCCAGCGCATTGTCCAGGCGCTCGTCAAGTCCAAAATCCTGAACTTCCATTTGTAACTGTCCGGTGGCTGAAGCATTTTTAGCCAAGGTAACAATGGCGGGAAGCAATCCTTTTTTGGCAATTACCCCGCTGTTTTTTAAGTGTGCCATGGAGCGCACTTCAGTGTAGGCTTCATCCAATAGGGTTCCCGTTTTTTGAAAGAGCTCCTCCAGCGATTCCAGCTTATCTTTGTTTTTGGCCAGGTGGTCGAATTGGAGTTTGGCAGCAGACAGCGTAGCCCCCACACTGTCGTGTAAATCACTGGCCAGTCGTTCCCGTTCTTTTTCCTGTCCGGCAATCATGGCATCAATAGCATTGAGTTCCTGATCTTTTAAAATTTTTTCCTTTTTCTGAATTTCCAATTCCTTTTCTTGTTCGGCAATACGTTGTTTGCGGCGGGTGTTTTTGTAGGTGAGGAAGCCTATCAGGCCAATCAACAAGGATGCCCCGGCCAGGCCATAGGCAATGTTACGGGTTTGTTTTCTTTGTTGTTGTTCGAGAAGGAGTTGTTTTTCTTTTTCGGCGGTTTGTAATCTTATATTTAACTCAGAAATTTTTTCTTTATTTGACTTAAAATCTTTTTCAGCTTCATATAACATTGATTTTTCAAGTAAATAAAAGGCACTATCATATTCTTTTAATGGTACATGAACATACTGTGCTTTCCATTTTTCCCAAGAATAATTTTAGTAATCTATATTAG
>JAGQZA010000265.1 GCA_020435805.1 Flavobacteriaceae bacterium
TACAGATTATGTTTTTGATGGCAACAAGAGAACGCCCTATGTAGAAACCGATAAAACAAACCCAATTAATGTTTATGGAGCTTCAAAATTAAAAGGAGAAAACTACATTCAAGAAATTTGTGAAAAGTATTTTATTATTAGAACTTCTTGGTTGTATTCTCATTTTGGGCATAATTTTTTTACATCGATTCTGAAATTGATTAAAGAAAAAGACACCTTAACAATAACCACTGAGCAAACAGGAAGCCCAACAAATGCCAATGACTTAGCAACTGGGTTGCTTGCTATAATTACCTCTGAAACAAGTAACTATGGCGTATATCATTTCAGTAACGAAGGGAGTGCAACTTGGTTCGATTTTGCTAAGGAAATCGTCTCATATTCAAAAGATTTAAAATTAGTAAAGATTGTTAAAACAGATAATTATCCTACTTTTGCAAAAAGGCCCAAATATAGTGTTCTCAGCACAGAGAAGTTTCAAAAAGCCTTTCATTATAGCATTGCAGAGTGGAGAAAAAGTCTAAGAAATAGTATAAATAACATTTAGAGAATAAGTAAGAAATGAATACAAACCATGATGAAATAGATTTAGGCTCCTTGTTTGAAGGCCTTAAAAAAGCCAAAAACAGCTTTTTAACGACTTGCTTTAATGCCATAAATTTTGCCCTCCGAAATTGGCTCGTAATAGTAATACTTATTGTTGTTGGGGTTGGATTAGGATATTTTTCCCAAATGTTTGATAAAGCTGCAAAAGAAGCAAAAGTAGTTATCCGAACTAATTTTAATACCGGAGAATATACATATAATGCATTGGAGATTCTTCAAGAAAAATCCAAGCAAAAAGATTCTGTTTTTTTAGAAAAAAATGGCTTTAATAAAGACACCGTTGAAATTAAAAAAATAGAAGTCCTTCCCATTGTAAGTTTTAATGATATTACTGAAAAATATGACCCCAACGACCGAAACTTAGATGCGCTACTTCGGTATATTGAGTTTGAAGAAAATGAGGAAAAGGTAAACTCATTCAACTCTTCGTATAAATATCATACCATTCTTCTTACCCTAGATAATATTGCCAACGACCAGACAATTAATAAAATTATTAACTATTTAAACAACCAAGAATTAATCAAACGTGTGGGAACCGTTGGAAAAGAAACCATTATAGAAAGACTGGAAGGAAATAAAAACACCTTGACCCAAATTGATTCGGTACTAACAACCTATAATAAAACACAACCGCTCCCATCTCCCGATAAACAAATATATGTTGTAGATAAAAACTTTAATATTTCAACAGTCTTGGAAACCAAAATCGAATTGATGAAACAAAACCAAGAATTGAATGAAGATTTGGTCTATGCAGATAAAGCCATTGTTAAGATTAGCAATGAAGGGGTGTATGAAATGGATAGCGGCCTTTTAGGAAAGAAAACAATAATCTATCCTTTTATATTTGTTTTTCTATTTTTTCTAATATCATGGGTTAGACATATGTATCAATATATGAAGAAAATTGCTATGGAGCAATA
>JAGQZA010000266.1 GCA_020435805.1 Flavobacteriaceae bacterium
ATCTTTTTTTGCCTACTCTAATTCGGTTTTCAGCTTTTCCCGTTTTTTGTAAAATTACTGTACTTGTTCGCCAAATTATGTCGTTCAAATCGAAGACGAATTTTTTTTCGACATTACTGGCAACTTGTTATATCTTAAGTTTTATTTGGAATATCCCAACCATCCCGAAGGGATAACACAAGTTTTTCATCAACAGTATCCCGAACATGAAACTTGTTCAACGCCACATCCAATGGGCTACGTATCTCCTGCAACTGCTGCGAGCTAACATGCGTATAGATCATCGTCGTTTCCGGCTTGCTATGCCCCAACAACTCCTGTATCAACCGCAAATCCGTCCCATGCTCCAATAAATGCGTCGCATAACTATGCCGTAACGTATGTGGTGTAACCCGTTTGCTAATACCAGCTAAAGTACAACTTTGTTTTAAAAAAGAACGAATGCTTTCCGCGCTATATTTTCCGCCACTGGGATTTTCAATAAAATAATGTTTAGGCTTATAGGCATGGTAATACATTTTTAATAGCGGAATAACACTTTCCGCAAGGTTCGTATACCGGTCCTTGCGGCCCTTCGCCATCTGTACTTGCAACTGTTTTCGGTTAAAATCAAAACTTTTTAATTCAAGATCTACTAGTTCACCCACTCGTAAACCCGCACTGTACAGTAGGGCTATAATAGTTTTATGCTTTAGGTTTCGCGTTACCTGTAATAACTGCAACACCTCTTCCATACTCAAAACAGTAGGAAGTTTACGATCTTTTTTTGGACGGATGAGCTTTTCCGGATTTATTTCGCAAAGAGGATAAAAATAGGCAAACTGTTTAAAAGCACTTACCAATTGCCGATGCGTACTAATAGAATAATTTAGTTCCTTTACGGCCCATTCAATATACAAGCGCACATCGTTTTCATTAAAAAGCTCGGCCAACTTCCCCGCGTGGAACCGTAAAAATTCCCCCACAAAATTGGAATAGACAGAAACGGTACTGTGGCTATAGCGCTTTCCGTACAAAAAATCCACATACTTTTTATGAATCAGCAGTTTGTCGGGCGGAAGGGGCGGTAAAGTAGGTGAGGCTTTCCCCTTTATGGCCCAAGTCTTTAAAGAATCGGAAAATTCGCCCGCAATACCATAACCCCCTTCAAGAAGGTACGATTTCAGAAGCGCAATTTTTTCTTCTGAATAAAGTATGTAAAAACACCGGTGGGTTTCACTGTATGAAACCCCGTCAAACTGTTTCAAGTATTCTTTAAGCGCAAAATCATACGGAAACCGAAGAGCCATACAATTGCGTTTGCGGTGCACCAAGTGCATAAACGTTACAGTAACCATAAAAAAAAGGGGGGAGTAAATCAAAGATAATTAAAAAATAGATTATGGTCTTCATTTTTACACATCAATTGTCATCATACGTTCCAAAACTAATGCACTTTTGTTAACCTCCTAACAAGCGAGTGCCGTTTACGCCGTTTTCGACCGTTTTTGCCGAAAAAGC
>JAGQZA010000267.1 GCA_020435805.1 Flavobacteriaceae bacterium
ATGTTGAAAACGGTACGGTGGAAGTGGCTCGAAGAGATACCCTTTCTAAGGAGTTTGTAAAAAAGGAAGAAGTTGCAAAAAAAATTAAAGAATTGCTGGAAGAAATTCAGAAGAATTTATTTGTAAAGGCAATTGACTTCAGAAAAGAAAATACCACCGAAGTTTCCTCTTATGAAGAATTCAAACAAGTATTAGAAACTAAGGGTGGCTTTATTTCTGTGCATTGGGACGGTACACCGGAAACCGAAGAGCAAATAAAAAACGAAACCAAAGCAACGATACGTTGTATTCCTATAGATGGAGATGCTGCAAGCGGGAACTGTATAGTTACCGGAAAACCTTCCTCTCGAAGAGTACTATTTGCTAAGGCATATTAATTTTTTTTGAAAAATAATAGAGAGCACTTGTAGCATTTAAAAATTGTTGTATTTTTGCATCCGCAAATAAAAACATTGGTCCGTTCGTCTAGGGGTTAGGACGCCAGGTTTTCATCCTGGTAACAGGGGTTCGATTCCCCTACGGACTACAAATAATTAAGAAGAGATAGTATGGCTAATCACAAATCAGCTTTAAAGAGAATCAGAAGAAACGAAGCTAAGCGTATTATTAATCGTTATCAGCATAAAACGGCTCGTAACGCTATGAAGAAGCTTAGAGAAATGACTGATAAAAAAGAAGCAGAAAAATTGTTTCCTGAAGTGGTTTCTATGTTGGATAGACTAGCAAAGAAAAATATTATTCACGCCAACAAGGCTGCGAATTTAAAATCAAGTTTGGCTAAGCACATTGCGGCTATCTAAACAATATTTGGTTACACATTAATTGGAAACTCCTTCACAAAGTGAAGGAGTTTTTTTATTTCAGTATATAGAAGTTTACCAAAGTAAAAATCCCAATGACTAGAATTAGTATCAACGAAATGATTTTAAACTTTTGTTGGGGAATGTAATTAAGAATCTTTTTTCCTATAAAAGTACCCACCAGCCCAATCACAAATAGAAAAGGAACATATTTTAATTCTTCATTTTCAATATAACCATTTTGGTAATAAACAACTGTTCTGGAGGCATCAATCATGAGGTCAATAAAGGCGGATGTAGCAATAAAAACACTTTTTTCGAGATTAAAAGCTGCCATAGTTAATCCTCTTATCGCACCTCCGGTACCCAGAAGACCTGCAGTTAACCCGGAAAGACTCCCACCAATAATGGATTCTTTTTTGTCCGCTTTAAAGACAAGATTTTTCTTGATTAAAAAAAGAAGTGCTAATACAATTAAAAAAACACCTAAAAAAACTTCCAGATAATCACTCTTTACAATTTTGGAAAGATAGCCTCCCAAAATGACAAAGATGACCGAAGGTGCTCCAATGTAGAGCAATAAAAATTTATTGAGTCCTT
>JAGQZA010000268.1 GCA_020435805.1 Flavobacteriaceae bacterium
TCTGTGGCAGGAACTTATGTAGGTGGTTATTTAACTGATCGCATTGGGTATTATAAAGTCCAGTTTTGGAGTCTCTTATTGACCGGTTTAATGTTTGGGGTATTGATGTATATGAAAACCTTTCTGGCTTTTTCTATATGTCTCTTTTTCCTGACTTTTATAGCCGACCTTTTTAGGCCTGCAAACTTCGCTGCTGTACGTATTTACAGTAAACCTGTTAATCGCACCCGGTCAATTTCGCTAATACGTCTGGCAATAAATTTGGGCGTTGGAATTGGTCCGGCGATTGGTGGTTTAATGGCTGCAACTTACGGCTATGAATGGTTATTTATTGGGGATGGTGGAACCTGTATTCTGGCTGCAATCTTTTTTCGAATAGCATTAAAAGAAAAGAAGGCCACTCCGGAAGAAAAAGAAACACAAAAAAATTTACCTAAAGTTTCTGTATGGCATGACCGTTATTTTCGGATATTTTTGGGCGCTACCTTTTTTATGGCACTGGCTTTTTTGCAAATTCTTTATACTACTTCCATGGCCTTTAATGACCTTTTTGGAATAGGTGAAGCCGGAATAGGTTTATTGTTTGGGATAAACGGGTTCTTGATTTTCCTGATTGAAATGCCCATAGTTTTTGTACTTGAAACAAGATATAATACATTAAAACTTATCGCCCTAGGAAGCTTTATTATTGCCGGATCTTACTTTGTATTAGTAACCCCGTATGGCTGGATTGGCTTAGCCTTTATCTCCATATTACTAATCACTTTTGGAGAGATAATCAGCTTCCCGTTTTCCAGCGCTTTTGCTGTTGAACGTGCCCCGGAAGGCATGGTGGGACGATTTATGGGGATGTATGGAATGATGTTTTCCATTGCGCACATTATTGCACCAATAATCGGCATGCAGATGATCCGGGTCTTTGGCTACAGTGCCCTATATTATTTGCTTGGCACCTTTTGTTTGATTTCGGGCTGGGGATATTGGCATTTAGCAGGTCTGCTTAAAAAAGACCCGCAACCCGTTTTGATCACAGACAACCTGGTGGTACCCGGGAACTAAAAAGGGAAGAGCCTCCACCAAAATGGAGGCTCTTCTTTTATGGAAAACAGGAATAGTTAGATCAAACAAACAGGCCTACCACAGCAAGCAAGGCCCCAATAATGATGGCTAATAAGCCTACCACAAAGCTCCCGCTAAATGTAATGACTCCCACGACTAAAAGCAGGGCACCCAAAACTATTAAGAGCACGCCCAGCCCAATAACTCCAAAACTAAAATCTTTATGCGACGCTCG
>JAGQZA010000269.1 GCA_020435805.1 Flavobacteriaceae bacterium
TTGCTAATACCAGCTAAAGTACAACTTTGTTTTAAAAAAGAACGAATGCTTTCCGCGCTATATTTTCCGCCACTGGGGTTTTCAATAAAATAATGCTTAGGCTTATAAGCATGGTAATACATTTTTAAAAGCGGAATCACACTTTCCGCAAGATTGGTATACCGGTCCTTGCGGCCCTTGGCCATCTGCACATGCAACCGTTTTCGGTTAAAATCAAAACTCTTTAATTCAAGATTCACAAGCTCCCCTACCCGTAAACCCGCACTGTATAGTAAAGATAAAATAGTTTTATGCTTTAAATTTCGCGTTACCTGTAACAACTGCAACACCTCTTCCATACTCAAAACGGTAGGAAGTTTACGATCCTTTTTAGGGCGAATAAGTTTTTCCGGATTAATCTGGCAAAGCGGAAAAAAATAGGCAAACTGTTTAAAAGCACTCACCAATTGCCGGTGGGTACTAATCGAATAATTCAATTCCTTTACAGCCCATTCAATATACAAACGCACATCATTTTCGTTAAAAAGCTCAGCCAGTTTCCCCGCATGGAACCGTAAAAATTCCCCTACAAAATTAGAATATACAGAAACGGTACTGTGGCTATAGCGCTTTCCGTACAAAAAATCCACATACTTTTTATGGATAAGCACTTTATCGGGCGGCAGCGGTGGTAACGTATACGAGGCTTTTCCCTTTTCGGTCCAATTTTTTAAACAATGCGAAGGTTCACCGGCAATAGCATAGCCACCTTCAAGAAGGTACGCTTTCAGGAGCGCAATTTTTTCTTCAGAATAAAGAACATAAAAACACCGGTGGGTTTCAGTGTACGAAACCCCGTCAAACTGTTTCAAGTACTCTTTAAGCGCAAAATCATAC
>JAGQZA010000026.1 GCA_020435805.1 Flavobacteriaceae bacterium
GCCCAGTTGGCTCCCGTAATGCAAAAGGACGGGGCGATGATTGTGATTGCCGGAGCCGGTTCGGGAAAGACCCGTGTGCTTACCTACCGTATTGCCCATTTGATGTCGCAAGGCGTAGATTCGTTTTCCATTTTGGCGTTGACATTTACTAACAAAGCAGCCCGTGAAATGAAAAAGCGTATCTCACAAATTGTGGGTGCCAGTGAGGCCAAAAACTTGTGGATGGGCACTTTTCATAGTGTGTTTGCGAAATTGCTTCGGTTTGAGGCTGATAAGTTAGGCTATCCCTCCAACTTTACCATTTATGATACCCAGGACAGCCAGAGTGTTATTCGGGCAATCATCAAGGAAATGAATTTGGATAAGGATATTTATAAGTACAAGCAGGTCTATAGCCGCATTTCTTCGTATAAAAACAGTTTGATTACCGTAAAAGCGTATTTCAACAATCCTGAATTGGTAGAAGCCGATGCCATGGCCAAAATGCCGCGTTTGGGCGATATCTATAAAAATTATGTAGATCGTTGTTTTAAGGCAGGCGCTATGGATTTTGACGATTTGCTACTAAAAACCAACGAGTTACTTACCCGTTTCCCCGATGTGCTGGCGAAATACCAGAACCGTTTTCGTTATATTTTGGTGGATGAGTACCAAGATACCAATCATAGTCAGTACCTCATCGTGCGTGCGTTAAGTGATCGGTTTCAGAATATTTGTGTGGTGGGGGACGATGCCCAGAGTATTTACGCCTTCCGTGGGGCCAATATTAATAATATTCTCAATTTCCAAAAGGATTATGACGATGTACGGGTGTATCGTTTGGAACAAAACTATCGCTCCACCAAAAACATTGTAAATGCCGCCAATAGCATTATTGAAAAGAATAAAAACCGATTGGAAAAAGTGGTCTGGACAGCGAATGAAGAGGGAAATCCTATTAAGGTAAACCGAACCATGACCGATGGGGACGAAGGGCGGTTTGTGGCGAGTTCTATTTTTGAAACCATGATGAATCATCAATTAAAATATGATGATTTTGCTGTACTGTATCGTACCAACGCACAATCCCGAGCCATTGAGGATGCGCTTCGGAAGAAAGACATTCCCTACCGAATTTACGGAGGTTTAAGTTTTTATCAGCGGAAAGAAATTAAAGATGTTATTGCCTATTTACGATTAATTCTGAACCCCAAAGACGAAGAGGCTTTAAAGCGAGTGATTAATTATCCTGCGCGTGGAATAGGGGATACTACTATTGATAAGTTGGTTGTGGCGGCTAATCATTACAACAGGTCTGTTTTTGAGGTGATGCAAAACATTGATAAAATTGACTTAAAAATGAATGCAGGTACCAAGGGGAAGTTGGATGACTTTGTGACGATGATTCAAAGTTTTCAGGTCTTGAATCAAAATTACAATGCCTTTGAAATAGCAGAGCATGTGACTAAGAAAACGGGCTTGCTTACCGAGTTAAAAAAAGACGGTACGCCCGAAGGGATTGCCCGTATTGAAAATATGGAGGAGCTACTCAACGGTATCAAGGATTTTGTGGAGGGGCAAAAAGAATTGGCCGATGCCAAAGGCGATCTTTCGGAGTTTTTAGAGGATATCGCTTTGGCCACCGATATGGACCAAGACCAAGGGGAGGACAATAAAGTAGCGTTAATGACGGTGCATTTGGCCAAAGGCTTAGAGTTTCCCTATGTGTATATAGTCGGCATGGAAGAAGATTTATTCCCCAGTGCCATGAGTATGAATACCCGTGCCGAACTGGAAGAGGAACGGCGGTTGTTTTACGTGGCACTTACCCGTGCCGAAAAGCAAGCCTTTTTAACCTATGCACAAACACGCTATCGATGGGGAAAATTGATGGATGCCGAACCCAGCCGCTTTATTGAAGAAATAGATGAAAGCTATTTGGAATACCTTACTCCCATTACTGAAAATAGGTATAAGCCATTGATTGATGCCGATATTTTTGACGAGATTGATAAAAGCAAGCTACGACTTAAAAAACCAACAACCGGAGCGCCACCTACAGGCCCTACCGAAGCCCAATTGCAAAAACTGCGAAGATTAAAACCCGTAACGAGTGCAAGCCATAAAAATGTGAGTGCCGAGGCGGCGAATCTTGCAGAAGGTTCGGTGGTGGAACACGATCGCTTTGGAAAGGGAAAAATACTAAAGATTGAAGGAGTGGG
This sequence comes from Flavobacteriaceae bacterium, assembly GCA_020435805.1. GTDB lineage: Bacteria > Bacteroidota > Bacteroidia > Flavobacteriales > Flavobacteriaceae > Halomarinibacterium. Next base: position 2,202 of record JAGQZA010000026.1, read on the forward strand.
CGCCGATACCAAGGCCGAAATAGATTTTGAAAAAGGAGGATTAAAAAAACTGCTGCTTCGGTTTGCGAAATTGAATGTGATAGAAAGCTAAGCCTATGATTTCTGTTTCCAACATCATTATCATGCTTTTGTCAATTTTTAGTATTGCATTACTAAGTTTAACACTCTTCTTACCGGAAAGTTCAGAGTTGTATAAGCTCTTAACCTATTTCGACTTTATTCTCTGCCTTATCTTTTTGTACGATTTTTTGCATCAACTACTATCTGTAAAAGAGAAATGGAAGTATATGCACACCATTGGTTGGTTGGATTTGCTTTCGTCTATCCCTGTGGTTTCAGAGTTAAGGTATATTCGTGTTTTCAGGATTTTTAGAATATTCCGAATTATAAAATCAATACGACTTCTTATTGAGTTCATTAAAGAAAATAAAGCCAACTCGTTGTATGGTTTTGTTGTTTTTTCGGCCTTTACCACTTTGGTAATTTGCACCACCGCCATCCTTTATGTTGAACAGGAAGTGGGGAATATTAAGACTGCCGAGGATGCCCTTTGGTGGAGTTTTATTACCATTACTACGGTAGGCTACGGCGATTTTTACCCGGTAACCAATGTAGGAAGGCTTATTACCGTTGTGTTAATTATTGCCGGGGTAGCCACTTTTGGCGCTGCGATTTCGTATATTGGGGACAAGACTCAGGCGTTAAAGAAATAGTATGGCGATGTTCATCAAGATTTATGAGGAAAATCCCAATCCCAAGGAAATTCAGAAAGTAGTGAAGGTTCTAAAGGAAGGCGGACTGGTTATTTACCCCAGTGATACCGTATATGCGTTGGGTTGCGATATTACTAACAAAAGTGCGTTGGAACGTATCGCTACTATTAAGGGAGTGAAACTTGAAAAAGCCAACTTTTCTTTTGTGTGTGAGGACTTAAGCAATTTGAGTGATTACGTGCGGCAGATTGATACCAGCACCTTCAAGATTTTAAAACGTGCCTTGCCGGGACCTTATACCTTTATTCTTCCGGGGAACAATAATTTACCTTCAGTATTTAAAAAGAAAAAAGAAGTAGGGATTCGAATTCCCGATAACGCCATTACTAATGCCTTAGTACATGCCCTTGGAAACCCAATAGTGTCAACGTCTATCCATGACGAAGACGAAGTGATTGAATACACTACCGATCCCGAACTTATTTATGAAAAGTGGGATCATCTGGTGGATGTGGTGATTGATGGCGGCTATGGCGGCAATATTCCATCTACCGTTATCGATCTTACCGGGCCGGAGCCTATTTTAATTAGGGAAGGAAAGGGTAACTTGGAAATTTGACACCTCCATAACTTACGTATAAACACCTAGTTATAGGTGATTTAAAATCTGTATCTTTAATAACTGTTAGTTACACCCCGGCGTTTAAAGATTCTTTATGGTTACTACCACTTTTATCCCAGTACTTCAACTGAATGTTTTTCATGAGTATTTTGAAAGTGGCAGGGCAGAGGGCATTAGCGTTACACCCTCTGTTGAAACAACCACATTTATGAAACAATTGGGATTGGTTTTTAAAACCAATCCTTCTGAAATTCAATTGTATATCGATTCCGAATTCCTAAGTACTTTTCTGAATGCTATTTCGGCACCAAATGCTATTGAATTTTTAGAATTTACGCTCAAGGTTCAAGATCCCAATTTTTATTTATATACAGCACTTCCTCTAATAGAAAACATTTCTTATTTATATACTTCTGAAAATGAAGTAAATGAATGGATGGAAAATAGCATTCAGTTAAAGCCAATACAAGAAACCCAACAAAATGCTTTTGGAAGGGTGCGTATTTATTTGAAAGACCTTGCAGATTTTCAAGATAAGTCACTTCATTTCAGTATTTATTTTGACGCAAGAGCTACCCGTTGGGATTATTACATTATCAATAGAAGTGGGTTACATCTTTTAGATGCGAAATTGGAGACCCATAATAATTTTACTTTTGAAGGGCCTACTAAAGTACAATTGCAAAACGGGGAAGAGGCATTTTGGTTTTCCTCGGGAGCAAGGTTTTTGAAATTAGCTGAAATCCCAATGTATAAATTTGAATTGCAGAATGATTCAGAAACAATAATAACCGTCTTACCTTATCCAAACCCATCCTCTGTACAGCAGTATGAGGAACACGGGATAAAGGCTATTTCGTCACCTATGTATATCTATGTTTAATTAGTATTATGGCAAAATCACCCTTACAAACCCCGGGAGTTTATATTAATGAGATGGACGCTTTTCCTAACTCGGTAGTAGGGGTTCCCACAGCGGTTCCTGCCTTTATTGGTTATACCCCACAGGCTATATACCAAGGTAAATCTTGTATCAATGTGCCTACTAAGATTCAATCTTTCAGTGATTTTAAGACTATTTTCTGTTATCCCGATCCGCCCCCTCCTGCAGACCCTGCTAAGCAATATCAACCACAATACTATTTGGTACCACAAAAGGAAAAGCCGTATCAAGGCCCCTTTATTTTTACTGAAGGAGTGTATTATTCGTTGCTGCCAGACCCTAATTCAGTGTATTACCTGTATAATAGTATTCGGTTGTTTTATGAAAATGGAGGCGGGGATGCCTATATTGTTTCTGTGGGGACGTACGGAAAACCGTCCGGAAAGCCCATCAATTTTGGCGATGCACTGGTAAATACCAATATTCAGTTAAATCCATTATTACATGGCTTGGAAATTCTGAAAAATGAAACAGAACCCACCATGTATCTCTGCCCCGACGCTACGTTACTATCGATTGATGATAATAGTACCTTCATGAAGGCAATGCTTTTACAGAGTGCTACCATGCAAACTGCCATTTGTATTTTTGATGTCATTGGCGGTAAATCTCCCGACCCTATCTTGTATGCAAATGACATCGATACCTTCCGAAATGCTCTAGGTACGGAAGGATTGGATTACGGTGTGGTGTATTATCCTTTTATTGGAACTACGGTTACCCAAAACAACGAAATTCATTATACCAACTTATTTGGAGGCGATATTGCGTTGCTTGCTGCAATTTTGAATCCGTTGACGAATCCCAACCCTGTGGTGGGAAGTATTCTGAAAGAAATTGAAGCAGGCGGAAGTGGCTTATCAGTTGCGCAACTTAACGCCGCACTTATTAATGCCAGTGCCTCTTATGCCTCTATTATAAAGTTGGTTGTGGAAGATGTGAATTTGTTGCCTCCCAGTGGCGGGATGGCAGGTGTCATGACAACTATTGATGCAAATGATGGAGTTTGGAAAGCTCCGGCAAATACTTCTATTGTGGGAGCGGTTAGTTTGCCTATTCGACTTACCGATGCACAGCAGGCAACTTTGAATGTAGATGCCGTATCGGGAAAATCCATTAATGCCATTCGGTATTTTAATGGATTGGGTATTTTGGTATGGGGAGCCAGAACACTGGATGGGAATAGCTTGGATTGGAGATACATCTCGGTAAGAAGAACCGTGATTTTTTTAGAACAATCTTGTAAATTGGCTGCTCAAGCGTATGTTTTTGCACCTAACAATGCAGCCACTTGGGAAGCTGTAAAAACCATGATTAGTAGTTTTCTTACCAATATTTGGAAGGAAGGCGGACTTATGGGAGCCACACCCGCAGATGCTTTTTTAGTGGATTGTGGCTTGGGGAGTACGATGACGGCAGAAGATATACTCCAAGGGTTTATGCGGGTAGTAGTAAAAGTAGCTTTGGTGCGTCCGGCAGAATTTATTATTATTGAATTTACACAGCAAATGCCGCAATCAAGTTAAAAAATTAATCTATGACCGTAGTAAATAACACCAATGACCCAGTTTGGCCCATACCACAATTTCGTTTTGAAGTAGATTTAGGAAATGGACTTAATACTATTGCTTTTCAAGAAGTCTCCGGGATGGATGTAGAAAATCAGATAATAGAATATAGAAAAAGTAATTCTCCCATTTTTTCCACTGAACAAATGCCCGGGGTTGCAAAATATGGGAATGTTACCATGAAGCGAGGTGTTTTTGTCAATGATAGCAGTTTTTGGAATTGGCATAAAGAGATTGCCATGAATACCATTAAAAGAAGTACAGTAGTTATTAAGCTCTTGGATGAAACGGGTACCGTAACGATGCAATGGCAATTAAACGATGCGCGGCCCACAAAAATTACCAGCACCTATTTAAGAAGTGATGGTAATGAAGTTGCCGTAGAAACCTTAGAAATTGCTTATGAACAATTGGTTATAAAAAACCCCCAACAAGGTTGAGGGTTTAAAAAATCTTTTTTACTCACTGGGAAAATCAGCGCTCCCCATCACTTCTTCCATTTGCAGGATATGCCGTTCGGTATGACCGGACATGAAAATGAGTGCTTGATATGCATCTATAGTTCCAAAAGGAAGTTGGGCATAATGATTACGCAAATCGGCATTGGTTGTGGAAACATATTCTATATTCGATTTTCTCTTTTCCAAAAATGCGCTTACCGTTTCTTCAAAAGTTCCAAATTTTCCGCTGGGTTCAAAAGCTTCCGAAGTTTTTACTTTGTGGCTTCTGTCCACAATAATAGCCATGAGTTGTTCGTCGCTCATACTAACTTCACCCCTCTTGGAAGGGTCTGCAGGGGTTTCCAGAGTACCCATCATCATACCAAAAAGATTATTTTCGGATAAGGCAATGTGTTCGACACATTCGGCAATAGACCAGCTATCCGGGCTATTTTTAAAATTAAGTTGCGCTTCACTAAGTCCTTCGATGGTTTTTAAAAAGTGTTCTTGGGTTTTTATCATTTCAGCAATGGCATTTTGCCTTTCCTCTTTAGTGATTTGTGCAAAAGAGGCAAATGATACAAATATTGTAAATGTTATAATTGCAATTTTTTTCATAGGGATTGGTATTAAGTTGATAACCATAAAGGTAAGGAAATTTGTATTTGCTAATAAAAAATAAAGTGAATGTCATAAAACAAAAAACTCGGCATATAGCCGAGTTTTTTTGGACAATTATTTTATTAAAATTAGTTACCACCTTCGTTAGACATGGTTTCCAATTCTTCTTCAATCATGGTGTAGAATTGATCAATTTTAGGTAACACATAGATTTTTGTTCTACGGTTGGTGGATTTGTTTTCGGCAGAAGTATTGGGTACTAAAGGCACAAACTCACTACGTCCTGCAGCAATTAATTGGGCAGGGTTAGCACCTAATTCCATTAATTTTCTTACCACAGCCGTTGCACGTTTAGCACTCAAATCCCAGTTATCTAACAATACACCACTTTTGTAAGGTACGTTGTCTGTGTGGCCTTCTACTAAGGCTTCAAAATCGGGTTTGCCATTAATTACTGTGGCAACTTTTCCTAAAATTTCATTAGCTCTGGAAGATAGCTCATAACTACCGCTCTTGAAAAGTACTTTATCACTTAAAGAGATAAATACCACTCCTTTTTCAACATTAATTTCAATATCTTGATCGTTAAGCCCTACTTCTTTTTTAAGACTTGTAACCAATGCTAATGTTACGCTATCTTTTTTGTTAAGGGCATCTTGAAGGCGAGTAATTTTAAGATCTTTTTCTTTTAAACTCTCCAAGGATTTTTCAAGATTGGTTGCTCCTTGCTGCGTTAAAATGGTAAGCTCTTTTGAGCTCTTAATTAAGTCTTCTTTATCTTTTTTAAGATCGGCAATACGTTTCTCAAGTGCTGCAATAGTTGCATTGGCAGCCGCTTTATCTGCCTCGCATGCATTTAATTTTACGGTGGCAGTGTTCAATAAATCTTGGGTGGTTTTTTGTTTAGCTTCCAGTTCTGCGTATTTCTTTTTAGAAACACACGAGGTAAAAACCAACCCTGTCATAAGTAGTATTAAAGCGATTTTTTTCATAATAGAATATAAGTATTTAGTTTGACCAAAATTACTAATTAGCAAAGTGCAAGGATAACCCTTAACAATAATTTAAGTTAAAATTATCAAAGATTGTTAAAGGTACGTTTTTTTTGAATATAGTATCGCCAAACAACCGAAGGAATATGCCAATATTTGTATGCTGTAGCATATTTTTTTCGTTTTTGAAGGTATTTTGGCAATAGTTTGTAGAAACTAACATGGGCTCGTATAATACTCCAGATGTGTTGAAATTTTCCTTGAAGTAAAAACTGAATTCCAGATAAACCGTCCAGAAGTAATCTTATAAATAGCAATGCATATACTTTTGCGCCTTTTTTGTTTTTTAAAAGAATTAAAAGTGTGTTTCTAAAATTGTAGAACGTTTTTTGCGGATTGGCAGCACTTAAAGTTGCCCCTCCCAAATGATACAAAGCAGAAGCGCCTATATATTTAATAACTCCCCCGAGACTTTGTAACCGCCAGCATAAATCAATTTCTTCTTGGTGTGCAAAAAGGTCTTCATCAAAAGCCCCTGCTTCCCAAAAAGGGTCTCGCTTTACAAATAAACACGCCCCGGTTGCCCAAAAAATAGGAGCCGTATCGTTGTATTGTCCTTCATCTTTTTCCAGCGTATCAAAAATGCGCCCCCTACAAAAAGGATAGCCTAGTTTATCTATAAATCCTCCTGCAGCCCCCGCATATTCAAAATAGGTTTTGTTTTTATAATCGAGAATTTTGGGTTGTGCGGCTACCAGTTTTGGGTCTTCTTGAAAAGCAGCAATGATGGGTTGAAGCCAGTTTGGGGTAACTTCCACATCGTTGTTAAGTAATACAAACAGGTCTTCTTTTACTTCTCTTAAGGCATCGTTATACCCTTTGGCGTAGCCACCGTTTGCGGTATTCCGAATAACTTTTACGGAAGGAAACTCTTTTTGTACAAAAGCCACGCTAGCATCGGTGGAGGCATTGTCTGCCACATATATGTTAGCCTCCGGAGAGTGCGCCACTACCGAGGGCAAAAACTGCTCCAATAGGGTTTTTCCGTTCCAGTTTAGGATGACTATGGCGACTTGCATAGAGGCAAAGTAACGGAAATTTTTGGGTGTTATTTTATTTGGGCTGTGATCAATAGAAAAAAAATAATCTTAAAGCAGAATTAAATAAGTTTACTTTTTGTTAGTTCTTTTAGCATGAGTATTTAATTTATAATTTAAATATTTTCTAATTGAGTTATCCAATTATTGAACCTTGGAGATTTAGCCTTAATTCGATCTAATCCAATTGCCTCTGAAATTATATCCCCATATACTATCTTATTGTATCCGCTAATTATGCGCTCCAACCTATGAGAAGGAGATGTTGTTTTATTGTTATTAATCATTTCAGGATTGGGGTAATCGGCAAAGGTTTGTTCAAGTTCTGCTATACCAACAAGATCTTCAGAGGGTATTTGATTTTTGATAACTTCAATATCATTAAAAAGTAAACCTTCAAATTCATGTAATTGTAAATATGGAATAAATCTATATTGTAATTTTGGTTCAATACTACCCAGCATTGCCTGTTCAAGACTATCCATCCGACTATTTTTTTCTAAAATCTTATGAGCAGCATCCCAACCAGGAAATTGGTATTTAGCATACATGCCATAATAATCAATAAAGGTTGTTACAAAAGCATCTGGCTCTGAAATTAAGTGGGTATAAATTTGATCTTTCAATTTTTGCCATTTTACAATACCTCCTCTTGAAGCTTTTATCAATGGGGTTTGCAAAATAATATTTTTGTTAAGGAATGGTACTTGTAAATTAGTTTTAGCAAATGCTTGTTCAGTAGGTCCCTCACAAATCATTATAATTCTTTTCATAGGTAGTTATTCTAAATTTGGTTGACCAGTTGTAATTATGTTACGTTTCCATAAATCATCTATTGTGAAATCTTCTAACCAAATTTTTAGTTTTTCAGAATCTAACCTTTCAAATATACTTTCGCCACTTTTCTGATCAACTGTAATTATATCTTCAGGTTCAAAATGACTTATTAAATCAGTTGATTGAGTTGCAATAATTACTTGACATTTTTTAGCTGCGACTGATTTAATTAATCCTGCAAGCTTGGCTATAGCAGTAGGGTGTAAACCTAATTCTGGCTCATCAATTATAATTGTTTCTGGAAGATTTGGCTGTAAAAAAAGCGTTGCTAAAGCTATAAATCGAATCGTACCATCAGATAGATCATTTGCACCGTATATTGATGAGCTATATTTACTCAGCCATCTTAGCTTAATGTTACCATTATTTTCAGGGCGAAAGAAAAAGTCTAAGAAATAAGGTGCAATACTTTGTATAGTTTTTACAATAAGATTATAAACAATTGGTTTTTCTATTTGAATGTTATATAAATATGCTGTAAGATTACTTCCCTTTTCATAAAGATAGTATTTATCATTTTCTATATTAGATTCTTTGTTGAAAGGAGATGCTTCTCCTGTATCATGAAAATGATATTTAGCTAATTGACCCAAATAATTTCTTATATAATCTGCTCTTGGCATACTTTGATAACGTAATCTAGATTCAGGACCAAAAGATGCAATATCAGCTGGGTTTTTATAATATGGATTGTTTCCATACCACATACCCTCTTTTGTAAAGATGAAACCTGCATCCCCTTTTTTAATTGTAAAAGAATAACCATTTGTGTTTGGAAAATAAAGCTTTGTTGAAATTTCTTCTGTTATTTTATCTCCTTTATGCAAAAAAGTATCAATCCCTTTTAGGGCAACATATTCCTGAAGATTACGATTATACACCTGTTTTAGAAAATCAAAAAAAGATAAAAAGTTACTTTTACCACTACCATTTGCCCCGATGAGAATATTTATTGGATAGAGATTTAGACTTAACTCTTTTATCGATTTATAACCATTTATTTCAATTTTATTCATCAATTGTTATATATAATCTGATTTTTTAAATTTTTCTAAATGCCTTATTGCCTAAAAATATTTTGGGAGTCTTCCAAAGATAGGTAAAAAAGATTCAGAGTTGCAAAGAATCAAAGTGGCAAAGCCTCGAATGTTAAAAATGCGTATCCTACACTAATTAAACTAGGATATATGATATTTTGCGTATGGACTCCGCATTTAGTGTGGAGTGACAATAAAAAGAATTTTGTCATTCCGTGCTTGACACGGAATCCATTAAAGATTTTGGTGTATTAAATAGGGTAGCTTGTAGTACGAGTGCCAATAGCATCACAATAACTGCGCCCAACACATTCAACCATAAATACGGAATTATATCCATCCACCAAATAACAATAATAATCACTTGGGTAATAATGGCGGCAAAAAAGGTGGCTTGGGATTTTACAAATTTTACAAAAAACGCCAATAAAAATACCCCTAAAATATTTCCGTAGAATATGGAACCAATAATATTGACCAACTGAATAAGGTTGTCAAATAAATTAGCGGTACAAGCAATACCAATGGCAATAACACCCCAAAGTAAGGTAAACCAGCGCGAGGCACTTAGGTAATGGCGTTCGGTTTGTCCGGGAGCATTTCGTTTGTACAAATCGATGGCCGTGGTAGAGCCCAGCGCATTTAGTTCGCTGGCGGTGGAAGACATGGCAGCACTTAAAATTACAGCCAGTAGTAAGCCTATCAATCCGCGGGGGAGTTGGGTAAGGATAAAGTGGATAAACACATAGTCCTTATCGTTGGTTTCGTTATTGGGATTGGCTTTTTTGATAAGGGTTTTTGCTTCTTCGCGTAAGGTTTTTTCAGAAACGTTTAAGGCTACAATATTGTCCAAATGCAGTTGTTGTTTGGTGACATCTTCGGTACGGGAATACAGCAATTGCTCCCGTTTAATGTCTTTTTGTAATTGTGCTTTTTGGCTTTCCAAACTTTGATATTCCTGTGCATATTCCGAAGCCATGACACTTTTTACCGAAGAGGGATTGAAATTTAAAGGCGAAGTATTGAATTGATAAAACACAAAGACCATCACCCCAATAAGCAATATGAAAAACTGCATGGGCACCTTTAAAAAGCCGTTCATAATAAGTCCCATTTGGCTTTGTTTCACGCTTCGTCCCGAAAGGTATCGTTGTACCTGACTTTGATCGGTGCCAAAGTAGGAGAGGGCTAAAAAGGTTCCGCCAATGATTCCGCTCCAGAAGGTATATCTATTTTCAAAATCGAAAGAAAAATCAAGAATCTCCATTTTGCCATTGGCTCCGGCAATTTCAAGGGCTTTTCCGAAGGAAACATCTAAGGGGAGGAAGTTCAGAATAATGAGAAATGCCAAGAACATTCCGCCAAAAATAACTCCCATTTGCTGCTTCTGAGTAATGTTCACCGCTTTGGTGCCGCCACTTACCACATACAAAATCACCAATACACCAATGATAATGTTGAGGTATAATAAATTCCAACCTAACACTGCCGAAAGGATAATGGAAGGTGCAAAAATGGTAATCCCAGCCGAAAGTCCGCGTTGTATGAGAAAGATTAATGCCGTAAGCGTTCGGGTTTTGCGGTCGAATCGTCCTTCCAGATATTCGTAAGCGGTAAAGACCTTCATTTTATGGTACAACGGAATAAAAACCGAACTAATAATCACCATGGCAATGGGAAGCCCAAAATAAAACTGAACAAAGCCCATCCCATCATGAAAGGCTTGCCCGGGGGTAGATAAAAATGTAATGGCACTGGCTTGGGTAGCCATGACACTCAGCCCAATGGTCCACCAATGTGCATCATTTCCACCTTTTAAATAATCAGTAACATTTTTATTGCCACGCGCTTTGTACATTCCGTAAAGAATAATAAGCGTGAGCGTGGCAAGTAATACTATCCAATCAATTTGTTTCATTTATGAATAGTATTTCATTAAGTAATAAAAAAGAAGGATATAGATAGCATTTAGTACTAAAACCCAGGTGTACTTATATTTCCAACTGAATTTTACCCGTAGGCCGTCTCGTGAGGTTTTTTGGTGTTCCATTTAGTTTCCTAAAGATAGTAAATTGGCAAACAAACGGTATGCTCCAGAAACCCCTGCGGGTAATTCTCTGAAAAAGCTTAACCCGGTGTAAACATAATAGCCTTCTCCGTACTTGGCTACCAAAAGCGAGCCGGTTGTTTGTGCTTCATTTTTGTCTTTCATTCCTAAAATAGGGGTGTAAGCAGCATCCCATTCGTTTGGGAAGTACAAACCACGCTCCTGTACCCAGCCTTCAAAATCTTTTTGTGTGATTTTATTGGGCGAATTTAATACGGGGTGATTGGGGTCGAGAAAAGTAACCGAGGCATTTTCATCGGTCACTCTATCACGAGAAAGCTTCAGTGGAAGTGGCGCAAAATTTTCAGTAATCAATTCGCGGGAGGTATTATATTGAACCAATAACGTACCTCCGTTGTTTACATACTCATTCAGTATTGTTTGTTTGAATTCCAATTCTGAAACGGTATTGTAAGCACGAATACCAACCACGATAGCGTCAAACTGTTGTAGGTTTTCCGAAGTAATTTCTGAAGGGGCAATTGTGGTAACCGTGTAACCAATTTGTTTTAAACTCTCCGGAATGGCATCCCCGGCACCATTGATATAACCAATGTTTTGCCCTCTTTTTTCGATGGGTATTCGTACTATTTTTGCCTGCGAGGGAAGTAACACATTCTGAAAAGGGATATGGTCGTACTCTATCGTTACCAATTCTTTATCACTGAAGGAATCTCCTACCTGCGCTAAGGGTTTTAGATAGCCTTCGTTATGATTTTTGGGCGGAGTTATTTTGAAAGTTAAGGTTTGGGTGGCACCTTTGGCACCTATGGAAAAGCCTTGCTCCTGCGGAAAAACCTCCCAGCCTCTTGGGTGTTGTAATGATAGTGTTCCGTTTATGTTTTCCCTCCCGGCTTTAACAATCACCGAAATTTCTTTAGGCTCATTGGAAGAAAAAATAAGTACTTTTTCAGGAATGGAAGTGGTAACTACCGGAAGCACATCGAAAGGTTGATAGACCTCTCCCTTTACCGGGTCGTTGTATTTATAGGTAATATTTCTTTCAAACGAAATTTGTTTTCCGGCAATCGTCATATTAAAAGTGACAGGAAATAGGTGTGTTCTTTCGGGTAGTCCTCGAAGATCTTCATTGGCTACTCTGTACATTCCCAACGAACCTCCTTCGTTTAACCAATACGGTGCTGTAAACTCCTTTCCTGAAAAGGTAAATTCGGTGCTTTCCAGCGTGTATTTTTCATTATTCTTTAACGGGGTAACCACCAACGGCGCAATAAAGCTTATTACAGAAGAAGTTACAGAATTCAATTGAATATCGGCATTAGATCGATTAATAGCTTCCACAGTAACCTTTACATTATCTTTTGGAGCTACTGTTTGTTGATTGGAAACAGCTTCCAGAAATAATCCGGCACATTGGGCAATAAGGTCTTTTAATGAAGCTATTTTAATGGTTTTCCAATGACTTTCAGGAAGCTCTTGAAGCAGTTCATACGCTTCCATGAGTTTTGGAATATGAACAGAAGGATCTTTAAAGTTGAAGTTCTCTTCGATAGGGTATAAAATAGCACCAATTTTTTCTCCGCCTTCCAGTCGTGACCAAGAAGTATTAATGCCTTCAAAAAGGTTAGCGGTTTTAGGCATTTCTCCCTTCAGTAATTCTAAATATTCGGTTTCGTTACCTCGGGAGCCTGTATTTCCAAAACCTTGCGATTTGTGCATGCTTCTGCTTAACGCAGCGATTTCGCCATTGGAAAGCCCTAAGCCGGGGAAATAGCTTCCGGTTTCTACAGAAACGAGATTGCTTTTATCGGCTTTTTCGAAATTTTCACGGCTACCATAAAACCACCAAGAGGTGTTGAAAAAAAGTCGCTTGGGTTGCCAAGTACCGTAGGTATTGGCCGAATTTGGGTATTTTGAAGCATCCCCAACCAAATCCCAAGCTTCCACACTTAGCATAGCCGAGGAAGTATGGTGCCCATGGGTACTGCCCGGGGTACGATGGTTAAAACGGTTGATAATAATATCCGGTTGAAACCTTCTTATATTTTGCACTACATCGCCCAGCACTTCTTCTTTGTTCCAGATACTAAGTGTTTCATCGGGGTGTTTTGAATAGCCAAAATCGTTAGCTCTGGTAAAAAATTGCTGTCCGCCGTCGGTTCTTCGCGCCGCAAGCAGCTCCTGTGTTCTAATAACACCTAAAAGTTCGCTGAGTTCGGTACCTATTAAATTTTGTCCGCCATCGCCACGCGTAATAGATAAATAGGCCGTTTGAGCCTTTACATCGTTGGCAAGATAGGAGATGAGGCGCGTATTTTCGTCATCAGGATGTGCCGCAATATACAATGCCGAACCCAAAAAATTAAGCTTTTGCAAATCGTGGTAAATCTCAGAGGCTGATAGTTTTTTAGGGGTTTGGGCCGTGATCGATAGCGAAACTATTAAAAATAAAAAGGGAATTTTTCGTAGTTTTTTGTACATCATATCTTTGGGTTTTAATCAATATTGTGTTGGCTTTCATTTTCTTCTTCCTGTAAAAATTCTTCAATTTCTTCAGGTTTTACTACACTTACCCCTTTTTGAAGCATCAAGCTGTTGGGGTAGGTTATTAATTTGTCTTCTTTGGTTTTCAGTAAAACATGAAAGGCTTTAATATCTTCAATGGTTCCTTGATAGTCAAATTCTTTGTCATGGATAATGATATAATCTCCTATTTTATAAGGAAAGGTAAAAAACATAATCACTCCACTGGTAACATTGCTTAAAATAGACCATTGTGCAAATAGGGCTACCCCAATAACAGCAAATACTGAGGATAATACAACTCCCACACTGCTGAAGTCTACCCCCCAAATAAGTACCCCGCTTAACAGAATGCCAAAGACTATCAAAAAATTGATATATTTTACGATGAGCCCGGTACGGTGTTCTACTTTTTCAGACTTATTTGCAAAGCGCTTTACGATAAAAATTAGTATCCATCGTAGGATTAGATGAACAAAAATGATGCTTGCGGTAAGTATAATTTCAAAAGCGTAATTTTCAAACATAAGGTTAATTGAGTGCTAAAGAATCTCTTAAATATTCGAATTGGGTACTGTTTTGAGACCAGTACTTAGATTTTATTCTGCGTAATTTTTCGGCAGTGGTTTTTAAACCATTGGGATGTGTCTCTTCCCAGCGTTCAATTTCGTAGGGTGGTTTACTGTTGAAATAAATAGCTAAGTTTCTTTTTATTTCGGGGTAATCTAACGTATATGAAGAAATAGAATCTCCCTGCATCAGTTTTCCATAGGCATTTTTAGCAATGATAGGGGTGTGGCTCATTCTAAAGTATTCAAAACTAGGCAACACACTAATATCTCCTGTGGGTAACTCGTTGGGGTTAATGCGAATAAGATTCCAGAGTTCACTCTCCAGCCAAGTCTTAGGGAGGTGTAAATTTTGATCTGCTTCCCCTTCAAAATAGGAGTGCGAAACAATTTCAAAATCTTTTTTTGTATTAAGTTGTATATAGGCATGGCCACACCATTCTTGCATGCTAAACGAAGTTTTAAGTGCATGCTCTGTAGCATTTACGGGGTAAAAAACACTGGTCATGACCGAATATGGATAAATACCTGTTACATATTTTTTTACTTGATTTAATTTTAAAACAGGAATATTGGTTTCTGCCACGGCATTGGCTTTAACTTGTACTTCGGGTAGAAAATCTTCGGTAACAAAAATATTTACGGCCTTTCCTTTACGTAATTCGCCGTAACGCTCTTGGGTTAAATCATACGAAGTGATTTCTGCAGTTCCATCGTACCAATAAGATTTGAATTCTTCAGAAAGTGAACGATTTTTAAGCGTATTTGAATCTTCTTTGGATGATGGTATCAGGTTGTTTTCAGATTTCTTACATCCAATAAAAACAACGATACTAAGCAAATAGGTTGCAAAAACTGCTTGTGAACGAAACATTAGGTATTGTTTTCTGTAAAAATAACATAAAATCAACGGTTCGCAATTTCCATTAACGTTTTATAAACAAGTCGGGTAGGAAGCCCCATAACATTGAAAAAGCAACCCTCAATTTTTTCTACTCCGGTATATCCTAGCCAGTCCTGTATGCCATAACTTCCGGCTTTGTCAAAGGGTTTACAGGTGTTGAGATAGTACCTAATTTCATCCAAACTAAGTTTTTTGAACCAAACTTTGGTGCAATCGTTTACTGTAATTTGAAAGGATTTGGAAGAAAAACACACCGAAGTATATACTTCATGCATGGAATCACTCAGGTTTTGAAGCATGGCCACCGCATCGTCAAAATCGATAGGTTTGTTAATGGCCATGTTATCTTTCCAGACAATGGTATCGCTCGTTATAACCAGGTTATTTTCTGAAATATCAGGAAATGCTGAAGCCTTCAACTGCGCTAAATAATCTGTAATTTCTGAAGCTTTTAAATGAGGTGGATAAATTTCTTCCACTGTTCTCACATCAATAGTAAATTCCACATCCAGTTCCTTAAAAAAATGTTGCCGTCTTGGTGAGCCGGAAGCAAGGATTATATGGTAGTTTTTCAGTTTTTCGTTCAGCATAGTGCTAAATAAGTTTTACTTTCAAATTTTCCTTTACCGTAGTCTCCCATTCCGTTTTTAGAATGCTTAAAACGATACTGTCACGCCTACCGTTTAATCCGTCGCAATTGCTTCGAAGCACGCCTTCTACGGTACAGCCTATACTTTTCATGGCGGCAATGCTTTTTTGGTTATTATTATCGGCCCTAAATTCTACCCGTGCTACTCCTATAGTTTCAAAAGCAAATTGTAACAATAGAAACTTACAATGCTTGTTTAATCCTGTTCCTTGAAACTGCTTTCCATACCAAGTATATCCCAGTTGTAAGGTGTTGTGTTGTGGTTGAATATCATAAAAACGAGTACTGCCGGCGTATTGATTGGTTTTTTTGTCGAAAACAATGAAGGGGTAAGAATCCTTTTCTGCTCTTTTTGAAAGCGCTAAATCGATATAACGCTTCAAATTTTCTTCCCCGCTACCCGATACTAAAGAATATTGCCAAAGTTCGGGTTCATGAATAGAAAAGGGCAGAAGATGTTTTTTGTCTTGAAAAGTAAGTGGGCGAAGCAGCACCCTTTCGTTTTCTAACATATAATTTTCTGAAAAGTCAAAATTCATCCCTTAAAAATTTGAGCATAAAAAACTATTGAGCCAACTCCTATAAACATTATTATTTTTAGCAACAACGAAAGTATTTTATAATC
>JAGQZA010000270.1 GCA_020435805.1 Flavobacteriaceae bacterium
GCAAGGGGGGATGTTAAAGCCTTGATGACCAAGCAAGCCCGCCACATCCCCCTAAATCCCCCTTCAAAGGGGGACTTCACAGTTCCCCCCTTCGAAGGGGGGCTAGGGGGGATGTTAAAGCTTTGATCACCAAGCAAGCCTGCTTACATCCCCCTAAATCCCCCTTCAAAGGGGGACTTTTGTCGTGCAAGGGGAACATTTATACATCGGGGGAACACATGAGTCGAAATATCATTATTCCGTATAATCCCAAGCTCAAGGAGCGAGCACGGGAACTGCGGAAACGTATGACCCTGGGGGAGAAAATATTCTGGCAGGCCATTCGACGCCGGGAACTTAAATATGAATTTCACCGCCAGGTGCCGATCGATGAATTCATTGTCGATTTTTACTGCCACGAACTCCTGCTGGCAATTGAGATCGATGGCGCCTCTCACGAGCCGGAAGCGGCAAAAATCCGCGACGCAGAACGCCAGGCCCGGCTGGAAAACTGGGGTATATCATTTTTGCGCTTTCCGGATGATGCCGTAATAAATAACATTGAGGAAGTGTTAAAAACGATTGAAACCTGGATAGCCAACGCGGAGCAGTAACCTTCAAGTTCCCCCCTTCGAAGGGGGGCAAGGGGGGATGTTAAAGCCTTGATCACCAAGCAAGCCCGCCACATCCCCCTAAATCCCCCTTCAAAGGGGGACTTTATTGTGCAAATATTATGGAGAAACTATGGCCACCAACCACTCTGCCAGCATTATCGCAAAAGTATGGAACTACTGCCACCTCCTCCGCGATGAAGGGATCGGCTACGGTGATTATCTGG
>JAGQZA010000271.1 GCA_020435805.1 Flavobacteriaceae bacterium
AACGGGGGTTTATGTACTTCGGGCATTAGCATTATACATTGGGCTTGATGAGTTCTATTTTGATTATTGGGCGACCAATGGCAACAGTATTTTACGCCCTATCCACTACCCTCCTATTACGGAAGAACCTAAAGGGGCGGTTCGTGCCGGAGCTCATGGCGATATTAATTTAATTACCTTGCTTATGGGCGCTTCTACCGGCGGATTACAAGTATTACGTAATGACGGGGTTTGGATAGATGCTATTCCGGAAGAAGACGAATTGGTCATTAATGTAGGCGATATGCTAGAAAGACATACTAATAATAAATTGCGTTCTACCATTCACCGTGTGGTGAATCCACCCAGAGAGCAATGGGGTACCCCTCGGTATTCTATCCCTTTCTTTATGCACCCCAGAAGCGACATGAAATTAAATTGTCTTGATGAATGTATTGACGCCAATCACCCAAAGGCTTTTGAAGACATTACCGCTGGCGAGTTTTTGCACCAGCGCTTGGTGGAAATTGGCTTAATTAAAAAGTAAGTTTTGGATTTACAAGATCAACTTAAAAATCTTTTCCCAGATCATATCCCTTTGGAAGAGCCTGTTGAAGAGAAACTCTCCTCTATTTGGTTGCAGGAAGAACCCCTTATTTGTAAATACGAAAAGCGAAATGGGAAGCCTACTACCATCATTGAAGGCTATACAGGTGCAGATAGTGATTTTAAACTATTGGCTAAAGAGATTAAGCAATTGCTAAGTGTAGGTGGAAGTTTCAAAAATGAACAAATTATTATTCAAGGGGATTACCGTGATAAGATTA
>JAGQZA010000272.1 GCA_020435805.1 Flavobacteriaceae bacterium
GTGTTTATTTTGTATTGGCGCTTGATATCGACCAACTTGCCATCAAGAATTTTGTTCGATTTATGGATTAGCGCAATATCGTCGCACAATTCCTCGACCGATTCCATGCGGTGGGTAGAAAAAATAACCGTGGCACCGTTTTCGCGCAAGCGTAAAATTTCATCCTTGATTAAATTGGCGTTTATGGGGTCGAAGCCCGAGAAAGGCTCATCAAATATGAGCAGTTTTGGTTGGTGCAAAACGGTAACCACAAACTGTATTTTTTGTGCCATCCCTTTGGATAGTTCCTGAATTTTCTTGTTCCACCAATCGCCAATTTCCAAACGCTCGAACCAATACGCTAAGCGTTCCTTTGCTTCGGCCTTGGTTAAGCCTTTTAACTGCGCCAAATAAAGGGCCTGTTCGCCCACTTTCATGGTTTTGTACAAACCGCGCTCTTCGGGCAAGTAGCCAATATCCTTAATATGCGCTGGGTTTAGCAAGTCGCCATCTAAACGTACCGTACCC
The DNA here is from genome assembly GCA_020435805.1 of Flavobacteriaceae bacterium. Taxonomy (GTDB): domain Bacteria; phylum Bacteroidota; class Bacteroidia; order Flavobacteriales; family Flavobacteriaceae; genus Halomarinibacterium. Next base: position 508 of record JAGQZA010000272.1, read on the forward strand.
GAATCGGGCATGGTAATTTGGTTTATTATACGGATTAAGGTTGTTTTACCTGCGCCATTTGGCCCTAATAATCCAAAAATACTGCCTTTTGGAACGGTAATGGACGCGTTATTTAATGCTTTAAAGTTTCCAAAACTTTTAGAAACTTGGTTAACTTCCAATAAGTTACTCATTTAGTTATTTTCAATTGACTAGTAGTTTGTAAATATATTAAATGTTGAGCGAGATGTTTGGTGCTTTATGCATAATTTAAGATTTTATCTTTTGAAAAGCTGGTATGAAATTCGATTTTCG
>JAGQZA010000273.1 GCA_020435805.1 Flavobacteriaceae bacterium
AAAAACTAATTGAATTTGAACCCGCATTTAAAAATTATATTCAATTTACCGATATAAAACTGGAAGGCTTTGACGCGGTAATCGCTACCGGTAGTAACAATACTTCGCTTTATTTTGAACATTATTTCGGGAAATACCCCAACATCATCCGTAAAAACCGAAATAGTGTTGCCGTCCTCACCGGAAATGAATCTATTTCACAGCTGGAAGGTTTGTCTGAAGATATTTTCCGCTATTTTGGATTAGGTTGCCGAAATGTTTCAAAACTATATCTTCCCGAAGGATACAATTTTGAAAACTTTTTTAAAGCCATGTTTGCTCAAAAAGAGGTTATTCAGCACGATAAGTACATGAATAATTACGATTATAACAAAGCGGTTTATCTTATGGGCGGGATTAATTTGTTGGACAATGAATTTCTTTTACTGAAAGAAGACACAGGCTTCTTCTCGCCTATTTCGGTGGTTTTTTATGAGTATTATACAGATTTTGAAGGTCTTAAAAATACCCTTGCCAAAAACCATGAAGCTATTCAATGTATTGTATCAAATTCAGGAATTGATGGAGAAGTTAACTTCGGAAAGAGTCAAGCACCTCAACTTTGGGACTATGCAGACGGAATTGACAGCTTAAATTTTTTGACAGCACTCTAACAGTTTACGAAACCAAAAATCGAAAAGGTTTTCGATTAAAACATTATCTGTTTTGTTGAAATCCTTTGAATAAATTATCGATAATTTAATCTTATTTGGTT
>JAGQZA010000274.1 GCA_020435805.1 Flavobacteriaceae bacterium
TAATGGCTCTCGCTTTGTCCACTCTTTGCGGAAATTTGGAATACACTTTTTTAATCATTTCAATGTCAAATGCCATAGGTATGTCGTTTTTTTGAAGTCTCGCAAAATTACAAAAATTAACAATATTCTAAAAATAATACAACGAAATAGCTTAATTGCTATAAATTATTCAATAAATAGTAATTTTTAGTAACTATTTTTAATTATCAGATAATAAATGATAGTGGATTTTATCAAATTCACAAAAATGATAGCTTCATAGGAAATGAAAATACGCACATTCCTATCTAAAAAATCAATTTCAGGTGTAAATAGGAATAAAAAAGAAGCTATTAAAACAACCCTTTAATAATGCTCTCGATAGTCAATCCTTCGGCTTCGGCTTTGTAATTTTTAATAAGACGATGGCGTAGTACTCCTATGGCTGCTTTTTGCACATCTTCAATATCCGGAGAAAACTTTCCGTGAAGTGCGGCATGAGCTTTTGCCGCTAAAATAAGATTTTGTGAAGCACGAGGCCCTGCCCCCCAATCGATATAATCCTTTACCGTTTGTGTAGCTGCGTCACTTTTGGGACGTGTTTTTCCCACCAAAGTCACTGCGTATTCAATAACATTATCGGCTACCGGAATTCTTCGTATGAGATGCTGATACTTAATAATCTCCTCGGCAGTAAAAAGGGCGTTTACCTGATAGGAATTGTCTG
>JAGQZA010000275.1 GCA_020435805.1 Flavobacteriaceae bacterium
ACAGATCTTGCAACACCTGGAGAGGTAACTTTTAACTGGGATGATAACTCTGCTGAAGGTAACGCCAACGCTACCGATAAAGCAATGTTATTGGTTTACAATCCATCAAAGAAAGAATCTATTTCTTTAACAGATGGTGCAGACAGAACAGTAGGAACTCAAATTGTTGCAATACCAACAACCTACGCAGGAGATACTGTAGAGCTATTTATGGCATTTATAACTGCCGATGGTAGCCAAGTATCAAACAGTACTTATTTAGGCTCTGGGATAGCCAATTAATAGCTTGGTGCTTTTATTTGAAAACCGCTCAAATCGAGCGGTTTTTTTATGCTATATTAGTAAGTGAATTTATTAATGATTGCTCTTGTTTTACTCTTTTTATGCATTTTTTGTATCCTATTTGTTGCCCAAATGCTGTAACTATAGTAAAATCAAGGATAATTACATATTGTATCGGGAAGTAAAACAATATGATAAATTTTAAAAAGCACTCTGGAATTTATACTTTAAAAGCCAAGCAAGAATTGAATTTGCCTATAAAAGAGGCGTGGGATTTTTTCAGTAGACCTGAGAATTTAGAGAAAATCACTCCGCCGTTTATGGGCTTTAAGATTACATCTGAGGTTGAATCCAAAGCCTATTCAGGTCAGATTATTACTTACAAGGTGAATATTCTGCCGGGCATATCTT
>JAGQZA010000276.1 GCA_020435805.1 Flavobacteriaceae bacterium
CGATTGAATCCAGAATTTTATTTATCTCGCTATCCGAATATAAATCTGTTAAAATGGAATATCCATTTTCTTCGAGTTCTATTTTGTTTTTTGCGTAGTTCATTTTCAAGCTTGCACATAACGGTCTGGGCTATGATTTCGGCGTGGAAAATTCAGTAGAATTTTCAGCGGTGAAATCAGCCTTCATAAAAGTACGTTTTTTTCCGATGGAAAAAAACCACCACGCTGAATTATAGCCAATGTTACCTACTGTTACGACCCATCCGAGTAAGCACGTACTGCTCCGCTTCAGATTGGCAAAATCAGTGTATTCTTTTTCCACAAATTATCAATTGAAAGTATTTTAAGCTACTCCCCTTCTAATTGACATTCCGTTGGACGGAGCGGCGGAAAAATCAGAGGGATGGCGGGAAGGAAAAAATCAGAATTTTGACTCATTGTCCAAGTTCAAACTGGAAGCAAATTTATCGGCGAGTTAATAAATAAAACCGCTTTTGCGGTTTTATCGGAGTGGTTGTATATAACGGTCCGGGCTATGATTTCGGCGTGGAAAATTCAGTAGAATTTTCAGCGACGGAATCAGCTTTGATAAAGGTACGTTTTTTTCCGATGGAAAAAAACAGCCACGCTGAATTATAGCCATTGTTACCTAAAGTTACG
>JAGQZA010000277.1 GCA_020435805.1 Flavobacteriaceae bacterium
AGGTGTGATTTTCAAAGATTTCGAAGGCCAAAAATAGCGCTACGGCTTGCGCTAAGGTGTTGCCAGCGTTTTCTTGCCCTACATCAAGCCCTATCACAAGCACCGTCCAATTTTACATGCCTTAAATCGCAAATTTCGCATTCATCGCATCGTCAAATTTCCACCCCTGTCCGTCCTTTTGGGATCGGCAGGGGTTTTTTATTGCAAATTTTGGATTTGTTGCAGGTTGCACGGGCGACCTTTTTTTGTTGCATCGCATGTGTTATTTTGCCGACGTCATAAAAAGACAGCCGATTATTAGGCGACAAAAAACATCCCCCTAACCCCCTTCAAAGGGGGAAATAAAAGGACTGAAAGATGCCAGAAAAAGCCAAGCGCAGATTATACGACGTGGAAGTGAATTTCATTTCACTGGTTGGCAAGGGTGCCAATAAAAAGAGCATCATCTGGAAATCGGCGGACGGCGGCGAGCAGCTTAAAGAAGTGCCGATCCTGAAGGTTGATGATGACAAGCGTTTGGTGTATGGCATTGTCTATGCGCCGGATGAAGTAGACACCCAGGGCGATACCATGACCGCAGGCGAGATCGAAAAAGCGTCGCAGGATTTTATGAAAAACGCCCGCACCACGCAGATCGATAAAAATCA
>JAGQZA010000278.1 GCA_020435805.1 Flavobacteriaceae bacterium
CCCAAGCTGGCCATGAAGACTACTATTGGGGCATGGGATTAACTGCTGAAGCAGTTGCCAATCAGTTTAAAGTATCTCGAGAAGATCAAGACGAATTTGCATTCAAATCGCATCAAAAGGCTTTAAAGGCTCAAGCCGAAAACCGTTTTCAAGACCAGATTGTACCCATAGAAATTGAGCAAGTATATGTAGATGTCAATGATAAAAAAGCAAAAAAGACCTATACAGTAACTAAGGATGAAGGACCAAGAGCAGATACCACAGTGGAAGCTCTAGGCAGACTAAAACCTGTTTTTGCCGCTGGTGGTAGTGTTACTGCCGGAAATTCATCACAAATGAGTGACGGTGCAGCATTTGTTATGATTATGAGCGAAGAATTGGTTAAAGAACTAAATCTTGAGCCCATTGCCAGATTGGTAAGTTATGCTGCCGCTGGTGTAGAACCTAGAATTATGGGTATGGGCCCTGTGAAAGCCATCCCAAAAGCCCTTAAGCAAGCTGGGATGAAGCAAGACGATATTTCTCTTATTGAGCTAAATGAGGCTTTTGCTTCACAATCTCTGGCTGTTATCCGAGAATTGGGCTTGAATCCAGATATTATCAACGTCAATGGTGGCGCTATTGCTCTAGGTCATCCTCTGGGCTG
>JAGQZA010000279.1 GCA_020435805.1 Flavobacteriaceae bacterium
ATCTCAACTTTTATCACGGTTATCCCGTTCATTTGGCAGGGATAACCCAAGTTTTGTCTCTTTTTTATCCCGGTACGCCGCTTGCCGCAGCGCAAGGTCCAACGGGCTCTTTACCTCCTGCAGCTGCTGCGTGCTCACATGCGTATAGATCATCGTTGTCTCTGGCTTACTGTGCCCCAGCAACGTCTGGATCAACCGCAAATCGGTACCGCTCTCAAGTAAATGCGTGGCATAACTATGGCGCAGCGTATGGGGCGTTACCCGTTTTTGGATTCCTGCTAAAGTACAACTTTGTTTCAAAAAAGAACGAATGCTCTCCGAACTATATTTCCCTCCCTTGGGGTTTTCGATAAAGTATTTTTTGGGTCGGTAGCCCTCATAATACATTTTCAAAAGAGGGAAAATGCTTTCGGCTATACAGGCATAACGGTCCTTTCGGCCCTTGGCCCTTTGGATGTGCAACTGCCTTCGGTCAAAATCAAAATGCTTCAGTTCCAGATCAATCAATTCTCCCACACGCAGCCCAGCACTGTACAATAGGGCAAGGATGGTCTTGTGTTTTAGGTTGCGGGTTACTTCCAGCAGCCGCAAGACCTCCTCCATGCTCAGCACCCTAGGAAGTATTCTATCTTTTTTGGG
>JAGQZA010000027.1 GCA_020435805.1 Flavobacteriaceae bacterium
ATATACCGGGTGTTTAGCGCAAGGAGCTTACTATATAGAGAGCGAAGGAGAAGTAGCTATTATAGACCCGCTACGAGAGGTTCAGCCCTACATTGAAAAAGCCAAAAACAATCACTCAAAAATTAAATACATTTTTGAAACACACTTCCATGCAGACTTTGTGAGCGGCCACGTGACACTTTCAAAAGAAACGGGAGCTCCTATTGTTTATGGCCCCACAGCAAATCCTTCTTTTGAGGCAATTATTGCTAAAGATGGACAGGAATTTAAACTGGGGAAAGTTACTATTGTTGCCCTTCACACCCCTGGGCATACCATGGAAAGCACGACCTATTTATTGAAAGATGAAGCTGGGAAAAACTATGCAATCTTTAGTGGTGACACCTTGTTTTTAGGAGATGTAGGAAGGCCGGATCTTGCTCAAAAAGCGGCAGACATGACCCAAGAGCAATTGGCAGGATTGCTTTTTGAAAGTTTACGAAATAAAATTATGCCATTAGCAGACGATGTAATTGTATATCCTGCGCACGGTGCTGGTTCTGCCTGTGGAAAAAATATGATGAAAGAAACGGTTGACACGCTTGGTAACCAGAAAAAAATGAATTATGCCTTGCGGACAAATATGACCAAAGAAGAGTTTATTGAAGAAGTCACCGATGGCTTGCTCCCTCCACCACAATATTTTCCGTTGAATGTAAAAATGAACAAAGAAGGATACGATGATATTGATAAAGTCTTAGAACGAGGAACTCGCGGTTTATCTCCCGCTGCTTTTGAAGCTGCTGCCAATGAAACCGGAGCCATCATTCTTGACGTGCGCCATCAAGACGATTTTGTAAAAGGCCATATCCCTCGATCCATTTTTATAGGCCTTGACGGTGGTTTCGCCCCTTGGGTGGGAGCATTAATAGCCGATGTAAAACAACCCATCTTACTTATTACCCCACAAGGAAGAGAAGAAGAAGCTGTTACCAGATTATCAAGAGTTGGCTTCGACAATACGCTTGGGTATCTTGAAGGTAGTTTCGACGCTTGGAAAAAAGCCGCTAAGGACTATGACACCCTAACTTCTATCCCGGCTACCTCCCTTGAGGCGATTCTTCAAAAAGCGGAAGCCCCTGTATTTGATGTACGAAAAGAAGGTGAATTCATTTCAGAGCATATTCAAGGAGCTCACAATACCCCTTTAGATTTTATTAATGATCATCTTTCCGAATTCCCAAAGGAAGAAACCTTTTATGTGCATTGTGCAGGAGGGTATAGAAGCGTAATTGCCGCCTCTATCCTTAAAAGTAGGGGATTTCATAATCTTATAGATATTGCAGGTGGCTTTAAAGCCATAAAAGAAACTGAAATTCCAAAAACTAACTACGTGTGTCCCAGCACCTTAAAATAACCCATAAACAATAAAGGGAGCTTTTTGCTCCCTTTATTGTTTGTGTAACATGTGTTACTGACTTACGTAACAGTATCATTTAATTTTACATCAAATTTGATTTGGTAAATCAATTTTTTCTGGTAAATAATACCGGAATAAAATGTTGGTTAGTTGGTTGATTAAGAAGTAGCCCTATCTTTGGGCTACTTCTAATCATAAACCCTAAAAAATGAAAAAAATACTTTTAGTTATGTCGCTATTTACTTCTCTATTTGGTGCATCTGCGCAGAAAAATGAAAATATTACTATTTTAGATAAGGGTTCTTTTAATGAAGCTATTCAGAACGACTCCATTCAACTGGTGGATGTAAGAACTCCCGAGGAATATGAAGCAGGTTTTATTAGAAATGCTATTAATATTGATTATTTTGATCAGGAAAACTTTGCCCTTCAATTTGAAAAACTAGACAAAGAAAAACCCATTTATATATACTGCCGTTCTGGAAATAGGAGTCAAAAGGCTGCGGCTAAATTAGATTCGTTAGGTTTCAAGAAAATATTCGACCTAAAAGGAGGTTATATGAATTGGTAACATAATTCTTCAGTTATGAATCATTTTATTGAAATACAAAATCTTAAGTGCGGTGGTTGTGCCAAAACGGTAATAGATACTTTAAACAAAGTAGAATCCATAAATACTATTACTGTAGATATAGATAAAAGTATGGTTTCTTTTTTTTCGGAAGACGCCTCCGCTTTGCCTATTGTTGAAAAGAAACTTTCAGAAATTGGCTATCCTCCCGTAGGCTCAAAAAATTCGGTCATAACAAAAGCAAAGTCTTTTGTTAGCTGCGCTACTGGCAAAATGAGTTCTTGATGAAATATTTTGCTTACCTATTGTTTCTCCCCTTTTTAATATCGTGCAACAATGGCGATAAGAAAGAGTATTCCGATAGTATAAATGAAGTTAATACCTCTCTTCAAAATACACATCCCGGAAAAAAATTAATGGAGACTTATTGCTATGTATGTCACAGCCCTACCGCTACTATGGAAAGCCGAGTTGCACCTCCTATGATTGCCGTTAAGAAGCACTATATTTCTGAAAACACAACAAAAGAAATGTTTTTAACGGCTTTTAAGGCTTGGATGAAAGAACCTTCCGAAGAAAAAGTAAAAATGCCCGGAGCGGTAAAAAAATTTGGATTAATGCCCTACCAGCCTTATACCGAAGAAGTAATCGATAAAATTGGGGAATATATTTATGACTTCGATATTGAACAACCCGATTGGTTCAACGATCATTTTAACCAAGAACATGGAAAAGGAAATGGGAAAGGGATGAAAAGGAACAAAGAAATGGGGAATAATGAAGCTCCAGCCACGCCGGAAGATATAGGACTTGAGATAGCACTATCTACCAAAGCCGAATTAGGAAAAAACTTAATGGGAAAACTACAAAAAGAAGGCCCTATTAAGGCATTAGAGTTTTGCAACCTAAAGGCTTTTCCTATTACCGATAGTATGGCTATGGTACATAGCGCAACCATTAAAAGAGTTTCAGATAAGTTTAGAAACCCAAAAAATAAAGCTTCTTCAAAAGAGATAGGGTATATTCAAAAATTTCAAAAAGATATTATTGATGGTTTAGAATCGAAACCAATTATTGACAGTACCACAAACAAAGTCCGGTTTTATTACCCAATCGTTACAAACTCTATGTGCCTGCAATGCCACGGCGCACCCAATGAGACCATTTCAAAAGAAACGCTTTCAAAAATTAAATTACTTTATCCTAACGACCTCGCAACGGGATACAATGTAAATGAAGTACGAGGTATCTGGAGTATTGAGTTTGATAAATAAGCCCCGTTCTATATGATAAACTTCGACGAGACCTATTGGGATAATCGGTATAAAGAAGGAACTACAGGATGGAATATTGGGCATGTTTCTATGCCTTTAAAAGAATATATTGACCAATTAAACAATCCTTCTATTTCAGTTCTTATTCCGGGCGCAGGAAATGCTTATGAAGCTGAATATCTTTTTGAAAAAGGATTTAAAAATGTAACCGTTTTGGATATTTCTGAAACAGCACTTTTAAATTTTCAGCAAAGAGTTCCCAATTTTCCGGAAAAAGAGTTAGTTCACACAGACTTTTTTCAATTTCAAGGAGCATATGATCTTATCTTAGAGCAAACCTTTTTTTGTGCTTTAGACCCTTCATTACGAATAGAATATGCCAGAAAAATGTATTCTCTCTTAAAGCCTGAAGGAAAACTAATTGGTTTGTTATTTGACTTCCCTCTAACACAAGAAGGGCCTCCTTTTGGGGGAAGCAAAGACGAATACTTGGGTTATTTTAAGCCCTATTTCAATATCGAAATACTTACCCGTTGTTACAACTCCATTCCTCAAAGAGCAGGTAAAGAATTGTTTTTCAAGCTACTGAAAAAATAAATTTTCCCTCTATTGTAACAATTGTTACAAATTTTTTCGTCGGTACTTAGTACTTTTCCAAAATCAACAAAAATTCAACCCATGAAATCACATTATCAAATACTCATTATTGGAGGAGGCACGGGAGGAATCATGACTGCCGCACAGCTTTTAAACAAAGACAAAAATCTGGAAATTGGAATCATTGAGCCGGCCCAAACTCATTACTATCAACCGGCATGGACATTGGTAGGTGCAGGAACCTATGATTATAAAAAAACGGCAAAACCTATGGCCGAAGTTATGCCAAAAGGTGTGGACTGGATAAAAGATTATGCAACCGGTTTTGATGCCGATAAAAATACGGTAACGACAAAAACAAATGGCAATGTAACTTATGATTATTTGGTGGTAGCCCCCGGATTAGTGATGGAACCTTCCATGATTGAAGGCCTCCCAGAAGCCTTAGAAAAAGGGATTGCCTGCAGTAATTACACCAATCCGGAGCATACTTGGGAAACCATAAAAAACTTTAAAGGAGGAAATGCTTTATTCACACAACCTACAACACCTATAAAGTGTGGCGGTGCCCCTCAAAAAATAGCATATTTAGCGGCAGATTATTTCAGAAAGAACGGGTTAAAAGATAAAACCAATGTTATTTTTGCCACCCCCGGAAGCGTCATTTTTGGTGTAAAACCGGTAAAAGACACGTTGATGAAGGTAATTGACCGCTACGGAATACACTTCAAACCTTTTTATGCCCCATATAAAATAGATGTAGAAAAGAAAATTGCCCACTTCAACCATACCGCCCCCGAAGAAAATAGGTGTATCATAAATGAAGGGAATGAGCTTGGTGAAAAAATGTTGGGGGACGCAGATATTCAAATCCCTTTCGATATACTTCACATTGCTCCACCACAAGCCGCACCAAAATTTGTAAGGGAATCAAACCTAGTAAACGCAGCAGGTTGGTTAGACGTAGATCACCATTCGTTACAGCACAATAAATACAAAAATATTTTTGGATTAGGAGATGTTGCGGCTCTACCAACAGCTAAGACGGGTGCGGCCATTAGAAAACAAGTCCCTGTAGTTGTCGAAAACATATTGTTACTGAAAAATCACAAAGACAATTTAAATAAAAGCTACAATGGATATTCGTCTTGCCCTTTAGTAACCGGATACGGGAAAATGGTCCTTGCCGAATTTGATTACCAAAACAACTTTACTCCAGACCCAAAATTGAAACAAATGCTGGTCTTTAATAGTGCCAAAGAACACTGGAGGTTGTGGATGCTTAAAAAATATATGTTACCAAACCTTTATTGGAACAAAATGTTGAAAGGAAAAAATGTATGATGCTTGGTTTTTTAGTTGAAAAAGCTCTCCATTGGAGGGCTTTTTTTATTCAGTAACCTTTGTTACTGACTTGCCTATGTTTCTCCCAATATATTTGCCCAAAATAAATTACTAATGAAAAAAACCTATCTCATTTTTCTTTTGCTTTTGGGAAATATTGCTTTTGCCCAAGAAGTTACTTGGATTTCACAAGAAGAAGCAATTACCAAGGCATTAGAAAATAATAATAACATAAAAATAATAGCCGAACAAGTGAATGAAAGCAAAGCAGATTACCAACAATCTAGTGTTATTTTCATTCCAAACATATCAGCTTCCTATACAGGAATAACAACCACGAATCCTCTTATGGCATTTGGTTCAAAATTGAACCAAGAAATTGTTTCACAAAGCGATTTTAATCCACAGCTTTTAAATGATCCAAGCCGTACAACCAATTTTGCCACAAAAATTGAAATTCAACAACCGCTTATAAACATAGATGGCTTCTATAAAAGAAAGGCCGCTAAGGCGAAATTTCAAGCTACGGAAATGCAATATGAACGCACCAAAGAGTACATAGCCTTAGAAACAAAAAAGGCCTACATGCAATTACAATTGGCATATAAAATGGTTACGGTGCTTGAAAAAGCAAAAGAAGCCGCTTCAGCAAATTTAAAATTGGCCGAAAACAGTTTTAAGCAAGGGTATCTTCAAAAGGCAGATGTGCTTGCGGTTAAAGTGAGAGTAACCGAGGTTGAAAACCAATTACAACTGGCAAAAAGTAACATCCATAATGCCTCAAATTATCTTTCGGTTTTAGTGAATGACACTAGTTTTTCGATATTACAGCCTTCCGATTCATTACTGGTGGAAGGAATTCGGCCTACCGCTACAAAACTTTCAAACGACCGTGCCGACATAAAGGCCATGGAATATGCTTCTATGGCGTATGAAAAAATGTACAAGGCCGAAAAAATGAATTTTTTGCCCCGTTTAAATGCCTTCGGAAGTTATGAGCTATATGACAATGAAATCTTTCAAGCAGATGCCAGTGGTTATTTGGTGGGAGCAAACTTAAGTTGGAATATTCTGGAAGGAGCGCAACGCTTTGCAAAATCCAAAAAAAGCAAGGCTTCTTTTGAAAAATCGAAAGTGGAATTAGATCAATATAAAATGGAAAGCCAGATGGCCTTAAACCAAGCAGAGCGTATGCTTCAAGATGCGGAGAATAGTCTTCAGCTTTCAAAATTAGCCTTAGAACAATCTGAAGAATCTTTACGTATTAGAAGCAACCGCTTTAAAGAAGGGCTCGAAAAAACTAGAGATTTGCTCATGGCAGAAACGCAATATGCACAAAAACAACTGGAATACTACCAAACCATTTTTCAATATAACTACGCAAAAGCGTATGTAACCTTTTTAACCCAAGAATAATTGTACAATGAGAAAATATATATACATAGCAAGCTTTATTTCCGTATCAATAACAATAATTAGTTGCGGTGAAGACTCAAAAAAAAATATTGAAGATAACGCAGCTCCTATTGCGGTAAAGGTTAACGCCATACAGAATACAGATAACAGCCCTTATTTAAGTGTAAGCGGTAAAATTCAATCGGTAAATAGTGCCGATTTAAGTACCCGAATGATGGGCTTTGTTAACAAAGTACACGTAAAAGTAGGCGATAAAGTTAAAAATGGCCAATTGTTGGTTTCTATAAATAATACAGACCTTCAAGCTAAGTTAGCCCAAGTAAACGCAAGTATTACAGAAGCTACTGCGGCCCATAACAATGCTAAAAAAGACTACGATCGTTTTCAGAATTTATTTGCTGAAAATAGTGCCTCCCAAAAAGAAGTGGACGATATAACGGCCAGATATGAAATGGCAAAAGCACGATTGGAGGCCGCAAAACAAATGAAGAATGAAATTAACGCACAATTTGCCTATGCTAATATTACAGCACCATTTAGCGGCGTAATTACGGCAAAAAACATTGAAGAAGGAAATATGGCAAATCCCGGGATGCCTTTACTATCTATGGAAGCTCCCGGCAATTTTGAAGTAGTAGCCATGGTTCCCGAAACCGAAATTTCTAAAATTAAAAACGGAAGTACCGTTGAAGTTACGGCAAAATCCATTCAAAAAACCATTCCCGGAAAAGTGACCGAAGTAAGCACTTCGGCAAGAAATACGGGAGGTCAATATCTGGTAAAAATTGCTTTAGATAAAACAGAAACGCCTATTCTTTCAGGAATGTTTGCGAGTGTTCAATTTCCGGTTGAAAAAGGAGCCCAAACAGCAACAAACACAACTTTATACGTGCCCAAAGAAGCATTGATTACCCAAGGGCAGCTTACGGGTGTTTACGCACTGGGAAATAACAATACAGCCATTCTTCGCTGGTTGCGAATTGGCAAAACCTATGGAGACCAAGTGGAAGTACTTTCTGGACTCACAAAAGAAGAATCCTATATTATTTCAGCGGAAGGAAAACTATATAACGGAGCAAAAGTTTCGGTTCAATAACTGAAAAAAAACACGCTGAAAACTTAAAAAACAAAGAACATGCAAGAAGGAATATCAGGTAAAATCGCTCACTTTTTCATTCATTCGAAGTTAACCATTTTATTAATGGTTGCCTTAATGATTATTGGTATTTACAGTTCATTTTTAATCCCAAGAGAAGAAGAACCACAGATAAATGTCCCTATGGCAGATGTCATGGTGGGTTACCCCGGAGCTAATCCAAGTGAAGTTGAGAGTAAAGTATTAAAACCCTTGGAAAAGGTCGTGGGAAATATAAAAGGGGTAGAACACATTCACAGTATGGCTATGAACGGACAAGCTGTAATGGTAGTTCAGTTTTATGTAGGGGAAAATACCGAAGACTCTTACGTGAAGTTGTATGACGAGCTCATGAAACATCAAAATATGTTCCCCGAAAGCGTTATGCAACCTATGGTAAAAACACGTTCTATAGACGATGTACCTATGTTGGGGGTAACACTTTGGAGCGAAAATTATGATGATTTTCAACTACGGCAACTCGCCGAAGAGGTTACAAACGAAATTGAAAAAGTAAAAGACGTTTCAATTACCAAGGAAATTGGAGGAAGAACACGGGAACTAAAAGTGGTTTTGGACAAAGATAAAATGGCCGAAAATGGGGTGGATGCCTTGGGAATTATGCAAATGATTAAGGCCAATAATGGAAGTTCGCAGTCGGGTAGTTTTGTTCAAAATGATACAGAATACCTAGTTACCACCGGGAAATTTTTAACTTCAACAGAAGATGTAGAAAATCTGGTAGTGGGAGTCCACAAAAACCTGCCTGTATATTTAAAGCAGGTTGCTTCCATAGAAGATGGTCCACAAACTCCAAAAAATTATGTGTCTTTTGGTTACGGAAAAGCAAATGAAAAATATTCAGAATATAAATCGGAATACCCTGCGGTAACCATTTCGGTGGCAAAAGTAAAAGGTGCCGATGCAATGAAAATTTCAGAAAAAATCCTTTCGCATGTGGAGGATTTAAAAAGAACTCTTATTCCCAGTGATGTTCACGTAGAAGTTACCCGAAACTATGGAGAAACCGCTTCGCACAAAGTAGGCGAATTGTTACTCCACTTAGGCGTTGCCATACTTGCTGTAACGCTGTTGGTCATGCTGGCCATGGGCTGGCGCGGCGGATTGGTCGTTTTCTTTTCGGTGCCATTAACCTTTGCACTTACGTTATTCAGTTATTATATGCTGGGATATACCTTAAACCGAATCACCCTTTTTGCACTGGTGTTTGTTGTAGGAATTGTGGTGGACGATAGTATTATTATTGCCGAAAATATGCACCGACATTTTAAAATGAAGCGCCTTCCGTTTAAGCAAGCGGCCATTTACGCCATTAATGAGGTAGGAAACCCAACCATTTTGGCCACATTTACGGTAATTGCAGCAATTCTTCCTATGGCTTTTGTTTCAGGAATGATGGGCCCCTACATGAGTCCTATGCCTATTGGGGCTTCCATCGCCATGATGCTTTCACTATTTGTGGCATTAACGGTAACTCCTTATTTGGGGTATCACTTATTGCGTGAAAAAGAAGCACAAGAACATAAAGAAGAGAAGGGACTCGAAACCAGTTGGATCTTTAAAGTATATAAAAAAATTGAAGAGCCTTTATTGAATAATTCCAAAAAACGAAACCTTATGTTTTTAGGAACCATTGTATTGTTGTTAGGCTCTATGCTTATGTTTTTTACGAAATCTGTGGCAGTAAAAATGTTGCCATTCGATAATAAAAATGAATTCCAGATTGTTATCGATATGCCTGAAGGCACAACATTGGAACGTACCGCAGTGGTAACCAAAGAAATTGCACAATACCTTTCTACTGTACCAGAAGTGGTTAATTATCAAAACTACATTGGCACATCGGCACCTATAACCTTTAACGGGCTTGTACGTCACTACGATATGCGTGGCGGAAGTAATATGGCAGACATTCAGGTAAATTTATTACATAAAGAAGACCGCGATTTACAGAGCCATGATATTGCAAAAGAAATTAGAGCAGACGTTCAAACTATTGCAAAAAAATACGGTGCCAATGTAAAAATTGTGGAGGTCCCGCCGGGACCACCGGTGTTATCCACTCTAGTTGCCGAAATTTATGGTCCCGATTACGAAGAACAAATTAAGGTAGCTAATCAGGTTAAAACCATTTTAGAAAATACGGAAGATGTGGTGGATATTGATTGGATGGTGGAAGCACCTCAAGTAGAATATACCCTGGAAATAGATCGAGAAAAGGCGATGTTGAATGGTGTAGCACCTCAGCAAGTAGTAGGAAACTTAACCTATTTACTTCGTGAAATGCCAGTTTCTAACTTGTATGATGAAACTTCTGTTGACCCGGTTGGGATTGTGCTTTCTTTAAACGATGCCGATAAAACATCGTTGCAAGACATTCAGAATTTGAAGATAAAAGGAAGTCAAGGAAATGTAATTCCGGTAAGTGATTTAGTGAAAGTAAAAGAAAATACCCTTAAAAACACCATTTACAGAAAAGACCAAAAAAGAGTGGTATATGTGCTGGCAGATATGGCCGGGGCACTGGAAAGTCCGGTGTATGCCATTTTAGGGATGAATGAAAAACTTCAAAACATGGAATTACCTACAGGATATTCGGTAGATGAGTTGTACTTGGGGCAACCGAACGCTGAAAATAATTTTACCGTAAAATGGGACGGCGAATGGCAAATTACACTGGAAGTGTTTAGGGATTTAGGAGCTGCCTTCTTAGTAGTAATCATTATTATTTATATGCTTATTGTAGGGTGGTTCCAAAACTTTAGAACCCCTATGGTTATGATGGTGGCTATTCCTTTATCATTAGTTGGAATTGTGTTAGGCCATTGGATTTTGGGAGCTTTCTTTACGGCTACTTCATTTATTGGAATGATTGCGTTAGCTGGAGTCATGGTACGAAATTCGGTATTATTGATTGACTTTATTGAAATTCGATTAAACGATGGTATCCCCATGAAGCAAGCCATTATTGAAGCAGGTGCCGTACGAACCACCCCTATTTTGTTAACCACTGGTGCTGTTGTTATTGGTGCCTCCATCATCCTTTTTGATCCTATTTTTCAAGGGTTAGCTATTTCATTAGTCGCCGGGGCTATTGTATCGACCCTGTTGACACTTATTGTTGTTCCGTTGATTTATTATATCACTGAACGTAAAAAATGGGAAAAAAATGGGAAAAAGTAACGCTATGAAATGCCCATTAACAAATTTTACAAACCCACCGAAGATGAACAAAAAAGCATTACATATTCCTATTTATTAAATATTTTGTACAGATGAAACTATTAATAATTACCGCCATACAGGCTTTTCAAGGCGAAGTAAAAAAGCTGTTAAAAGAAGCCGAAGTAGTTACTTACTCCTACAAAGAGGTTATTGGATACAGAGATTCAACGATGGATTCTATTGAAAACAATTGGTTTGGTTCTGAAATGAATGAAAACGAATCGGTTTTGTTTTATGCGTTCATTAAAAAAGAAAAAGTAGATGTGTTTTTCAATTTGGTTGAAAAATTTAATACTGAAAGAGAATCAAAATCCATCATTCACGTAGCAAGTATTAACATAGAAAAAACAAATTCGTAATGAAAACAAAAATTATACACGCAGTCGCCGGAACATTTATCATTATCAGCCTTCTATTGGCTACCTATGTAAGTTTAAACTGGCTTTGGCTTACAGCTTTTGTTGGAGTCAATTTATTGCAATCTTCGCTTACCAATTGGTGTCTTTTGGGCTCTATTTTAGAAAGATTTGGAATTAAAGATTCCGAAGAAAACTGCTGTAGCTAATTACATTTTATACACCCAGTCTGCCGGGTTCATTTTTTGGGTGTTTTGATACACAAAAAACTTTAAAATGGCTTTTCCGGTAGTGGGGTGTGTAAATACAGTGCCTATTACGTCTTTGGTAGTCACTTTATCTCCCTTTTTTACCGAAACGGTTGCAAGGTTATTATAAATAGTGATGTAATCTCCATGGCGGATATAAACCGCTTTATTGGCTCCTTTTAATTGCTGGACCTGCATCACCTCTCCTTTAAAAACGGCTCGGGCTTTGGCGTTAGGCTCAGTAATTATTTCCACCCCATTATGATCTTGCATCACATTGGGAAATTGTGGATGTTGTCGTTTCCCAAACGGAGTTATTACCTTCCCTTTTTCTACAGGCCAAATCAATTTTCCTTTATTATTCTTAAAGTCGGTCGCCAATAATTTTGCTTCCGGGGTTAACGCAAATGAGGTGGTAGAATTCGTGTTTTTAGTTGTCGTTTTATTTTCGGCAGATGCCTTTTTATTAGCTTCGGCAATAGCTGCTTTAATGAGTGCGTCAATTTCTTTTTCAAGTTTATCTGCCTCTTTTTGTTTATCGCGTATCTGTGCTACAAATTTATTCTCTTCCTTTTTAAGTGATGCCACTAAAGCCTGTTGTGTTTTCTTTTCCTCATCCAGTTTTTCCTTTTCTACCTTATTTTCGGCAATTAGTTTTTGTTTGTCCTTTTTCTGACGGATAAGATCCTCATTCAGTTTTTGTAGTTCTCCCGTTTTTACTTTAATCTCCTCTCCTTGTTTCTTTCGAAACTTGGTATATTGCTTCATGTATTGAATGCGTTTGTAGGCTTGCAAAAAGTTTTCCGAAGACAATAAAAACATAATTCGGCTTTGCTGGGACTTGCTTTTGTAAGATTTTGTAATCATCCCGGCATAATCACTTTTCAATACCGTTAATTCTTCTTTTAGATGCTCGATGGTATTAAGGTTGGTATTTATTTCGCGAGTCAATACATTGGCCTGCTCGTTGGTTACTTTTATTAAATTTTCGCGGGTATTGATGCGCTGATTTAAATCTTCCACTTCGGCCAAAACCGACTTTTTTTCGCCTTTGGTTTTAAACAATAAGGAATTTATTTTCTGAATTTCTTCCAGCAGTGCTTGACGCTTATCCTCTAATTCTTGTTGTTTTTTCGACTGGGATAACGACGGAGCAGTCATCCACAAAAAAACAATGCCAAATATAAATAGTGCTTTTCTCATTATTTGGATAACTCAATTCGTTCAAACCCTTCAGGAATTTCAAAAGGAAAACTTACTGAAGCATTAACGTCTATACTTTTATAACTAACGGAAATTTTTGTTTTTTCGTCCTTTTCTGAAGCATCAATTAAAATATCGCCGGGATAGTAACTCCCTGCAATTAATTGATAGTCCCCATAACGAATGGAAAACAATCGGTTCTCATTAGGTTGCGAAACCGACCCTGAAATTACTTTAAAATTTTTAGGGTTCACAAACAACGAGTGAATAAAATTATAAGGCTGTTTTTTGGGCTCAATTTTATATTGATTACTCACAACAGATGTTTTGTATTGAGCATCATTCAGCGAGAAAATAGACTGCCCAAGAAGGATTGCTTGTGTTTTTTGAAAGTTTAAATCGGTTCCCAACCATTCGCTTAACAAAGAAAAATCTCCATCAAAATAGGTATTTGAAATGGTCTCATAATAGCTTACCCTGTCTGGGGTAATGATGGCTTTAGCCAGTGTAATTCCTAATATAGAAGCTTTTATCCAGATGGTTTTATTCTTTTCCATACGCAAGCTCACAGTAATAGATTGATTGCTTTTTCCATCGTCATACACCACTTGTACTCTGGAAGCAAGGGTATTAAAATTGGGTGAAGCGTCATCATGAAAAGAAATAAGTTCTCCTAAGGGCAAGACCTTCTTTGTTTCCGCCACAGATTTAGTTCCTTTACAGCCGGAAAGCATTAAAAAGAGAGCAATTGATAAAAAAGCTGCTGTTTTTTTCAACATTAATTAGAAAGGTTTATAGTATTTGCTTTGTTACTGTACAAAGAAGCCTTTTTTTGGTCGCCTTCTTGGCTATACGCTTTGCTTAATTGTTCGTAAAAATCCTTTTCCATTTTAGGGTCATCCAGTAAAAAATCGATTCCCATTTCAAGGCTTTCTATAGCTTTTTGCGAATTATTGAGTTGATTATTGGCAACGCCGTTCAACAAATATAATAACGCTTGGGCAGGAAAGATTGTTAAGCTTTCCTCACTTAATTGCACCGCTTCTTGTGCTTTACCGCTATCAATTTGCAGCAAAATAGTATGCTTTACAAGGTTGAAATTATCGGGAGCAACTTCGCTTCCTTTTTCAAAAAATTGTAACGCTCTTGCCTTTTCATTCTTCTGAATAAAATAATTTCCAAGTTGTTCATAAAAAGTACTGCTTCCCGTTTCTGAAAGTAGCGGAATAAGCGATTCCAACTCTTTTTCAAACTGTGGCTTTTCAGAAATAAAACCTAAAAAATCAGAAAGCACTTTATACTTTTCCGGAGTTTCAATTTCCGAAGCTTTAAATACTATCTTCATCGATGTAATGGCTTTTTCAACAGTACCTTCATCTAAATAAAATTTATACAACGCCAAATGCACTTTCTTTGAATTAGGTTTATTATTCAATAGCTCTTTTGCAATTTCAAAGGCCTTTTCCGAATTATTTTCTTGACTGTATAAATAAATAAGGTTGAGGTAGTCTTGCTCGTTTTTTGGGTTTTTTTCAATCTTAGACTCCAGATTTGTTATTGCTCCTTCACTATTTCCCGTAATGGTATAAATCTGTTTTCTAAGTGAGTCGCGATACACACTATCGCCCCAGGTTTCGTCCAATTCATCCAACAAAACCAAGGCTTTATCGTACTGTTTGGTTCTGTGATACAGGTTGGCTAAATCTTCTTTATAATCATCGTCTTTTTTGACCAATTTTTCCACAATAGGAATAGCTACCGGGTAGTTTTTTTGTTGGTAATACAAATCATACAGTGCTTCCAACACATCGATCCGTTCACCGGTGGTTTGAAGCACACTTTGAAAACGAGTTTCCGCTTCTTCGTACCGTTTAAGTTGAGTAAGGTTCTTAGCCATTTCAAAATGCACCACCGCTTCCTGCTGGGGATCTTTTTTAGCTGCTTTTTCGGCTTTTTGAAGGGCTTGGTAGGCTAGTTCATAATTTTCAATTCCTTTTTGTTTTAAGGCTTCAAAAAAGTGTTCCTGAAAGGCATCGCTCACATTTCCAAGGTCGTCTGTTGGGGCTTCTTCGGTTTCCTGAGAAAATACAGGAGGTGCGAATAGAAGTATTCCGAAAAAAAGAATCTGTATTTTCAGTACGTTTTTCATTTCAATTCGCTGTAATCTCCTATGCTAATTTGGGTAAAATTACCGTCATACATAACGTAATTACCTATCATGGCATTGTCTAAAGTAGCGTTTTTAATGACTGATTGTGATTGTATTATAGAATTTTTAACGGTCGTATTTTCTATGGTTGTCCCTTCTCCTACGGAAACATTTGGACCAATAGTGGCATTTATAAGTTTCACTCCTTCAGCAATAAAGCAAGGAGGGATTATTTTTGAATTTTCTGAAGTATGTTTTTCTGAAATTAGTTGTTGTCCATCTTCCATTAAAAACTGAAGCATTTTGCCATTGGTCTCTACGGTAACATCTTTGTTGCCACAGTCCATCCACTCTGTTACCGTACCGGTTTTAAAAATCTTGCCTGCTGCCATCATGCGTTTAATTCCGTCATTAATTTGGTATTCACCTCCATTAATGATATCATTATCAAGTACATATTGAAGTTCTTTTTTAAGTTCACCGACGTCTTTAAAATAGTAAATACCAATAACCGCTTGATCACTTACAAAGGTTTTTGGCTTTTCTACCAACTCGATAATTTCATCCTTTTCATTTAAATTCACTACGCCATAGGCTTCTGGATTCGCTACTTTTTTGGTCCAAATAACACTATCCGCCTCTTTATCCAAATTAAAAGTTGCTCTTATAAGGGTATCTGCATAAGCAATGACAGCCGGGCCAGAAAGAGATGGTGCTGCACACATGATGGCATGGCCTGTTCCTTTAGGCTCTAACTGACGATAGATAGAAGCTTTTGCTCCTAAACTTAAAGCAAGATCTTTTAAACTTTCTACAACGTCTTCTCCAAAAAATGCCGGATCTCCCAAAATAAAGGCAATTTCTTCAATAGACTCCCCTAAAACCGAAGCAATATCGGTTACCAACTGATGCACGATGGGTTTTCCGGCTACAGGAATAAGCGGTTTGGGAACGGTTAAGGTATGTGGGCGAAGCCGCGAACCACGACCTGCCATAGGGACTATAATTTTCATTTCATTTATTTTTATTTCACGCCCGTACTCCCAAAGCCTCCTTCTCCGCGAGAAGTTTCAGAAAGTTCAACAACTTCCTCCCAAAGAGCACGTTCATGTTTTGCTATAATTAATTGAGCTATTCGTTCTCCATTTTCTACAGTAAAAGGTTCGTTGGAGAGATTTACTAAGATCACTCCTATTTCGCCTCGGTAATCGGCATCAATCGTTCCCGGGCTATTAAGTACGGTTATTCCTTTTTTAAAAGCCAGGCCGCTTCGTGGACGAACCTGAGCTTCATACCCTATGGGCAATTCAATAAAAAGGCCGGTTTTAACTAACGCTCTTTCCAAGGGTTTTAAAACTATTGGAAGATTTAAATTTGCTCGCAAATCCATTCCTGCAGAGGCTTCGGTTTCATAATGAGGTAGGGGATGCGAGGAGGTATTAATAATTTTTATGCGCATGGGTATCAATTAATTTCTCCCATTTGGATTGCTACTGGGATAGGCAAGGATGGGTTTTTCGTCAAGATTAGTAATTTTATAATAATACATTTCTCCCTTTATAGAATAACTTATCACAGCTTCTTTTTCTGAAAGACTAAATGGAGAAACCTGAGGGATTACATTTTTAGCTTCTTTAGTAGCATCGCCATCCATAATTATGTCTCTATTAGTATCATTCAAAAAATTAGCCGTATATAAATCTATATTTTGCGGGTTCTTATTTGCTTTTGCCAGTTTGTCTCCAAAATATATTTCTTCGATAGTAATATCCTCTTTAATGTTAGAAAGAGTAATATGTAGATTGGTTCCAGAACCTCCTCCTTGTACACCAGCGACCCATTTTTGAAAATAGGCCTCTTTAATTGAAAATGGAGGGTTTTTCTCAAGTAAGTATTCCTTTCCTCCGGCACAAGCGGTAACGCCCAATACAAATGCCGAAATCCCGAGTATTTTAAAGAAATTTTTCATACATCTAATAAATCAAAAGTCTTGCCATAAAGGTATAAAAAAACCTTCCGTTTTAGGGGAAGGTTTGTATAAGTTTATGAGTAATCTTTAACCCGCTAGTGCCTCTGCACCTCCTACAATTTCCAGAATTTCGCCCGTAATGGCTGCTTGACGTGCTTTGTTGTATTGAAGTTTCAATTCGTCACGTAACTCGGTAGCGTTGTCAGTTGCTTTGTGCATCGCTGTCATACGCGCTCCATGTTCACTGGCAACACTATCTCGCAATGCTTTGAATAATTGTGTTTTGAGCATTTTTGGGATTAATTCTTCCACAATTTTTTCTTTGGAAGGTTCAAAAATGTAATCGGTAGTAGTTTTGGTGTCCTCAGATTTTAATGACTGAATAGGCAAATACTGCTCGTGCATGACAACTTGAGTAGCAGCATTTTTAAAGTTATTATAGACCAAAACAATTTTATCAAAAGTCCCTTGTGCGTACAAATCCATTAATTTTTCAGCAAGTGCCGAAACATTTTCAAAAGAAAGGTCGTCAAAAATTGCATTGTTATTATCGACTACTTTCCCTGTCTTTTTTAGAATGTCATTTCCCTTTTTTCCGAAGGTAACAAACTGTACATGCTTCCCTTTATAATCTTCCGAAAGACTTTTTCTACACTCTTTCACAATATTGCTATTGAAAGCGCCGGCAAGACCACGATTGGATGTAATGGCAACAACCAACACATTCGTAACTTCCCGTTGTGCTGCAAATTTGCTTCCGCTATCACCATCTAACGTAGCACTTAAATTTTGAAGCAACTTAGTAAGCGTTTCAGAATAGGGTCTCATCGCGGTAATAGCATCTTGGGCTTTTTTCAACTTTGCTGCCGATACCATTTTCATGGCACTGGTAATTTGCATCGTTGAACTTACCGAGGAAATTCTATTTCTAATTTCTTTAAGATTCGCCATTTCTCTTTTTGAGTTATGCTGAACATCCCCCTCAATCCCCCCTCAAAGGGGGGAAGTGGGCGGAATTTGTTTATTAGTTATATCTTGATGAAAGATCTTTTGCTACAGAAGTTAATACATCTATTACCTCATCGGTTAATTTTCCGGCTTTAAGGTCGTCTAAGATGTTTCTGTGCTTCGCATTTAATAATTCGATATAATCTCTTTCAAATTCTTTTACT